>JAUSAX010000041.1 GCA_030652315.1 Afipia sp. | reverse complement strand
AAGACCATCGGTTATGACGTCGGCTTCCAGCGGGCGCAGGGGCAATATCTGTTCGACCGCGATGGTGATCGCTATCTCGATCTCCTGAGCGGGTTCGGCGTGTTCGCACTCGGCCGCAATCATCCGACCGTCAAGGACGCCCTCAAGAGCGTGCTCGACAGTGATCTGCCCAATCTCGTTCAGCTCGATCTGTCCACGCTGGCCGGCATTCTGGCCGAGCGCCTGATCGCGCATGTGCCCTATCTCGACAAGGTATTTTTCGCGAATTCAGGGACGGAATGTGTTGAAGCTGCGATCAAGTTTGCGCGTGGCGCGACCGGCCGGACCGGTATCGTCTATTGCGACCATGCCTATCACGGGCTGTCCTACGGCGCGTTGTCTCTGACCGGCGACAAGAATTTCCGCGATGGCTTCGGCCCGCTGCTGCCGGACTGCTTCTCGATTCCGTTCAACGACCTTGCGGCACTCGAGAAGGCGTTGGCTTCTCGCCAGGTCGCGGCCTTTATCGTTGAGCCGATTCAGGGCAAGGGCGTCAACATGCCCGACGACGGTTACCTCGCAGCGGCAGCGGCATTGTGCAAACGGTACGGCACGCTGTTCGTGGCGGATGAAATCCAGACCGGCATGGGCCGCACCGGGCGTTTTCTTGCCGTCGAACACTGGAACGTCGAACCGGACATGGTGCTGCTGTCGAAGTCGCTCTCCGGCGGTCACGTGCCGGTCGGAGCTGTGCTGACGCGCAAGGCGATTTTCGACAAGATTTTCGACCGCATGGACCGCGCCGTCGTGCACGGATCGACGTTCTCCAAGAACGATCTCGCCATGGCTGCCGGCATCGCGACGCTGGAAGCGCTCAAACAGGAAAAGGTGATCGAGAACGCAGCAGAGCGTGGCGCCGAGCTTCTTGCGGCGCTGTCTGCAATGGTTCCGCGCTACGAGTTGCTCAAGAATGTTCGCGGCAAAGGGCTCATGATCGGCGTCGAGTTTGGACCGCCGAAGTCGCTGGCGCTCAAGGCGTCCTGGACCATGCTGGAAGCGGCGAGCAAGGGCCTGTTCTGCCAGTTGATCACCATTCCTCTGTTCAAGGATCACAAGATCCTCAGTCAGGTGTCCGGTCACGCCAGCCACACGATCAAGCTGCTGCCGTCGCTGACGATCACGCAGGAGGACTGCAACTGGATCACGGGTTCGTTCGATTCAGTGATCGAAAGCAGCCATCGTGTGCCCGGTGCGATCTGGTCGTTGGGCAAGACTCTGGTCGATAACGCAGCAAGAAAATCAGCCTGACGACGTCAGGCTGATTGGTTGGGCTCATTCAGGTATGTAAGGAAATGCGTGGAAGCGCGGCCGCTTACTGGCCGTGGCTGCGCAGAACCGCATCACATTTCTTGCTGATCTTCGCGCGGTGTGCCTGAAGGCAGCCCAGGACCGTGAGATCGCCATCGTTCATCACGGCGCGACAATAGCGCGAGACGTCCGGAGAGCAGGCCTTCTGTTCTTCCGGTGTGCCACCGCGCTGCGGGGCCTGCGCAAACGCGCCAACAGTTGCCGAGACAAGCAGGGTGGTCGCGAGAAGTGCTTTGAACATCGTTATCCCTTATCAGGTCTAGCGTTCGACGAACCATAGGTCGAACACATCAGAATGCCAGATACAAGCCATTCACGCCGAAAGGGTGGCCTATTTCGACAGGGTGTGGCGTGGATGCACGATCTCCTTCGCGCCAGCAGCATGACGGAACGCGAATTGTCGCCACATCTTTGTCGGCGGTTTTCGATCGTTGCGCAGTGCGCCGGCTTTCGGGCCACAGCTAGCTGGTCGAGAGTTTCCTAGGTGTAATCGGGTTCCGCCGGACCAGCAGCAGAGCAACGATCACGGTCGGAACCAGAATGGCGAGGCCCAGTGCCATGATCTGCAATTGCGAGATCGGCATGATGCCGCCGCCCGGCGTGGCGATGGTGAAGCCGCCGATGATCAGCAGCACGCGAATTGGCCATTCCATGAAACCGGCGCGCCTGAGATCGCCGACATAGGCCTGATAGCCCTGGATGCCGCCGCAGATGAAGACAATCCCGAAACAAGAGATTGCGGTGAGGCCGAGCGCCTCAAGATACGGATTTTCACCTTGGAGCAACAGCGCGGGATTCAGCACAAAGAAGAAGGGGATGAAGTAAATAATGCTGCCTACCCACATGCTTTCCCATCCGGTTTTCATGGCCGGAGCTCCAGCAATGCCGGCAGCGGCAAACGATGCGATGGCGACTGGCGGAGTAATCGACGAGAGCATGCCCCAATAGAAGATGAACATGTGGACGGCCATCTTGTTGAGACCGAGTTTCTCCAGGGCGGGTGCCACCAGAATGGCCAGAAAGATGTAGCAAGACGTGGTCGTCAGCCCGAGCCCGAGAATGAGGCTCGTGACCGCGCACATGACCAGCAGGAGGAGGGCGTTGCCGCCCGCGATGCTGAGAAGATCGTTGGCGAGGCTTGAGATCACGCCGGTCAGGGAGAACGCACCGATCAACAGGCCGCAGCCCGCCAGGATCGCGATGAGTTCAACGAACGTCTTTCCGTTCAGTTCAAGGAAATGAAGCCACCGGCCACCACCCCAATTCTTTCCCGGAAAGAATTCATTCAGGATGGCCAAGATGCACATCCCCCACAGGAACGGATTGCCGATGTCGAACCACAGCATGGCGCCGGTCAACGCGACCGATAGAACTAGAACGGCGGTGTTGGCACGTTTCCAGGGCGCAGGTCCCGACCATTGATGCAGGATGACCAGCATCGCGGTTGCATAAAACGGCGCATGGCTTTCGCGTTTGAAGTACAGCAGCATCACCACGAGGACGACGATGACGAAGAGGTAGTACCACCCCTCCTTGAATGCGTCACCGAGGCGCGGGAGTTCTTTGCGCGGCAACCCCTTGAGCTGATGACGGGCGGCATAGCTGTCGACCTGCGCGAACAAGCCGAAATAATACAGCACTGATGGAATGGTCGCAGCCAATGCGACGTCAGCGTAACTTGTATTCAGGAACTGAGCCATGACGAACGCGGTGGCACCCAGAACCGGAGGCGCAAGCACCGCTCCGGTGGAGGCGCATGCTTCGACCGCGGCGGAGTAGGATGGCGTGAATCCTGTTTTCTTCATCGCCGGGATTGTCATCGTGCCGGCGGTGAGGACGTTCGAAACGATGCTTCCACCAACCGTGCCGAGAAGACCACTTGCGAAAACGCAGACCTTCGCGGCTCCGCCCCGGAACGTTCCGCATAAAGCGAAGGCGATGTTGATGAAGAATTTGCCCGCGCCGGTCATCATCAGCGCCGTGCCGAACACGAGAAAGCCGATCACGGTGTCCGCGAACGCCTGGATCGGAATCCCGAGCAGGCTCTCGCCCGACAGCATGTGATAGGCAGTTGTCTGCTCGAGGGTGGACTGTGTGCCCCGGAATGGCCCCAGCCATTTTGCGTCAGCGAACAGCGGATAGAGCGTAAAAGGGAATACGCTCAGCAACAGGCTCCAGCCGCCGGTGCGGCGCAGCGCCTCCATCAGGACGAACCACATCACCAGACCGGCTGCGATCACGTTCCGTGGGGCTCCTTCAAACTCCCAGCCGAGCGCTGCTGCCTTGCGGATGTTCATCATCAGCCAGATCGCTGCGACGCATGTCAGCACGAACAGGAGGGCGTCATACCAGGGGATGCGGTCAAGTGGTGCCTTACTGGAGCCTGGAAAGATCAGGAACGTAAATGGCAGCATCAACGCGATCAGCACGTAAAAGTATTCGGTGTTGAGCTGGGTGTAATCGATGAAGAAACGCAGCGAGAATTGCTGGTTGATACAAAGCAGGATCGTCGCGGCCGTTGCTACGAGCAACGCCCAGCGCCATCCCCCGCGCAAGGTTCTTACGCGGGTGACCTCGGATTCCTGAAGGTCGGCAACAGCGGTGTGGGGATCGCCGATCTGGATTGTCTCTGGCGTGGCTGCTCCGGCAGCCGCAGTAGATGCGGAAGCCGGAACGCCGGTTTTGTTGGACGAAGCTGTCATGGTCGATCCCGGATTTAGATAGTAGCGCCGTCCGTCATGCAGAGATCGAGATCGCTAGTCTTCAAACCCATTTGGCAGATTGGCTTTGGCGAGTGCTGCCTTGCGTGCTGCCATCCAGCCGGAGAGGAATGCGGGCGGTTCTCCCGGTGCACTTGCGGTGTTGTAGGCTTTCCATGCGTCAGCCAGAACGCCTTGCCGCTTGATCAGGTCGTTGTTGTATTTCTCATCGGCGTCGGTCCAGTTGCCGGCTTCCTTCAGAGCCTTGGCCGCGCCGGGATGATAGGGAATGACCCACTGCTTGGTCTGACGCTTGGCTTCAAGGCCAACCGAACCGGGCGCGGAGTCCTTGTACGAATCGTAGCCGTTAATCATTGCCTTGGTGATCGAGTAAACCTGATCCACCGGCTGCGTCGCGTAAGTGGTCGCGATCGGATAGGGATAGGTGGCGAGCTGTTGAGGCTTGGAGGCTTCGATGCCGGCGCCGCAGGTCGTGGAGTGCGGATTGAAGAACGCACCGACTTTCTTGACGCGCTCCCAAGCCGCCTTGTCTTCTGGCGGAAGCGGCGGCCAGATGAGACCGCGGGGCGAGTTTTCGACTTCTTTCGCAGGGCCGGTCACCGTGGAGGCGAATGCGCCGTCGGCATCGTTATTGACGAGGCCTTTCCACATCGCGCCGTAGCTCGCGAATTCGACGATCTTGACGTCCTTCTGCGTGAGGCCGCCATAAGCGATGATCGCGAGGGCGTTCTGGTTCAAGGCAGGCGAGCCGACCACGAAGCCGAGCCGTTTGCCGCGGAAATCCTTCCACTCCTTGACGCCGGCATCCTTTGTAACGCCGACCGACAGGCCGTTACAGTCGATCGTCGAGAGGGTCATCTGCAGTGCCTGCGGGCCCCATTCCTTGACGCCGAATTCGAACACGCCTTCCTGTGCAAAATAAACGCCGGTGCCCATCCAGGCCAGCACGGCGCGGCCAGCGCGCAGCGGCGCGAGACGCGCCACGTCATTGCCTGCCGGAAGCACGCGAATGTCCGAGCCGTATTTGTCCTTCATCATTTTGCCGACGCCAACGGCAATGTTGAAGCCGGACGTGCCGGTGTCGTAGGCGGTGAACGCCATGGTCGGTGCAAGTTTGACCTCCTGCGCCAGTGCCGGCGAAACCGCCGTGCCCGCAAGAACCATGGCTGCAACCGCAGTGATATGCCGCGTCATGAAGTATCCCTCCCATTTGCTTTCGCTGTGCGAAATGCGTTTTTAATTTTGCCGGATCATGTCATCGTGCAGGCGCCAGTGCAACGCCCGCAAGCCTACTAAGGTGTACTAGACAGTTTGTCGCGGAGACGTCGTGCATCACGCTTCGAGCGTGGCGATTGTCTGTCCCTCTGCCACCACATCATCGACGCTGACGAGAATCGATTTTATTTTTCCTGCGGCAGGCGAAGGGACGGGAATTTCCATCTTCATGGCTTCGACGAAGATGACGTCGTCACCGCTTCCGATATTGCCGCCGGCGCTGGCCGCAATCGCGCAAACGCGGCCGGCAACCTCGGTGACGATCTTGATCTCTGCCATTTGATTCCCCCATCCGCTTTGAGCAGGGCATGCCCGCGCGGCTTGTTGTTGTGACGAAAGATTGCCCGAGGTAGCGTCTTCCGCAAGAGAAAACTTTATTCTGTCAAGCAGAACAAAAACGCGCTTACGCCAAGGAGCGATAATGAACTGGAAGCCTGAACTCGACGAACTCGCGCGGCGCGAGGCGTTTGCGAAAGAGATGGGTGGCGCCGACAAGGTCAAGCGACAGCACGATCAGGGCCGGCTCACCGTGCGTGAGCGCATCGACAAGCTGGTCGATCCGAAGAGCTTTCACGAGATGGGAGCGATTTCAGGAACAGCGGAGTATGATGAGAAGAATGAACTGAAGGCGCTCACGCCGGCCAACTGCGTGTTCGGTCGCGGCAAGATCGACAAGCGTCCAGTTGTCGTTGTTGGTGACGATTTCACCGTGCGCGGCGGTTCGGCGGATGCGTCGATCTCCGCGAAGCCGACAATGGCCGAGCAGATGGCGCACGATTTCCGGATGCCGATCATTCGCGTGATCGAAGGATCCGGCGGCGGTGGCTCGGTCAAGACCATCGAAACGAAAGGTGCTGCGAATCTGCCGGGCGGCGTTGGTGGCACAACCTGGTATTGGTACACCACGACGAACATGGCGCGTGTACCTGTCGTGGGTCTCGGCCTTGGTTCGGTTGCGGGTCTTGGCGCGGCGCGCCTCGCAGCCAGTCACTATTCAGTCATGACCAAGTCATCCGCGATGTTCGTCGCGGGTCCGCCGGTGGTCGCGCGTCTCGGACAGTCGCTGGACAAGCAGGAGCTTGGCGGCTGGCAGATACAGACCAAGGCGGGTGGGGTCGATCACGCGGTCGATACCGAGGAGGAAGCGTTCGAGTGCGCGCGGAAGTTTCTGTCCTACTTGCCGTCGTCTGTGTTTGACCTGCCGCCGACCACGCCTTGCGATGACGATACGGAGCGCACCGACGAGGCGTTGCTCAACATCGTGCCGCGCAGCCGCAAGCAGATCTACAAGATGCGGCCCATCATCGAGTCGGTGGTTGATAAGGGATCGTTCTTTGAGATGGGGCAGAATTTCGGCCGATCGGTGATCGCAGGATTCGCGCGCTTTGACGGCCGCGCTGTGCTGCTGCTGGCAAGCGATCCTTATATTTATGGAGGATCATGGACCGCCGAAGCGTGCCAGAAGGTGGTGCGCTTCGTCGATCTCGCGGAAACCTTCCATCTTCCGGTGGTCTATCTAATGGATTGCCCCGGTTTCATGATCGGGCTTGAGGCCGAGAAGGCAGCGACGATCCGGCATGGCGTGCGGGCGATGACCGCCGTCAATCAAACCACCGTGCCGTGGTGCACGATCATCGTTCGCAATTCCTTCGGCGTTGCGGGCGTTGTGCATCAGCCGGCAGGCCGGTTCTCGATGCGCTATGCATGGCCATCGGCGTACTGGGGCTCGTTGCCGCTCGAGGGCGGTATCGAGGCCGCTTACCGCGCCGACATCGAGGCCGCTGAAGATCCCAAGGCGAAGCTGGCTGAGATCGAGGACCGGCTCAACAAGCTGCGGTCGCCATTCCGCTCTGCTGAGAAGTTCTGGGTTGAGGAGATCATCGATCCGCGCAAGACCCGGTCGCTGATTTGCGAGTTCGCGCGGCTGGCAGAGCCGCTACGCACGCCGGGCGTGGCGCGCATGGCGATCAGGCCATGATGATCTATCAAGGATCGCAAACATAAAGTTCGTCATGGCCGGGCTTGTCCCGGCCATCCACGTCTTTCCTTACAGCGTCGCGAGCAAGACGTGGATCACCGGGACGAGCCCGGTGATGACGACTGAGTACGTTGAGGCTCCGTGCCTAATTTCGTCGGTCGCTTGCTATCGCCCGTCCTCGATAATCATCGCCGCGCCCTTTTCCGCGATCATCGCGGTGGGCGTATTGGTGTTGCCGGATGTAATCGTCGGCATCACCGACGCATCGACGACACGCAGCCCCTTGAGGCCGTGAAAGCGCAGGCGTTCATCGACCACGGCAAGAGGATCGCTGGATGTACCCATCTTCGCGGTTCCGACCGGATGAAAGATCGTGGTACCGATGTCGCCGGCTGCTTTCGCCAGTGATGCATCGTCATCGCCTACGGTCGGGCCGGGGAGATATTCCTGCGGATGATAGGCCGCGAGCGCGTGCTGCTTCATCAGCCGCCGCGTCACGCGGATAGCGTCGGCGGCGACTTGCCGGTCTTCGGGCGTCGACAGGTAGTTTGGCGCGATGGCGGGTGCCTCATCCGGTGTATTTGACTTGATGCGCACGCTGCCGCGCGAGGTGGGCCGCAGATTGCAGGCGGCGATGGTGATGGCCGGGAAGCGGTGCAGCGGTTCGCCGAACTTGTCGAGTGACAGCGGCTGGACGTGAAACTGGATATTGGCGCGTTCCTGACGCGCATCGGATCGCGTGAAGATACCGAGTTGCGATGGCGCCATGGTCAGCGGTCCGCGCCGCCGCAGGAGATAATCGACGCCCATCCAGCCGCGCCGGAACAAATTGTAATAGGTCTCGTTCAGTGTACGCACGCCCTCGACTTTATAGATGGCGCGTTGTTGCAGATGGTCCTGCAAATTGCGGCCAACACCCTGACGATCCAGAACGGGTTCGATGCCGAGCGGCGACAGCCATTCCTGCGGGCCAATGCCGGAGCGATGCAGTACCTGCGTCGATCCGATAGAACCCGAACAAAGGATCACTTCGCCTTGTGTATGGGCTTCGATGATTTCGCCGCCCTGGCTGAAACGCACGCCGACGGCGCGTCCGTTCTCGACGATCACCTTGTCGACCAGCACGTTGGTTTCGAGACGAAGATTGGGTCGCGCCAGCGCGGGCTTCAGAAATCCGCGCGCGGAAGACCAGCGCCGGCCGCGTTTCTGGTTGACGTGGAAATATCCGATACCCTCGTTGTCGCCAGTGTTGAAGTCGAGTGTCTTGCGGATACCCATTTCATGCGCGGCTTCTCCGACGGCATCCAGCACTTTCCATGACAGCCGCGGCGCTTCGATCCGCCAGCCGCCGCCGGTGCCGTGATGTTCGCTCTCGCCGAGGAAATGATCTTCGAGCTTCTTGAAGGCGGGCAGCACGTCGTCCCAGCCCCAGCCACTCAGCCCAAGCTGCCGCCAGTGATCGTAATCGGCGGCCTGTCCGCGCATGGAGATCATGGCGTTGATCGCAGACGATCCGCCGATCACCTTGCCGCGTGGATAAGCCAGCGCGCGGCCATTGAGCCCGGCCTCCGGTTCGGTCTTGAACATCCAGTCGGAGCGGGGATTCCCGATGGCGAACAGATAGCCGACCGGGACGTGAAACCAGATCCAGTTGTCCTTGCCGCCGGCCTCCAGAATCAGCACGCGTTTGCGGGGATCTGCCGAGAGGCGATTCGCAACGATGCAACCGGCAGTACCGGCGCCGACGACGATATAGTCGAAATCTCCTTCGAGACGTTTCGCCATTCCCTGTCCTGCGTTTCTCTATTCAAGTTCGAGACTTTTCTTCTTATGGCCCCGGCCGGGGTTCGCTGTACAGTGTGGTTCCACGCAATTCCCGTTTGCGCGGATGTTGGGTCTCCTGCGGGCTCATGCTAGCTTTTGTCGTCCTGATCTTGTGAGGTTACCGCCGTGCCCATCCTCAACCGCATCGCCGATCTGCAACCTGAAATCATGGGCTGGCGCCGCGATCTGCACGCACATCCGGAGTTGATGTACGATGTGCATCGCACTGCGGCATTCGTTGCCGACCGCTTGCGGGAATTCGGTTGCGATGAGGTTGCGACAGGCCTCGGGCGCACCGGCGTGGTTGGCGTCATCAAGGGGCGAAAGCCCGTCAACGGCGGCGACCTGAAAGCCATTGGTCTGCGCGCCGACATGGACGCGCTGCCGATCGAGGAAGAAACCGGCGTTGCCTATAGCTCGACCGTGCCCGGCAAGATGCATGCCTGCGGCCATGACGGTCACACCGCCATGCTGCTGGGTGCCGCGCGCTATCTCGCCGAGACGCGGAATTTCGCGGGCGACGCTGTGATGATCTTCCAGCCCGCCGAAGAGGGCGGTGCAGGGGCCGCCGCGATGATCAAGGACGGCCTGATGGACCGTTTCAAGATCGAGCAGGTTTACGGCATGCACAACAGTCCGGGTATGCCGATCGGCACATTTGCGACGCGGGTCGGACCCGCGATGGCCGCGACCGATCACATCAACATTCATATCGAAGGTCTGGGTGGACATGCGGCGCGCCCGCACAAGAGCATCGACTCGGTGCTGGTCGGCGCGCAGTTGATCACCGCCTTGCAGTCGATCGTCTCGCGCAGCGTCGATCCGCTCGACGCGGCGGTGATTTCGATCTGTGAGTTCCATGCCGGGAACGCCCGCAACGTGATCCCGCAGACCGCGGAATTGTTTGGCACCGCGCGCACGCTGACGTCCGAAGTGCGCGATCTGATCGAGCAGCGGGTGCGCGAGGTCGTAAACGGTGTTGCGCAGCTCTCGGGTGCGAAGATCACGCTCGATTACGAACGCAGTTATCCGGTGCTGGTCAATCATCCCGCCGAAACGGGTATCGCCGCGCGGGTCGCTGCCGATATCGCGGGCGAGGGCAATGTCAGTTCCGAGATCCCGCCCGTGATGGGTGCGGAAGACTTCGCCTACATGCTGGAAGCGCGGCCGGGCGCCTTCATCTTTATCGGCAACGGCGACAGCGCGGGGCTTCATCACCCCGCCTATAACTTCAACGATGACGCCATCATCTATGGCTCATCCTATTGGATCAAACTGGTTGAGACCCAGCTCGCGGGCTGATTGGTTCGGAACCATGATCATCACATCGCGTTGGGAGGGCGGGAACTCTCCCTTTCAAGATCGCGGAGTGGACACATGGCAACGAAGAAACCAGCGAAAAAGTCAGCCAAAAAATCAGCGAAGAAATCAGCCAGGAAATCGGCACCGAAGCGAATGGTGGCCAAACGAGCTGCGCCGAATGACAAGGATCTCAACGACCTTTTTCACGATACCCTCAAGGACATCTACTTCGCCGAAAAGCAGATACTGAAGGCGCTGCCCAAGATGGCGAAGGCAGCCCATTCGGCGGATTTGAGCGCCGCATTCAAGAAGCACCACACCGAAACCGAAGGTCAGGTGGATCGCCTCGAGCAGGTGTTCGCATTGATCGACAAGCCCGCGAAGGCCAAAACCTGTGACGCGATCATGGGAATCCTCGACGAGGGCAAGGAGATCATGGACGAATACAAAGGCACCGAGGCGCTCGATGCCGGACTGCTCGCGGCAGCGCAGGCAGTGGAACATTATGAAATGTCGCGTTACGGCACGCTCAAGGCTTGGGCCACCCAGCTTGGCATGAATGAAGCCGTGAAATTGCTGGACCAAACGCTTCAGCAGGAACGCAAGACCGACAAGGACCTCACGGCGCTTGCTGAAGGCGCTGTGAATTCCGAGGCGCTCGCGGCTTGAGACGAGCAGGTTGGCGGGAAACAGGTCCATCGGCTGCGGGTCAGCCGGTGGACCTTTGTTTTTCAAGATTGAGGCAAGTCCCACCCAGCGAACTGGCGGGAAGGTCCAAATCTTGGATTGCATTGGCCTTGCTTGAGAAAATGGGACGGAAAAGGCGATTGACTCTTCGGGTACTCTTAGCTTTATATTAGAACATATCATGAACAAATGAGGCCGTCATTCGCTCAATCCATTGCGGGTGACGGACCCGGAATCCAGGAGCGGCGCATGAACGGCGCGCGCATGAATACGCTTGCGTCCCTGCGGGGGACCATCGGCCGCCTGGAGGGCGAGGCCGGTGGGCTTTCACGCGTGGCGCTCGGCCACGCCGAGGCCGACGCCCTGTTGCAGGGCGGGCTGGTGCGCGGCGCGCTGCATGAGGTGTTCGCCGAGGGCGGCCGCCACGGCGCTGCGGCGACGGGGTTCATCGCGGGCCTCGCCCATCGCCTGACCGGGCGGCGGCCGCTGGTCTGGGTCCGGCAGGATTTCGCGGAACGGGAATCCGGCGCGCTGTCGATGAGCGGCCTGAATGAACTCGGCCTCGATCCGCGTTTGCTGGTCACCGTGCGGGCGGCAGATGCCGAAACCGCGCTGCGTGCCGCAGCCGACGCGCTCGCCTGCGACGCGCTGGGCGCGGTGGTGCTGGATGTCTGGGGCGAGGTGCGCCAGCTCGATCTGGTGACGAGCCGCAGGCTGACGCTCGCCGCGCGCGCCTCGAACGTCGCGTGTCTGGTGCTGCGCACGGCGGCGACGCCATCCGCCAGCACGGCGGAGACGCGCTGGGCGGTGCGGGCTGCGCCGTCACATTCCGCGATGGAGGCATGGGGCGCGCCACTGCTCGACGCACAGCTTGTTCGCAACCGTCACGGCCAGACCGGGCGATGGATCATGGAGTGGAAATGTGGTGAGGGCCTCTTCCGTGAAAGCGCGACGTATTCTCAGCCTGTGGCTGCCGCGCCTGCCGACCGACCGATTGAAGCGCCAGTTTTCGGGGCAAGACGCCGCGCTGGATGATGCGCATCCCTGCGTCGTTGTCACGAAGCTGAACAACGCGCTGCAGATATCGGCGCTGAACGATGCCGCTGCCGAAATCGGTCTCGAGATCGGCCTGCCACTGGCCAATGCGCGCGCGGTTTGTCCCAAGGTGCAGGTGTTTGACGCCGACGAGACGGCGGACAGGGGCCTGCTGGAAGCTGTCGCCGACTGGTGCGACCGTTTCACGCCGCTGGTGGCGCTCGATCCGCCTTATGGTCTGTTTCTTGACATTAGTGGCTGCGCCCATCTGTTTGGCGGCGAGGCCGCAATGCTGCGTACGGTCTGTGACTCGCTTGGCCGACAGGGCTTCGTCGTCAATGCGGCGATTGCGAGTACGCCGGTTTGCGCGCGCGTCATGACGCAGGCCACGCGAAGCTGCATCGTTCCCGATGGTGAGGAAGCGCGCGCCGTCGCGCCGTTGCCGGTGTTCGCGCTCGGCGCCGATGATGCGATCACGCGCGGGTTGCGCCGTGCCGGCTTGAAGACCATCGGCGATGTGGCATCGCGTGCGCCGCATGAAATTTCCGCGCGGTTCGGGGCTGCGTTCACCAGCCTGTTGCAGCAGGCGCTGGGGCAGGGCGATGCGCCGATCAGCCCGCGCAAGCCGCCGCCGGATTTCATGGTGGAGAAGCGTTTCGCCGAGCCGGTCGCGACGGATGGTGTGATCGCGGCTATTTTGTCCGGACTCGCGCAGATGCTGGTCGCGGCGATGGACAAGCAGGGCAAGGGCGCGCGTCGGCTGGAAGCGAGTTTCTTCCGCACCGACGGCGCGGTGCGCACCATCGCGGTGGAAACCGGACAGCCCGTCACCAAGGTCAACGTTATCGACCGCCTGTTTCGCGAACGGCTGGATGCGCTGGCCGATCCGCTCGATCCCGGCTTCGGCTTCGATCTCATCCGCCTTTCAGCCAGCCGTGTCGAGATCGTGGTGCAGGAGCAGCGCGACTTCGATACGCGTGCACAAGACAACGATGAAGTCGCAGCATTGGTCGATCGTCTTGCCGCGCGCATCGGCGGCAAGCGTGTCGTGGTGCATCTGCCGCTGGACACGCACATTCCGGAACGCGCGGTCATGCCTTTGCCTGCGCAGCAGTATCTTGCTGCGGCTTCTGTTGCCGAATGGCCCGTGCGCGCCGAGGCCGAGCCGCCGCTGCGTCCGCTGCGTCTGTTCGAACGGCCCGAGGAAATCGAAGTGATAGCCGCGGCCGTTCCTGACGGACATCCGCCGCGGTTCAAATGGCGTCGGGCGACTCATGCGGTGGTTCGCGCGGAAGGCCCCGAACGGATCGCCATGGAATGGTGGCGGCATAAGGGAGAAGCTCTGACGCGGGATTATTTCCGCGTCGAGGACGCGGAAGGCATGCGCTTCTGGATCTATCGTGACGGTCTCTACAGCGAACCAGTCTCTGAAAAAGATAAGCCCGTTCCGCCCAAATGGTTCGTGCACGGGTTATTCGCATGAAAGCCACCGACTACGCGGAAATCGGTATTACGACGAACTTCTCGTTCCTGCGCGGTGGTTCGCAGCCGCAGGAATATGTGCGTCGGGCCAGCGAGCTTCTCTTGCCGGTCATTGGCATTGCCGATCGCAACACGCTGGCTGGTGTCGTTCGAGCATACAAGGAACTCGAAAATCCCGAGGTCACATGCAAACCGAAACTGCTGATCGGTTCACGTCTGGTGTTCATGGACGGGACGCCCGACATTCTGATCTATCCGTGCGACCGCGCCGCCTATGGCCGGCTGTGCCAGTTGCTGACGCGCGGCAAGCTTGCGGCCGGGAAGGGCGAATGTCATCTCAACCTCGATGACTTGCTGGACTTTGCCGAAGGGCAGTTGCTTGTCATGACGCTGCCGCATCGCTTTGAAGTCACACCGATCCTGGAGGTCCTCGATCGGTTGAAGCGCAGTCGTGCAGAGAAGGCCTGGCTGGCAGCAAGCCTTCTGTATCGCGGTGACGACAGGCGGCGTTTGGCGAAGCTCCAGCGCATCGCTTCAACGGCCCGTGTGCCGCTGCTCGCGACCAACGAGGTGCTTTATCATGACCCGGAGCGCCGTCCTTTGCAGGACGTTCTGACCTGCATCCGGGAAAAGACAACAATCATGAATGTCGGCACACGTCTCGAAGCCAATGCCGAGCGGCATCTGAAACCCGGCTATGAGATGGCGCGTCTGTTTCGCGATTATCCGGAGGCGGTTGCGGAAACTATGCTCTTCGCAGAACGCATCACCTTTACGCTCGACGAGTTGAAATATCAGTACCCGGACGAACCGGTGCCACCGGGAAAGACAGCACAGCAGCATCTCGAAGACCTGACATGGGTTGGTGTCGACAAATATTTCCCCGAAGGGATCGATGACAAGCTTCGCGGTACGCTGAACAAGGAGCTTAGGCTGATCGAAAAGCTCGATTACGCGCATTACTTTCTGACGGTTCACGACATCGTCTGCTACGCGCGGTCGCAGAGCATCTTGTGTCAGGGCCGAGGTTCCGCAGCGAATTCCGCGGTATGTTACATGCTTGGCATCACTTCGGTGAACCCTGCAGAGACGGATGTGCTGTTCGAACGGTTTATTTCCGAGGAACGGCTGGAGCCGCCGGATATCGATGTCGATTTCGAGCACTCACGCCGCGAGGAGGTGATGCAATATGTCTTCAATCGCTACGGCCGTCACCGCGCGGCGATTGTGGCCACCGTCATTCATTATCGTCCGCGTAGCGCCATCCGCGATGTCGGCAAGGCGCTGGGGCTGACGGAAGACGTGACGGCGGCGCTGGCCGATACGGTGTGGGGAAACTGGGGCACCGGCGTCAGCGACATGCAGATCCGGCAGGCAGGGTTTGATCCGCAAAACGGGATGATCCGCCGCGCCGTCGAACTTGCCACCGAATTGATCGAATTCCCGCGTCACCTGTCGCAGCATGTCGGCGGCTTCGTGCTGACGCAGGATCGGCTCGATAGTTACGTGCCTATCGGCAATGCCGCGATGGACGACCGCACCTTCATCGAATGGGACAAGGACGACATCGACACCCTGAAAATGATGAAGGTCGATGTGCTGGCACTCGGAATGCTGACCTGCATTCGCAAGTGCTTCGATCTGATCGCGGATCATAAGGGCAAGCGGTTCGAACTCGCGGACATCAAGTCGGAAAACAAAGACAGCAGTAAAGTTTTCGACATGCTGTGCAGGGGCGAATCCCTCGGCGTGTTCCAGGTCGAGAGCCGCGCGCAGATGAACATGCTGCCGCGTCTGAAGCCCCGCACGTTTTATGATCTTGTGATCGAGGTTGCCATTGTGCGGCCCGGACCGATCCAGGGCAACATGGTGCATCCGTACTTGAAGCGACGAAGCATGAAGCCGGAAGAGATCGAATATCCCTATCCGAAGGGCGGCAACGCAAACGAACTGAAACAGGTGTTGCACAAGACTCTCGGCGTACCGTTGTTTCAAGAGCAAGCCATGCGCATCGCCATGGAAGCAGCGGAGTTCACGCCCGAGGAGGCCAACGGATTGCGTCGGGCCATGGCGACATTTCGTAATGTCGGTACGATGCCGAAGTTCGAAAGGCGCATGGTCGATCGCATGATCGCCCGTGGTTACGATCCTGAATTTGCGGTGAGTTGCTTTGACCAGATCAAAGGGTTCGGTAGCTATGGCTTTCCCGAAAGTCACGCGGCTGCTTTCGCGCAGCTTGTCTATGTGTCGTCATGGCTCAAGCATTATCATCCCGATGCCTTTTGCTGCGGTCTGCTGAATTCGCAGCCGATGGGATTCTATGCGCCGGCTCAGATTGTCGGCGACGCGCGCAAAAATGGTGTTGCGGTGCGCGAGATCGATGTGTCGTTCAGCTTTGGCCAGAACACTCTGTTGGAGCGTAGCGGCAAGTATAATGCGGTGCGGCTCGGCTTTCGCCAGATCGACGGTTTCGAAGTGTTCGATGTTGATGACAGGCTTTCCGAGAAGTTCGGAAAATCTGAGAAGAAACCGCGCATGGACTACTGGGATCAGCGGATCGTTGCCGCCCGGGGGCGGAAGTCGTTCGCTTCGCTGGAGGACTTTGCGCGCGAGACGCGGCTGCCGAAGCGTGCGCTGATCCTGCTGGCGGATGCGGATGCGTTCCGCTCGCTGGGTCTCGACCGGCGCGAAGCCTTGTGGACGGTGCGGCGTCTGCCGGACGATGTTCCGCTGCCATTGTTTACGGCGGCAGCCGCGCGCGAGCAGCCCGACGAAGCCGCCCAGCCACTGCCCGAGATGCCGCTGCCGGAGCAGGTGGTCGCCGATTACCAGACCATCCGGCTGTCGCTGAAGGGCCATCCGATGGAATTTCTGCGGCCGATGTTTACCGGGGAGCGTGTCGTCGCCTGCAAGGATGTCTGTCACGCCAACGACAGAAAGCGTGTCCGCTGCGCCGGCGTGGTGCTGGTGCGGCAGCGGCCGGGCAGCGCCAAGGGCGTCGTGTTCATGACGCTGGAGGACGAAACCGGCATCGCCAATATCGTGGTGTGGCCGCAGGTGATGGAGAATTTTCGCAAGGAGGTGATGGGCGCGCGGCTCCTCCTGGTCGAGGGTTACATCCAGAGCAGCCCCGAACAGGTGACGCACCTGGTCGCGCAACGCCTCACCGACCGCTCGCACGATCTGGTCGGCCTCGCCAACGACGCGCTCGGTCGCAAGCATGCCGTGCCGGCCGGTCCCGCGCTGATCGAACCGCTCAACGACGACCGCCGCGATCATCCGGACAATCCCGCCCAGAAAATCCGCCATCCCCGCAATGTGCGGATCCTGCCGCCGTCAAGGGATTTTCATTGAGGCTTGACCTCATAAAATCAATCGAGCTGCCGGAGAACAGGGGCTGGATTACTTCTCTCCGGGCATGAGTGCGCGCCGTGGAAGGTTGATTTCAGGTATCAGTTGTTCAAACACAGGCTTACCATCTGTGATCTGATATTTGCATCCCATGGAGTGCTTGACGATTTGACCCATGAATCCAGGCGCCCTCGTCGGTGCTGCGATCCAAAGGACTCTTGCGTCCTGAATCGGTTTCCAGAAGTCACTGTTACTATACCTGAGGCGAGCGAACGGGCCTACGAATTTGACTTCTGGACTTTCCTTCCGGATGCGGGCTTCGCAGTCCTTGACGACGGCAGCGGGAATTGGGCTTTCAACCGGTGTACCCGTCTGGGAGTTGGCAGTACTTGCAAAGCTTCCGGCCAGTACGACTGAGACGACGACGCCAAAACACATCCTGCGCACGAATTTCCTCCTGCAAGTCCAAGCGGCGGCACGTTTACACCTTCGACTTGTAATTGCAACAACCGGATGGGCTACCCTGGTCGAGCGGCGCTGTCTGCACGCCTTTCGGATACTGCAACGGAACCGACGATGTCCTCTGTTGAGTCAAGCGCCGGCGCTGACGGTTGCCGTGCGCTGAGTCGAACGGTTACAAGATGCGCCACGAATTGCCGGTCGCACTGCTCCAGCTCGTAGGATGGGTTGAGCTTTTCGCGAAACCCATCACCGCTTCGTGCGAAGCATGATGGGTATCGCTTTCGCTCCACCCATCGCGCTGATCGAGCCGCTCAATGACGATCCTCGCGAGCATCCCGACAATCCTGCCCGGAAAATCCGCCATCCGCGCAATGTGCGGATCCTGCCGCCGTCAAGGGATTTTCATTGAGTGGCGCACGGCTACGGTTTTCTTAAGAATTCGTTTAGTTCTACGCATGATCATTGGTCAGGGAAGGTCCGTCATGCAGGTCCAACAGCCAATCATTTTTGAAGGTATTGGGGTGGAGACGTGACCAACAACCAGCTGCCGTCGCCACCCGCGAGCATGGACCCCTCGGATTACCTCAGCCCCATCCGGGAAGAAGCTTTGCAATTGCTGAACCCGGGTGTCGATCGGGCCCGCGTT
>JAUSAX010000037.1 GCA_030652315.1 Afipia sp. | reverse complement strand
CGGCGTCACGGACTCGGGAGGCGGCGCAGCCGAACCCGGCCGCGATCTGCACGGAATCGATGCCGGGAAGATCAATGCCCGGCGGGCCTTCGACATTCAGGGTCCGGCTGAACGAGCGCATCGCGCCATAGCCGCCGTTGTTGGCGACGACGATCGAAATCGGCAGGCGATGCTGCGCTGCCGTCCAAAGGGCTTGGATGGAATACATCAGGGAGCCGTCCCCCATGATGCAAATGACGCGCTGTTCCGGCTTCGCCAGCGCAACGCCGACGGCGGCGGGCAGCCCATAGCCAAGCCCGCCGCTCGCCATCGTGTAGAACTGGCCAAAGCCGCGGATCGGCAGATGCTCGTGCATTGCGGGCCGATGCGATGGCGCCTCTTCCACAATGATGGCGCTGGCCGGCATCGTCGCAGAGATCATATGCATCAAATACTCGGCAGGGATGGGATCGCGTGCCAGCGGTATCTCGCGCAAGGGGCGTTGCGATGGCGCGCCGCGGTTGCGCGAGGGCAAGAGCGCCATGATCGCAGGCAGCGCGAGACGCAAACTGCCGACGATGCCCGTCCCGATCGGCGCGGCTGCGGCTGCCTCGCCATCTGTCGTGATTTGGAAGAGCGGCGTATCGCTCCTAAACAGCGCGCAATCGCCGGCGACATGAAAGGTGAAGACAGGCGCTCCCAGCACGACAACGAGATCATGAGGAGATAGAGCCGCCGATACCGCTCCCGGTGCGGCAGGCAGGAAACCGGCGAAAAGCGGATGCTCTTCCGGAAAGCCGACGTTGCTCGAAAAGGGGCTGACCCAGACCGGGGCGCAGAGACGTTCGGCCAACGCGACGGCCGCCTCGCCCGCGCCTTCGGAATCGACTTCCGGTCCGATCACCAGCACCGGACGTTCCGAACTCCCCAGCGCGCGCGCCAGCGCTGCAAGCAGATCAGGATCAGGCGCCGTGTCGCGGCTGACAATGCGCGCGGCGGTGGGATAGGTCTCGGCGCTCCAGTCATCCATCGGGATGGAAACAAAAGTCGGCCCGCAAGGCCTTTGCATGGCGATATGATAGGCGTGCGCCAGGGCCGCCGGCACATCCTCAGCGCGCGCCGGTTCGCAACTCCATTTGACGTAGGGCTGAGGAAAGTTCGCCGCTTCCGTGGCGCCGAGGAATGGCTGCATCGGCAGGAGGCTGCGAGCTTGCTGCCCGGCAGAAATCACCAGGGGCGCTTGATTGCGGAACGCCGTGAAGACGCTTCCGAGCGCGTGACCGACGCCGCCAGCGGAGTGCAGATTGCAGAAGGCGGCGCGGCCGGTGGCACGCGCATAGCCATCCGCCATCGCCACAACCGACGCTTCCTGCAAGCCGAGAATGTAACGGAAATCATTCGGCCAATTGTTCAGGAACGGCAACTCCGTGGAGCCGGGGTTGCC
This sequence comes from Afipia sp., assembly GCA_030652315.1. Taxonomy (GTDB): domain Bacteria; phylum Pseudomonadota; class Alphaproteobacteria; order Rhizobiales; family Xanthobacteraceae; genus Afipia. Next base: position 1,565 of record JAUSAX010000037.1, on the reverse strand, counting down.
GAACACTGTCGTCATATCGAGCCGGCGTAGCAAATCGATTGTCGCTTCTCGAACGGTTATCTTTTCGGTTGCCGCCGGCGTTCTTGTCGTCATCATGCTACTCCACGCGAGCCCATGGGCCGTTCAATTGTCCTGCGCCTTGATGCCGGCTTCGCGGATGACTGTACCCCACCGATCCATCTCGGCACTCACATGGCTCGCGAGCGCATCCGGGGTCGAACCGGCGACGCGAGCGCCAAGGTCCTCCAGCCGGGCCTTCACCGAGTCATGCTGCAGGGCCGCCCGCACGTCCTCCGATACTTTCTCGACGATATCGCGCGGCGTTTTCGCTGGGTAGAATAGCGCAAACCAGGAGCCGACATCGAAGCCGGGCACGGTATCGGCGATCGGCGGCACCTCGGCCAAGACCGGAATGCGCTCGCGCGTCGAAACGCCCAGCGCGCGGATCGTGCCGCCACGAATCTGGCTCATGGATACGGTCGCTGTATCGAACATGACGTCGATACGCCCTCCCATCAGATCGTTCATCGCGGGCGCCGCGCCACGATAGGGCACATGCTTCATATCAATGCCGGTGGAGCGTTTGAACAACTCGCCGATCAAATGCAGCGACGAGCCAATACCGGCGGAGCCGAAATTCAATGTCCCCGGCTTCGCCTTTGCCATTGCGATAAAGTCGGTCACACTTCGTGCCGGCGAGGAGGTTGGAACGACCATCACATTGGGAATGACCGCCACCAGTGATACCGGCGCGAAGTCGGCGATCGGGTCAAAGGGCAGCTTTTCGAAAAGGAAGCGGTTCACGGCAATCGCACTCGATGTGATCAGAAGATGATGTCCGTCCGTATCGGCGCGCGCCACTTCAGTCGTCCCGATATTGGCGCCTGCGCCGGGCTTGTTCTCGATATAAACCTGCTGGCCCCACATCGCGCTCAAGCGCTCGGCGAGTACGCGCGCGATAATGTCGTTGGCGCCGCCGGCAGCAAAAGGAACGACAAGGCGAACGCTCTTCGTCGGGCGCCAGTTCGACGCGCGTGCGGGACGCCGATCGATCAGCGGCAGGAATACTGCGGCGCCGGCCAGCGATATCACCCGGCGACGCGTCATGCCGAACGCCCCTGATCGCGTGATTGAACCGCACGACGGGTTCAGAGAGCCTTGCTTGCGCGTCATTGTGCACCTCCTCCATTTTGCTAGTTTTGGTTGTCTGTTCTTCGGAACCTTCCCTGATTATTTCAAATCGGATAGTGCTGCGGGCCGGTTTCTATCGTGATCCATCGCAGTTCGGTGAATTCAGCCACACCCGCCTTGCCTCCGAAGCGCCCGTAGCCTGACGCTTTGACGCCGCCGAATGGCATCTGGGCTTCATCATGCACGGTCGGCCCGTTGACATGACAGATGCCGGACTCGATCCGCTTTGCAACATCGAACGCGCGCGCAATGTCGCGACCAAAGACCGCGGCCGACAATCCGTACTCGGTGTCGTTCGCAACCCGCACAGCCTCGTCCACGCCGTTGACCCGGACGACCGTCACGAGAGGGCCAAACGACTCCTCGCCATAGAT
>JAUSAX010000030.1 GCA_030652315.1 Afipia sp. | reverse complement strand
GCGACAGTTTCGCCAGTGTGGTCAGGCGCTGCGCCAGAATGCCGCCATGGGGCGACACGCGGTCATAAGGCTGGCAGTCCCATGCCGGGAATTGCATCACCGGCAAATCCGGCGCGAAGAATTCCAGCGCACGCGCCAGCTGCGCCATGCGCGGCCCGTCGCGGCAAACCACGGCGAGACTGATGGCGGGCGGGTTCGGCTTGGCAGCAACCGCGCGCGCCATGTCCGACACCACCAGCGCCTCCGCGCCGTCGGCGACGTTCGACAGCGTCAGTGCATGACCGGGGCGAAGCAGTTGGGCCGGGGATCGGACAGGCGACTTCATCGGCGCTGGCTCGCGTCGAGATGCTGCTTGATGCGGATGAAGATGCCGTCCTGGTAGGGAGACACGAGCGGCTGCGCGCCGCTGAACGCCGCGTAAAGGTCAGGGTCCGGCAATTCCATCAGGCTTTCGAGGTCGGTCATCTCCACGTCGGACAGCGCCGCGATATTCGCGTCGGCAAAGCCCCCGAGGATCAGATCCATCTCGCGCGTCCCGCGGTGCCAGCAACGGAACAGCAGGCGCTTGCGCCTGTCGTCGAGGCCATCGCTCGATCGTGTCGTACCTGTCATGTCCGTCGCTTTCCCCAACGCAAAAAGCCCGGACGTGCCGGGAAGGCTGATATAGCCATCGAAAGCGGCGCTGTCAGTATTTTCCTGCGCGTGCGTGCTGCGCTTGGGCGTCATGGCGGGCCCCCGCGGCCGTCATTGCGAGGAGCGCAAGCGACGAAGCAATCCAGTTCTTCATGTATGATACAAAAGAATCTGGATTGCTTCGCTACGCTCGCAATGACGTTGGGCAGCGATTCGGCCCGAAATTCCGCTTTAGGTTTCTCGATGCGCCCCTCCCTGCTCAATCCGCTGTTCGCGCCCGTCACGAGCCTCACAGGCGTCGGGCCGAAGCAGGACAAGCTGTTTCGCTATCTGCTCGACCGCAGCGAGACGCCGCGTCTGGTGGATCTGCTGCTGCATCTGCCGACGAATGTGATCGACCGCCGGGCGCGGCCGACCATCCGTGAAGCCGTTCCCGGAACCGTGGTGACGCTGGAAGTGACCATCGACCGTCACCGGCCAGCGCCTCCCGGTCGCTCGCGGGCACCCCACCTCGTCTACGCCAGCGACGAGACCGGCGACGTGCTGCTGACCTATTTCCGCGCCAAGCCCGAATACATCGAAAAGCTGCTGCCGAAGGGCGAGAAGCGTTTCGTGTCCGGCACCGCGCAGATGTTCGACGGCACCTTGCAGATCGTGCACCCCGACCGCGTGGTGGACGAGGAAGGTCTGGCGAAGCTGCCGCAGATCGACACGGTCTATCCGCTGACCGAAGGCCTCGCCATCGGATCGATCCGCCGCGCGATGGCGCAGGCGCTGCAGAAGCTGCCGCCGTTGCCCGAGTGGATCAGCCCCGAGGTGTTGCGCCGCTGTTCGTTCCCGCCAATTGCCGAGGCGCTGCACCGGGTCCACGAACCGTTCGAACTCACCGACATCCTGCCGCAGAATCCATACTGGTCGCGGCTCGCATTCGACGAACTGCTCGCTGGGCAACTGGCGCTGGCGCTTGTGCGCGCGCAGCTTCGCCGTCCCGCCGGTGTGCGCAATGCCGGCGACGGGCATCTGCGTCACAAGATCATCAACGCGCTGCCCTATGCGCTGACGGCCTCGCAGCAGGACGCGGCAAAGGCCATCGCCAGCGACCTCAACCAGCCGATCCGCATGTTGCGCCTGCTGCAAGGCGACGTCGGATCAGGCAAGACCGTCGTGGCGCTGCTGGCCGCGGCCGCCGTGGCAGAGACCGGCAAACAGGCGGCGCTAATGGCGCCAACGGAAATTCTCGCGCGCCAGCACATCAAGACCATCGCGCCGCTGGCGGAGCGCGCCGGACTACGCGTCGCCATTCTCACCGGCCGCGAGAAAGGCAAGGAACGCCGTGACATTATCACACGACTCGCGGACGGCGAGATCGATCTTCTGGTCGGCACCCATGCGCTGATCCAGGACGATGTGATCTTCAAGGCGCTGGCGCTCGCCGTCGTCGATGAACAACATCGCTTCGGTGTGCGCGAGCGCCTCGCGCTGACTGAGAAAGGCGAAGCCGTCGATGTGCTGGTGCTGAGCGCGACGCCGATCCCGCGCACGCTGGTGCTGACGTATTTCGGCGACATGGATATTTCGGAGTTGCGTGAAAAGCCCGCAGGCCGTCAGCCGATCGACACCCGCGCGGTGGCCGACAGCCGCACCGGCGAGATCATCGACGCGGTCGGCCGCGCCATTGACGGCGGCAAGCTGGTCTACTGGATCTGTCCGCTCGTCGAGGAATCCGAGGCCGAAGGCATCGAACATCTCACCAACGCGACCAAGCGCTTTGAGATCCTGCAAAAGCGTTTCGGTGATCGCATCGGCCTGGTTCACGGCCAGATGAAAGGCACCGAAAAAGACCGCGTGATGACGCAATTCTCTACCGGCGAGATTCAGGTGCTGGTGGCGACAACCGTGGTCGAGGTCGGCGTCGATGTTCCCGCCGCCTCCATCATGGTGATCGAGAACGCCGAGCGCTTTGGCCTTGCACAATTGCATCAGTTGCGCGGGCGTATCGGACGCGGCTCCGAGGCCTCGACATGCCTGCTGCTCTATCATGAGCCGCTCACAGAGATGTCCGCCGCACGCCTGAAGGTGATCCGCGAAACCACCGACGGTTTTCGCATCGCGGAGGAAGACCTGCGCCTGCGCGGCGAAGGCGAAGTGCTCGGCACCCGTCAGAGCGGCCTGCCCGGCTATCGCATCGCGCGGCCCGAGGTCCACGCACAGCTCATCGCGCAGGCCCGCGACGAAGCGGTGCGGATCATGCAGGACAATCCGAAACTCAAGGGCGAGCGCGGCGAAGCGCTGCGGTGTCTGCTCTATCTGTATGAACGGGACGAAGCGTTGCCGCTGATCGGGGCGGGGTGAATTAGACAGCACGAGGCGCTCGCAACAAACGCCGTCATTGCGAGGAGCGTAGCGACGAAGCAATCCAGTTCTTCCCTCGCTGACGTCTACTCGTCGCGGCATGTCTGGATTGCTTCGCTTCGCAAGCAATGACGTTGTTGACAGCTCATGCGACAATGGCAGTCTCAGACATGTGAAACAGCCTTGTGTTTACATCATCGCCACCGAGCGCAATGGGACGCTCTACACGGGTGTGACTGCCGACTTGCCCCGACGAGCCTTTGAACATCGCGAAGGGGCGGTGAAAGGTTTCTCGACCAAATACGGCTGCAAGATTCTGGTCTGGTATGAGCCTCATGAGACAATGCTTGAAGCAATAGCACGCGAGAAACAAATCAAGGCTGGAAGCCGAGCGAAGAAGCTTCTCCTGATAGAAAGTATCAATCCGGACTGGATCGATCTTTACGAGTCGCTGATGTGAGTTGCGGTGCTGTCCCAGTCATTACAAGCGAAGCAATCCAGAAAATAGCCAGCCACAAGCAAGAGCTGGATTGCTTCGTCGCAAGTGCTCCTCGCAATGACGAGGCGAGCAACAGCGGCTCATCCTATGCTACAGAGCAGCCTGCCCTAGTCCACCTTCGCAGGCGTCTGCGACGCCGTCGCGACGCGCGCGGCGTTTGCCATTTCGGCCAGCGCGTTGACCTTCTTCTGCGCGTCGCTGCCCGGCTGCACCACGCCCGCCGACATGATCAATGTCGCCGCGGCGTCGGTGCTCATGTCGACTTCGATAAGCTTGGACTTCGGGACATAGAAGAAGAAGCCGGTCGTCGGGTTCGGAGCGCATGGCAGAAACACCGAGATGAACTCTTCTGCCTGCGGAAGTTTCGCGGCGATCTCCACGCTTGGCGGCTGCGAGATCAGCACGATCGACCACATTCCCGGCGACGGAAACTCCACGAGACCAACCTTGCGAAAGCTCGATCCATTGCCGGAAAACAATGTCTCGAACACCTGCTTCAGTCCGCGATAGATCGCGCGCACCACCGGCATGCGGCCGAGCAGCGATTCACCGAACTCGACAAGCGTGCGACCAATCAGGTTAGCCGCAAGGAAGCCGAGAAAGGTCAGCGCAAGGAAAGCGACGATCAGGCCATAGCCCGGCAAGCCGAACGGCAGATAGGTCTCGGGACGATAGACGACCGGCACGAACGGCCGCACGATCCCGTCGACCCACGTCACAAACCACCAGATCAGGTAGATCGTAATCGCTATGGGACCGGCAATGATCAAGCCGGTGAGGAAATAGCGGCGCAGCCGCGCCATCGCACCGCGCGGCGCCTCCGGCGGCGGAACGGGCGGGATGCCTCCCGGGATCATGTTGGGCGTGGTCTCATTCATCGCAGAACCGAACCATCCTCACGCGAAATGTTGGAACAACATCGCAAATTATTGCGACACCACTGTATCAGACTTTTCCAGGCGCAAACCGCCCGCGCTGCGACCCTTTGTCTGCCTGCGTCTTACTCAACGGTCACAGATTTGGCGAGGTTCCGCGGCTGGTCGACGTCAGTGCCCATCACAACCGCCGTGTGATAGGCCAGCAGCTGCACCGGGATCGCATAGACCAGCGGCGTCACCGTGGCCGGCATATCGGGCAGAATGATCGTCACCAGCGAGTCGACGGTGGCTTCCCTGGCGCCCCGTGCGTCCGTCATCAGGATGATCTTGCCGCCGCGCGCGGCGACCTCCTGCATGTTCGATACCGTCTTCTCGAACACGCGATCATAAGGCGCGATCACGACGACGGGCATCTTTTCGTCGATCAGCGCGATCGGACCGTGCTTGAGTTCGCCGGCCGCGTAGCCCTCGGCGTGAATGTAGGAGATTTCCTTCAGCTTCAGCGCGCCTTCCAGCGCCAGCGGATAGTTGGTGCCGCGGCCGAGATAGAGCACGTCCTGGCTCTTGGCGATGTCGCGGGCGAGTTTTTCAATCTGCGGCTCGAGGGCGAGTGCTTCCGTCATCAGGCGCGGCACTTCGATGAGGCCGTGCACGAGTTTCGTCTCGTCGGTCTCGGAGAGTTCGCCGCGCGCCCTGCCCGCCGCGATGGCGATCGCCGCCAGCGCCGCAAGCTGGCATGTGAAGGCTTTGGTCGAAGCAACGCCGATTTCAGGTCCGGCCAGCGTCGGCAGCGCGGTCTCACTTTCGCGCGCGATGGTCGAAGTCGGCACGTTGACGACGGAGATCGTGTGCAGCCCCTGCGACTTGGCGTAGCGCAGCGCCGCCAGCGTATCGGCGGTCTCGCCGGACTGCGAAATGAAGATCGCGAGGTCACCCTTGCGCAGCGGTCCTTCCCGATAACGAAACTCGGAGGCGACATCGAGTTCGACCGGCAACCGCGCCAGCCGCTCGAACCAGTATTTTGCTACGAAGCCCGCATAGCTCGCGGTACCGCAGGCCGTGATCGACAATCGCTGAATGTCCTTGAAATCGAACGGCAGCTTGACCGGCATCGCCACCTTCTCGGTGGCCATGTCCACGTAGTGCGCCAGTGTATGACCGACGACTTCAGGCTGCTCGTGAATTTCCTTCGCCATGAAGTGGCGGTAGTTCGCCTTGTCCACCAGCGACGTCGCGGTGTTGTGCTTGACGATCTCGCGTTCAACGACAGCGTTCTTGTCGTCGTAGACGGTGGCTTCGTTCCGCGACAGCACAACCCAGTCGCCGTCATCGAGATAGCTGATGGTGTCGGTGAACGGTCCGAGCGCGATGGCGTCGGAACCGATATACATCTCGCCGTCGCCGTAGCCGATCGCGAGCGGCGAACCCTTGCGGGCGCCGATCATCAAATTTTCTTCGCCCTTGAAGATGAAGGCCAGCGCGAACGCACCGTGCAGTTGCGGCAGTGTTGCCTTCACCGCATCGGCGGGTGACAGGCCCTTGGCGAGATACGAATTGACGAGATGGGCGACGACCTCGGTATCGGTCTCGCTGGAAAACGTCGCGCCCTGCGCTTCGAGCTGCGTGCGAAGATCGCGGAAATTTTCGATGATGCCGTTATGGACGACGGCGACATTGTCGGTCGCATGCGGATGCGCGTTGTTTTCTGTCGGCTTGCCGTGGGTGGCCCAACGCGTGTGACCGATGCCGATGTGCCCACCGAGCGGCGAGGACTTCAGCACGGCTTCGAGATTTTTCAGCTTGCCCTTGGCACGGCGGCGATCGAGCAGCACGCCTTCGAGCGTGGCAACGCCTGCGGAGTCATATCCGCGATACTCAAGACGCTTGAGCGAGTCGACCAGTTGCTCGGCAACCGGACCCCGTCCGAGAATTCCTACAATTCCGCACATGCGGTTCGATGTCTCCAGCCCGCCCCAATGCGGCCTTATGTACCGATGAATAACACAATCCCGCCTCAACAATTGTTGCGGATTGAGACAGGGTAAACCGTTAACGGAATCAGCGCTGTAAGTACCAGTGCCTTACTTTTGACTTTTGGGCTTCCGATTGAGCATTTTCATCTCGCGGAAGCGCTTTACCCACCCCTCACGAACGGTCTGCTGGCTGCGTTCGACCGCCAGCGAATCATCCGGTACGTCGCGGGTGATGACCGAACCCGATCCGATAAAGGCGCCCGCGCCGATCTTGACCGGCGCCACAAGCGACGAATTAGAGCCGACAAAAGCTCCCGCGCCGATCTCGGTGCGATGTTTGTCGAAGCCGTCGTAGTTGCAGGTGATGGTGCCCGCGCCGATATTGGCGTTCTCGCCTATATGGGTGTCGCCGATATAGGTCAGGTGATTGACCTTCACGCCGGCTTCCAGATCGGCCGCCTTGGTCTCAACGAAGTTGCCGATGCGGACGCCCTCGCCCAGCACTGTGCCTGGCCGCAACCGCGCGTAAGGACCGATCGAGGCATTCTTGCCGATGCGTGCGCCGACGATGTTCGAGAAAGAATGGATCACCGCGCCGTCGTCAATCGCAACGCCCGGACCGATCACGACGAACGGCTCAATCGTCACATCCTTGCCGAACGTCGTATCCGCCGCGAGGAAAACCGTTTCCGGTGCGATCAGCGTAACGCCCGCGTCAAGCGCGGCCTGCCGCAGCTTGCGCTGCATCACCTGTTCGGCTTCAGCGAGTTGGGCCTTGGTGTTGATTCCGCGCACTTCGTCCTCACTGGTTTCGATCACAACCGCCCGCAAGCCAAGCTCGCGCACGATCGCCACCGCATCAGTTAGATAGTACTCGCCCTTGCTGTTGCCATTGCCAATACCATCAAGGATTTTCAGCGCGGTCTTCCCCGCGAACGCCATGACGCCTGCATTGCAGAGATTGACGGTGCGCTCGGCATCGCTGGCATCGGCTTGCTCACGGATCGCAACGAGCCGGTCGCCGTCCATCAGCAGCCGCCCGTAACCCGTCGGATCGGCCGCGCGAAATCCGAGCACCGCCAGCGCCGCGCCGTCCTTCAGTGCAGATCGCATTCTCTCGAATGTCGTGGCGTCAATCAGCGGCGTGTCGCCGAACGCAATCAGAATATCATCCGCGCCGCCTGCAATCGCTTCGCGCGCCGCCAGCACCGCATGGGCCGTTCCGAGCCGTTCGCGCTGCACGAAGGTTTTGGCGTCGGGCCGCGCGCGGTTGATTTCGTCGATCACCGTCTGATGATCCGGCCCGACCACCACCGCTACCGCGTCGCTTTTGCCGCCGGGCGCCGCCGCGAGCACATGGGCAACCAACGGCCGACCAGCAACAGGATGCAGCACCTTGGGCAGGCTCGAACGCATGCGGGTGCCCTCGCCGGCGGCAAGCACGATCGTGAGGGTTGTTCTGCCCGACATCCGTATTCCCTGTACCGCACGCAGAAGCGCGCCGGCGCCGTCTTACCCGAGAGTGCCGAGGGACAAAAGCGTTTTGGACGCTCTGCTCCGCGCACGGACCCCGGCTTCCTGTTAATCTTTACACAATGATTCGCCGAGGCACGGGAGGGCCACGCCTGCGCTATGACCAAGGACAGCCACCAATTCCGCGATGATCTGACGGACGACGACGGCGCCGGCTGGATCAATCGCTTTCTCGCGGAAGAGGACGAGTTCGACGGGCGGTCGATGTGGCGGCTGGCGTCATGGGGCGTCGGCTCGGTCGGAGCGCTGATTATTGCCATTCTCGCCACGCGATCTCCGGCAGCGATCAACCGCGATCAACTGGCCTCCGCCGAAATCGCGCGGCAGTCCCAGCAGGTCCAGTGGATCGCGAAGGAAAGCCAGAACAAGGCACGGGAACTTACCGCAGCACTCGAGACGCTCAACGGCGACCGCGACCGGCTGTACGCGCGCGTAACTGTACTTGAACAGGGATTGGACTCGGTGACCGGTGCGCTGGCGCGCCCAGCAGCAGCAATACTGCCGGCGATTCAGCAAACGACGCCTGCAGCAACAGCGCCCGCGCTGGTCACACCGGCAGCATCGGCTGAAGCCGACCTGATTGGGCCGGTCAAACCCGCCGAGGCGAAAGCTGAACCGGCAGCGCCGCCTCCCAAGATCGCACCAGTCGCGACAGCTGCTCCCGCAACATCACCCGCTCCCACCAAATCAAGTGAGCAAAAGGGCGAAACTCTACCCGCGGATACTGCGCTGACGGTCACGGCCGCCATCGCGCCATCCGAACCAATCGCAAGCGAAACACCATCGGCGAGTATCGTTCGCAAAACCGAGTTCGGCGTGGATCTCGGCGGCGCCAAGTCGATCGAGGGCCTCCGCGCCGTCTGGCGCGGCGCGCTCAAAGTCTATTCGCAACAGCTTGCATCATTGCAACCCGTTATCGTGGTGAAGGAACGTCACGACGGACTGGGAATGCAGTTGCGGCTGGTTGCCGGGCCGCTGTCGGACGCGGCAGAAGCCGCGAAGCTGTGCGCTGGATTCCTGACCGAGAGCAATCGTCCTTGCGAGACGTCCGTGTATGAAGGCCAACGCCTCAGCATGATCAGCGAAAAACAGCCGGAGGCAAAGAAGCCGGAAGCTCCGGTTCACCGCGCAAAGCGGCGGAGCAAACAGCGCAGCGAGCCGGTCCAAGAACAGCCCAAAACGTCGTCATTCAGCTCGTTTTTCGGCAACAGATAACGTCCAAACTTTGCTGTCCGGGTTGTATCCTCATTCGATCCGAACCATATTCGGCGCATGAAAAAAGAGCCGTTCAGACTGACCCCCTATCAGGTGCAATGGATTCTGGTCGTGGGATTTCTCACCATCGGATACGCACTCTATCTGCGTTATTTGGCCATCGAGTTTGCTCAGGTCCGGCTCGAATGCGAAGCCGGCTTGCAGACCATGCTGTGCAAGACACGGCTGACGATGACCTACCTGTTCAAAAACCACGTGTTTGGAATTGCGGCGCTGGTTGTCGCGCTGCTGCACGTGATCCGGCCATCGATCGTCACCCTGACCATCGGCCTGATCGCCGCGTGTTTTGGAATCGTGCTCTACAATATCGGCCTGTCGGGCGTAGCGATCGGGCTGCTTATTCTGGGGTTTGCGCGACCCGCGCCCGCGACAGCGTAAGCGCCAGCAGCAGATACAATCCACACGTCCAGAGCGACTGCCAGTTCGCCGGTCCCTCATTGAATCCGACGTAGACTGCCGAGAGCGCGAGCGTGCCGGCAAAGATCGACTCCGTGATCGGGCGCTTGCCCGACGCCGGCCTGTTCATCGCCGTCAGAAGCAGGAACGGCACGACGGCCATGGTCAGGGCAGCAAACTGGAAGTCGCGGTAGCGTGGATCGAACACGAAGCCCAGCGCCGTCTGGGTCGCAATTACCGTTGTGACGAGCAGCACGATTCCGAGGATGGTTTGCATGCGCGATGTGGTGCGGTAGTCGCGCGGACCGATAAGTTCAAGAAAGGTCGGAAGGCTGCGTCCGTACATCACGGTGTTGGCCACGACCAATGGCGACAACACGGCGGCACCGAACAGCAGGATGCCGACGGTCCAGCCGCCCACACCGAGGCTTTCGACGATCAGCTTGTCGAAGGCCACGCCGAGAAGTGCACCGCCTGCTGTGGCGCAAATTCCAACCGTGATCCATGAACTCAGATGAGGCGACCACGGCCTGCGGCGCAGCGTCAGCAGCGCAACGCCAAAGACCAGCGCCGAGAAGATCATGCCAGCTGCGGCGTAGACCTTCGCGCGGGGGAAATTGGTGATCGGCTCACCCGCCGGATATTTCAGGTCGCGCGTGCCGCCAGCATCGAACAGGCCCCAATGCCCGCCGACCGTGCCTTCCCACATCCGTTTCCAGGGCTGATCGTAGGCTTCGATCAGATTGACCCGGAACTTCTCCTGACGGGCCAATTGAAGGATCTCGGACACCACCCGCGCCTGATTGGCCCGCGACGGCAACGCGCCTTCGCGCATGCGGCCTGCGCTCGGCCAGCCGGTTTCGCCGATCAGGATTTCCTTGTTGGGGAATGCGACCGCCATTCGTTTGCGAATCGAATCGACGTGGCTTGCAGCATGCCGCGCGCGAATCGGGTGATCCTCCCAATACGGCAGGATGTGAATCGTGACGAAGTCGACCGCATCATACACATCACGGTTCTTCAGCCAGAATTCCCAGACGTCGGCATACGTCACAGGAACACCGGCCTTCGATTTCACGTAGCGGATATTTGCAACGAGGTCGGCCGCAGTCATCTCACCACGCAGTAACACCTCGTTACCGACGATGACCGCGCTGACCACACCGGGGTACTTCTTCGCGAGCGCGATGCCGGTTTCCATCTGCGTCCGGTTATCGACGCGGTTGGTTCCGATCCAGACTCCGAGCATCACCTTGA
>JAUSAX010000028.1 GCA_030652315.1 Afipia sp. | reverse complement strand
AACATGCGATCCCAGTAAGCGTGCAACGATGGTTTCGGCGGCCGTCGGGATAACGCGTTCAGCGTTTCCGCCTGCATCACCATTCGGAATTTGCTGAGTGAACTGCTCGAAGGCGAAGGATCTGCGCTTTCCAGCGATCTGATTAGGCGATTGGCCGCGACAACGGCGGAAACCGTCCCGACGCAGCATCAATGGAATTTTCGTGACGCATTTATGTTGGTATTTGACGTCCAGCTTTATGTGGCGCGAAGTCCACCCTGGATGGCACCAGTCCAGACTTATCTGACGTCCAACAGTAAAATGGCGCACCCGACACGATTCGAACGTGTGGCCTTCGCCTTCGGAGGGCGACGCTCTATCCAGCTGAGCTACGGGTGCCTAGGTGCTTACGCAGTGCTTACGCGAATTTCTCGAAAGTGTGAAGCGACGGGCAACAATCTCGCAAGTCCTTGTCTTCTAAGCCTCTTTCAATCTCACTTGCCACACCAACCGGGTTGACACGAGCCTTCGGAGCAATTTAGCCTGCCTATCCTAAATACACGATAGGGCACGCTACAATGCGATATATGACTGAAATTACTGGACAATACAGATTTTCGCGCCGAACTATCTATCCAGAATTTCGCTCCGATATCCAGCCGGTTGCTTCCGTGGTGCTTCCGCGGAAGCACCACGCTCACTAGCGAGGGGAACGCTTCATGGCAAAGCTGACCAAGCGGATCGTGGACGCTGCCGATGTCCGCGAGAAGGACTATTTCATCTGGGATGACGAACTGCCCGGCTTTGGCCTCCGCGTGTTCGCCTCCGGCAAGCGCAGCTACCTCATTCAATATCGCGCTGCTGGACGCACGCGACGATATACCATCGGCCTGCATGGCGTGTGGACACCAGAGACAGCCCGGCAAGAAGCGAAGGTCCAACTGGGGCGCGTTGCGCGCGGCGATAATCCTTCCGAGGAACGCCAGCTCGACCACAAGGCCATCACGGTCAAGGAGCTTTGTGCCCTCTACACCGCCGATCTGAACGCAGGTCTCATCTTGGGTAAGGGCGGACGACCGAAGAAGCCAACCACCATCGTGACCGACACTGGCCGTATCGAGCGGCACATCATCCCGCTGATCGGCGCACGCCGAGTCAAAGATCTGACCAAAGCGGACATCAACAAGGTCTTGAAGGACATCATGGCGGGCAAGACGCGCGTCGCCGTCAAGACGAAGAAGCTGCGTGGAAAGGCCATCGTTCGCGGTGGTGCCGGCACCGCCACGCGTACCGTCGGGCTGTTGGGTGGCATCCTCACCTACGCTGTCGACGCTGGGATCATCGAGATCAATCCAGCGCACGGCATCAAGAAGCCCAAGGACAATGTTCGGAATCGTCGTCTGACAGAGGCGGAGTACCGCACTCTCGGTCAGATGCTTCGCGAGGCGGCGGCGAACGAGAAATACGCCATGACCGTGGACATCATCCGGCAGATCGCGCTCACTGGCTGCCGCCGCTCGGAAATGATCTCGCTAATGTGGATCGAGGCTGACACCGACGCGAGCTGCATGCGCCTGGTGGACAGCAAGGAAGGCGAGTCCATTCGTCCTATCGGACTGCCCGTCGTCGAGTATCTGGAGGAACGTCGCAAGACCGCTGCGGGCACCTACGTCTTCCCCGGTCAGGGCGAGGACAATGCGTTCGGTAGCTTCCCGAACCATTGGGAGCAGATCTTCACAGACAGCCCGCTCGTCGGTGTCACCCCGCACGTCCTGCGCCACAGCTTTGCCAGCATCGCCAACGATCTCGGCTTCACCGAGGTGACGATCGCCGCGCTGGTCGGCCACTCCAAAGGTTCGGTGACGAGCAAATATATTCACACACTCGACACGGCGCTCATCATGGCCGCCGATACGATCTCCGGCTACATTCAAGGGCTGCTCCAGGGAGTGGAATTCAAGCAGACAGCCTACGCACTGGATCGCGACTCCCGTCGAGCCGCGCTTGACCTCTTCCTGACCAAAGCGGTGGGAGAGCCGGCGAACGAAGCAGAAGAGGAGGGTCGCTTGGCAGCTTGAGGCTTGCGATCACATCCACCACAAATCGCGCAAGGCCGGCATCTCGGTCCCAACTCTGGTGATGATGGCGGTAATAGGAATGATATGCGCCCTGAATCGGCTCACCCACGGCGCCGGCGCAGAACTCAAGCAGATCGAGGATCACCGGCGTGTCGGGCACTTCGCTCGGGGAGAGCGGCCATTCGATCCACGGCACCTCGGCACCTAGCACCCGGCGGAAGGCCTACTCGTCACACCCACACGGACCGTTTCCGTCGGGGCACTGTTCCGGAAAGCGCAGGCCAAATGAGCCGTTGCCAATTCCCGTCTGGATCAAGCTGTAGAGGCCGGCCCACAAGCGCGCATCGATGACATCGATTGTTGGAGGTCGTGTTCCGTACTCACGATCGGTAAAATAGGTAGATATCGGTTTCCCTCAAGATCATCCCTTCTCCGCGTGGTTTGCCCGCTCTGCTATGTCTGCGCATCGTTCGATCAACGCCTCAAACGGCTCGGCGTCTTCGAGCAGCAGCCCGTCTTCGACCATGCGCGCGTAATCCATGGCCAACGCCGTGCGCGCCTCACCATTCGGCGCGAGTTGCAGGTTTCCGCTGACAGCGGCTTCATAGTCGATGGCCGCGCCATCGACCGCTTTCTCCGCGAAGAACATGCTCTTGTGGTGGGCAACGGCATTGGCGAGGTTGCGGTCGGCGAATGCGACGGTGGCGATGCCCGCATCGTCCAGTCGAACAACGTCGTGCCAGTGGCGGGCGAAGCGCTCGCCACGCAGCCGTTCCTGCAGGCAAAAGACGTGCATTGCGGTCGCCTTCTCCCAGAAGGTCCGCTCGGCATGCATCACCCGCGGGCGCGCCGTTGGAAACTCGACGCCTTCGATCAGTCCGGCCGCATCGCACGCCACATCGCGTGGGCTGGCCGGCTCTCCCGTCGAGCGGGCACCGAACTCCAGCATCACGCTCGGAGCCACATAGCCCGATCCCGCCGAGGTCGCTTCATAGTCGACGAACAGCTTGTCGCCTTCGACCCTGAGGGTCGCGGGCAGCGATTGCGCGTCGATCGCACCGGCAAGAAGAGGCTGAACCGTTCCGTTGACCCACTCGGGCAGGCGGTATCGGACGGCCTTCGACCACCGTCTCTCCTCGCTCCGATTTTTCGGCAGGGCCTCGCCATCCTCGCCTACCAGATCAGGGGCGATGGCACGGATGTCGTAGGTGAGATCCACGTCCTCGGAAAAACGTCGAATGACGTGATACGCCTTCGACAGCGACGTGCCGCCCTTGAACACGAGATGCTCGCCAAGGTCGGACCCGAACAGCGTCGCAAGAGTCCAAACGACCCACACATCCTTTTCCAGCAGATGGGGCGGCCGCCCGGATTGATCGGCAGCGACGGCCAAGGCCTCGCGCCGATCGCCTGCCGATAATGTGAGGAAGGCTTCAGCCATGCGCGACCTTGCCCACCGTCCTGGCAAGCCAGCTCGGGAGCTGGGGGGCGGCCGCGACGAGTTCGCCGAACGTGGAAGACGGCAACTTGCGCTTCAACGTCTTCAAGGCGGCTTCCGCCTTCTCCGGTCCCAACCAAGCCAGCGCGCGCACAGCCTGTCCGGCGGGCCGATCGGCCAGCGCCAGTTGCCAGCGTGGCGCATGCCGCAGCTCGACGACCTGTTGGCCTAGATTCATCGTCCGGCTACGGCCCGATGTCAGATAGACCGACCGGACCGGCACCTGAGTCGTGAGCCCGAGCGCGTTGGCGGCGGCGGCGCCGTTTGACACGATGACTTCGCCCCGCTGGCTCGCGAGAGCTTCGACGGCCTTCTCGACGGAGGGTGCGCGAACGCCGAACCGGCTCGAAACCGGGCACAGATAGACGCCGCGCCCGGCACGCATCAGCCGGCCACGTTCAGCCAGTCGCGACAATGCCTGGTCCACCGCGGCGCGATTGCCGAGGTGGAGCAAGCTCTTAGCAGCGATCGGAGCGCCCTCGGGAAGGCCCTTGGTATGCGCCAGAATCTGCTCGGTCAGTCTTTGCACAGCCATTCTCCTGTCAGAAATATATGCAATATTCTGACAGTTTTCAACCGGGCTGCTGCGGCAGTCCTGGATCAGGGTGTTCCTGCAGGGGAAAGGCCTCAAAGACCGCGTCGCCGAGCTGGCTGCCAGCTCCGAACCGGCCATTTGGGAGTCAATGACCCGCTGATTGGGAATGATATGGTCCGGGAGGGGAAAGCCTTCCCCTGCGGCCGAGCCCAAGGTCTCGGCCGACCCCTTCTGCGGGGAGACCCCGCAACACCCCCAATAGAGTGAGAGTGTGGACCGGATTTCCGTGACGGGTTGAGGGTCGGGAGAGGGTCTTCCGGCACCCGTCATGGAGTTTGATCCCATGAACATGCAGGTTCGCGATGCCCGGCGCGACGTGCGTGGCGGCTGGAAGGTGGACGTCAATCGCGGCGAGCGCATCGGCCGCGTTTCCTCGGAGTGGTTCTCGCGGCCGGACGACGAGCGCTATCTGTCCCTCCCCGAACTCGGCCGGACCGTTCGCGAGCGCACCGAGCGCAGTCGGACCCGTGTCGTCGAATCCGCGCTCATCCATGTCGAAGCCAGCCGCACCGACCCCGAACGGCTCGCCCTGATCCTGCCGGGCGCCGACAAGCCCATCGCGCCGACGCACTGGAGCTTCGGCCAACTCGCGAGCCAGGTCGGCGCCCCGGCCGCGTACCTGCGTCAGCACCCCGCCGCGCTCGCCGGCATCAACCTGCAATATAACCTGATCTCCCACCGCGCTGAGCAGATCAAGACGCTCGAGACCAATGATGGCCGCGTCGAACTGCGGGCGGTGACAGACCCGGACTAACGGGAGGATCTACGACCACGAGTTGGTCGAGGCAGTGTAGCGCATCGCCGGCAACGGCACCGGCGACACCCGTTGGAAGGTGCCAGGCGTCCTCGACTGGTCGACCGGCGTCTACAATCCGCGCGTCGACATCACCAAGGACACCACGACGCTCTACGCCGGCTAATCGTGGATTCTTGAATCGAAAGTGCGCTGCCCGCTTTGCGAAAGCTGCCATACACTGTCGCCGCTATGAAATAGCGCAAATGACGAACTTCGATTTCACGAGCAGAATTCATTGCGGTGCCTGCTCACGATTCGTCGCTTGCAATTGCGGTTTCCGATCATATTCAGCTGCGTAATTCCCGGGCCGTCCCATCCTTTGTCGAGGCACTTTGCGCAAACAAGGAAAGGATGATCGAGGCAATCGCGCCGGCGCACATGAAGCCCAAGATTTGCCAAGGAACATTCAGATGATCGGGCGGCGAGTCGGAGGCCCCGCTCAGTAATCGCACGAGCATCCAAGTGTCGATAACACCGATGAGCGCGCCCCCTGGAAAGCCGAGCCCCTTCGCAAGCCCAGGCTGCGCGGCCGAAAATTTGATGCTGACCGTCTCGGCTACTCGGAATGGGTCGACTGCTATCTCTACCGACAGTGACGATGGCGCGGTTCTTGTCGAACTGGCGTGCAGCTTGCCGAGCAAACGAGCGTCCGGCAGCGCGATTGTGCGGCATCAACCGGCCAAGGATCGTCTGAACAAGAGCAGGCTGACCGTGAGAAAGCTGACGCCCATGCCCAACATGGTGACGAAATCCCTCCATACCATCGAGAAATCCGCTCCGCGGTATGCGATACCCTGCATGAAGCTGATGTAGTGGCGTGACGGGAAGAACCAAGTGAGGTACTGGACCCACTGCGGCTGGCTTTCCACAGGCGAAATGCCGCCCGACAACATCATCATCGGCATGACCGACATCATCATCAACAGCGCAAATTGGGCCATCGTGCGCGCGATCGTGCCGAGTAGGATGCCGATCGATGCCGCCGCACAAATGTAGACCGCCGAGCCCAGCAGCAGCAGAGGGCGAGATCCGGCGATCGGCACGTGCAGCGCGCCTTGCACCACCAGCAGCAGCGAAAGTGTGAATGCCACCATGATCGCCAGGCCGTTGGCCCAGACCTTTGCCAGCGCGATTTCCGAGGCCCTCAGCGGCATCACGAGCAGGTGTTCGATGGTCCCGTGCTCGCGCTCGCGCAGCAGCGCAGCTCCGGTCAGGATGATCATCAGCATCGAGAGTTGGTCCGTCAGGGCCACAAGCGCACTAAACCAGGCCAGGGTGCCGTTGGGGTTGAAGGCACGACGCTTGGCCAGGGTGGAATCGAGCCCGCGGTAGCTCTGCATCTCCTGGCGATAGCGTGTGACTTCCTGGGAGATGATATTCTGAATGTAGCCGGTGCCGATGCCGGCCTGTTGCACCGCGGTCGCATCGGCGCTGACATGGATCTCGGCGTTCTTTCCGACCCGAGTGTCGGCCTCGAAGCGGGGAGGGATCTCGACGATGAAGGTGAACTGGCCTTTGTCCATCGCGCGATCGATCTCGGCCGCGCTGATGGTTTGGACCTTCTGGAAGTACGGCGGGTAGAAGAGGTCGATGATCGAGCGCGATAGCTGCGACTGGTCTTCGTCGATGATTGCGATAGCTGCGTTGTTGACAGTCTCGCCGCTACCACTGGCCTGCGTGTAGACGCTGACGCCGAGCGACCAGACGATAAACAGCATCATCGTCACGTCTTTGATGAGCTCCTTGAGCTCTTTGGTTCCCAACCACCAGATGTTGATCAGGCTCGGCACGGGCTACTTCTCCTGCTTCTTCAGAAGCAACACCGAAAAGGTGACGAAGACCAGCGGGAACGCGATCAGCGAAAGCAAGTCGGTCTGCATGTCGGTGAAGCTCAGACCCTTGGTGAAAGCGCCCACGCTCATGTGCATGTAGTAGGTCGTCGGCCACATCGAGCCCATGAGCCGCGCGCCGCCCTCCAGCGTTGAAACCGGCTGCATCATCCCGGAGAACTGCATCGTCGGCAGCATCGACAGCACAGCTGCGGCAAAGATCGCCGCGACTTGGCTGCTGGTGAACGACGAGATAAACAAGCCGTAGCCGGTTGCCGCGGCGGCGTACACGACAGTACCCATTGCCAGCGTGATGGCGCTACCCTTCAACGGCACACCGAACAGGAACAGCACGGTGGCAGTCATGATCAGGAAATTGATCATACCGATGCCAATGTATGGAAGCTGCTTGCCCAACAGATATTCCAGGCGGGTGACCGGCGTGGCATAAAAGTTGGCGATGGTGCCGATTTCCTTGTCCCGTGCGACGCTGACTGCCGTCAGGATAGCCAGGAACAACATCAGTAACATGGCGGGCACTGAAGGTCCGATGGCGTAGATGCTCTCTCCCGTCGGGTTGTAGCGGTTGCGCACGAGGATGGTCGTACTCGGGCCTGTTGCCACCGCACTGCTGGATTCGCGGCTGCGCTGTTCGGCAAAAAGGTTGTGCGCTGCCTGCACGTAGCCCTCGATCGTACTGGCTCGCGAGGTATTGGCGCCATCGATCCAGGCCGATACCTGCCAGTCGGAGCCGCGCTTGACCAAACGCCCGAAGCCGGACGGAATCTCGATGGCCAGCGTGATGTCGTTCGATTTCATCCGCGCCTCCATCTCATCGCTGCTGCGGATCGGGGATTTTTCGGTGAAGTACCGGGAGCTTGAGAAGTTGGCGAGATAGGCCCGGCTCTCGGGTGTGTTGTCCTGGTCGAAGGCGGCGTAGCTCAGATTGCTGACGTCGCTGGAAACGCCGTACCCGAAGATCAGCAGCATCAGGAAAGAGCCAAGAAAAGCAAAGGCCAGACGCACCGGGTCGCGTAGAAGGGTGCGCGTCTCGCAACGCGTATAGGCCAGCAGGCGACGGATCGGCATGAACGGCGGCAAATGCCTGGTCTGGTCAGAGCCGGCAGCGGCCGATGCGGTCAGCGGCACGACGGGAGCGGGCGCGGAGGCAGCAGAGCCTGCCGCTTGCGACTCTGCTTCCTCGATACAAGACACGAACGCATCCTCGAGATCGCGTGCCCCTTCCGCTTCGATCACTCGTGTCGGTGTATCGCATACCAGCACGCGCCCGGCGTGCATCAGCGAGATACGGTCGCAGCGCATCGCCTCGTTCATGAAATGTGTGGAGACGAAGATCGTCACGCCCTTGTTGCGCGACAAGTCCACCAGAATCCGCCAGAACTCGTCGCGCGCTTGCGGATCCACACCGGAGGTCGGCTCGTCAAGGATGAGCAACTCCGGGTCGTGAACAATGGCAACGGCCAGCGACAACCGCTGACGCAAGCCTAGTGGCAGCGAGGTGGCCTTCGCATCGGCATATTCGCTCAGGCCGATCTCGGTGATGAGCTGTTCTGTGCGCTGCGTCGACTTCTGCTCGCCGAGATGGAACAGACGCGCGTGGAGCATCAGGTTGTCGCGCACCGTCAACTCACCATACAGTGAGAAGGCTTGCGTCATGAACCCCACCCTACGGCGTACCGAGAGATCGTTGGCATCAACGGGTTGGCCGTACACCTCCGCCATTCCTTCGCTGGGGGCCAGCAGGCCTGTCAGCATCTTCATCGTCGTCGTCTTGCCGCAGCCGTTCGAACCAAGGAAGCCGAAGATCTCGCCGCGCTCGATCGCGAAGCTGACCCGGTCCACGGCGGTGAACGTCCCGAAGCGCGCGGTCAGGTCCTTGGCTACGATGACCGGCGCTTGCGTCGACGCCTGGCGCGGCGGGATGACCAACTGCTCATGAGTAGACGTGCCGCCGTGTTGAAGCGCGATGAAAACGGCATCAAGATCCTGCGCTCCTGTTTTGCTGCGCAGTTCCTCGATCGTTGCCGACGCCAGCACGTGACCATGATCCATCGCGACCAGCCAGTCGCAGTGTGCCGCCTCGTCGATATAAGCGGTCGAGACCAACACAGTCATCGACGGCCGTTCGCGGCGCAAATTGGCGATCAACTCCCAGAACTGGCGACGCGACAGCGGGTCAACGCCCGTCGTCGGCTCGTCGAGAATTAGCAGATCGGGGTCATGGATCAGGGCACAGCAAAGCCCCAGTTTCTGCTTCATGCCGCCCGACAGCTTGCCGGCGGGACGATCCAGGAAAGGCAACAGACGGGTGGCGGCGGTGAGCTTGCGGATTCGGGCTTCTCGCTCGGATGCTGAAAGGCCGAACAGCGTGCCAAAGAAAGACAGGTTTTCAGCAACGCTGATCTCTTGATAAAGGTTCTTCCCCAGCCCTTGGGGCATATAGGCTATGCGTGTGCAAACGGCGCGGCGATGACCCGCTGAGCCCATGCTGCCGTCGAACACGTCGACGCTACCCGCCTGCAGCTTGCGCGCGCCAGCAATTAACCCGAGCAAGGTCGACTTGCCGGCGCCGTCAGGGCCGATCAGACCGATCATCCGGCCGCTCGGCAATTCGAGCGACACGTTGCCGAGCGCCGTCGTGGCGCCATAGCGATGGCTCACCCCGGTGATCCGGGCGACGGGCCGCGTGAAGCCTGCATCCATTTCAGTTCCCCGCGTCGATCGGGTCGCCGGGGAACCGCTTCTGCAGGTCATGCGGCCACTCTGGCGGGTTCGGTTCGAGTCTCACGAAGCCGGTGCCGCGCACGCCGGTCTTGACCTGTTCGACGTGGCGGTCGATCAGGCTTTGCGGGATGCGCAACCTGACTCGAAAAACTAGCTTGTCGCGCTCGCTGCGCGTTTCCACCTGCTTCGGGGTAAACTGCGCATCGGGGGAGACGAAGCTGACCTTGGCCGGTATCGCGAAGTCGTTAGTGTCGAATTGGATGCGTGCCTGCGAGCCGAGCGGAATCTGGCGGGCCTGCTCGGCGGGCACGAAGATTTCCATGTAAACCTGTGACAGATCGACGATGGTCAACACCTTGCCGCCAGCGCCGAGCACTTCACCGGGGTTGGCCAAGCGGTAGAGTACCCGTCCTCGTACCGGCGAGCGCAACGTCGCATCGGCGATCTGCGCGTCGGTCTGGTCGATCAGGGCCTGAGCCGCCTGGATGGAACTTTGTCTCGCGTCGACGTTCTTTTCCGTGGCCGCCAGAATCGCCCGGGCGGCGTCGCGCCCGCTCCGCGCCTCGTCGAGCGTCCGCTGGCTCACGGCCTCGGTTCGGACCAATTGCGCAGCGCGCTGGAGGTTGGCCTCTTTCAGATTGAGCTCCGCGCGTCGCTGCTCGACCGTGGCCTTGGCTTCGAGCAGCGACGCCTCCTGCATCGCCATATCCGCTACGTACTTCGCCCGTTGCGCTTTGAGTTCGGCGACGTCGATCTGTGCGACGACCTGATCGGCTTCGACCAGATCACCTTCGCGCACGAGCACCTGGACCAGGCGACCGGGGGACTTGACCGCCGCATCCACCTGGACGGACTCGATCCTGCCATTGGCAGACACCAACCCTGCGGGCGGGCCGACATGCCGACTCTGCCACCACAATGGGATTAGTGCGGCTGCGGCCGCAACAGCCAAAGCAAGGCCAACAACAAGAAGTAGGGGTCGTTTCTTTGTCATCTCAGGGGGGGGCTTTTTCCAGGCGTTTGGGCGGGCGAGGCTTGATAATATGTACGAATTGCATTATATGCGTCTGCGCATAATATGCAATGGGAGAGCTAATGGGCTCCGACCAGCGCTGCCTGACACAAGTCGCTACTTCGTTTGCACGGGTCCACACGCTCGTGATGGAGCAGGTCTCTCCGGTGCTGCGGGGGCTGATGCGCGGCAACGACCTGTCCTACAGTGAGTTCACCGCCATAGTGCAGGTCTTCACCCAGGGGCAGATGAAGATCGCAGACATCGCGCAGGCAACCGGCTTGACCCACAACGCGGCCAGCCGCCTGGTCGATCGCCTGGTCCAGGCGGGGTACGTCAGCCGTGCAGAGGACGCACACGATCGCCGCCAGAAACGGGTCGAGTTGACGCCCGCGGGCCATGCGCTCCCGGTGGGGCTGCACACGGCAACGATCGACGCCTACCGGGTCGTGCTGTCGAAGCTGCCCACCGAGACCCAAGACCGTCTTGCGAAGGCCGTGGGCGACCTTGATGAGCGCCAGCTCGCGCCTGCGCAACCGCTAAGCTCGAGCCGCAGACCTGGCTTGTCGGGTGGCAACCGACAGCGGCAGGGCGCGAGGCCTGCGGCGGGTGCAAACAAGAAGGCGCAATGAGCAACTTGTGTGACCAAACGATAGGTGAAGCGGTCAGCTCTCGGGCCAGGCCGTAGCCGCAGGCGCCCGCCTCGTAGCAGAACGACAGCCGACGCCCGGGGTGCTTGCTCAACAGCCGTCGCGCGAAATCCGGCAAGGCTCCGGGTCGATGCGGCAATGATCCCTGGAATCTGACCTCGCTTGATCTTCCTCCCCGAGCGACGGCAAGAGCGATTGTAGCCTTGTGAACGTCCAAACCTACAAAAATGACTTGCTGATCCATTGATTTTCTCCCGTCCGGGTTGGACGCCAGATTTTCTGGCGCTGGACGGAACGGTCTTACAACGACGCGGCCTCGCCATCCCGGATGGACATCAAGTCAGCGGGGGGAGACCCCGCAACGCCCCCTGAGAGGGCGAGTGGGACGGGATTTCCGTGACGGGTTGAGGACTGGAGAAGAGGTCTCCGGCGCCCGTCGCGGAGAACCGCGATGTTCAAGAAAGATGACAATGCGCGCGCCGGCCAGGCCCGGGCGAGCCTCTATGACGAAATCACCGGCAACATCATCGCCGAGCTGGAAGCCGGGCGCGTGCCCTGGGTGCAGCCCTGGGGATCGGCCTCGACCAAAGCGCCGCTCGCCATGCCGGCGAATGCCGCGACCGGGCGGCATTATTCCGGCGTCAATGTTCTGATCCTTTGGGGCGCCGTCATCCAGCACGGTTTCCCCGGCCAGAGCTGGCTCACCTTCCGCCAGGCGCTTGCGCTTGGCGGCAACGTCCGTAAGGGCGAACGCGGCACCACCGTCGTCTATGCCGATCGTTTCACCCCGGAGGACGAAAAGCGCCGGGCGCGCGAGGCCGGCGGGGAAGCGGCTGCTATTCCGTTCCTCAAGCGCTTCACAGTGTTCAACACGGCGCAGTGCGATAGCCTGCCGGATGATATCGCTACGACCATTCCGCCGCCTCCGCCCGGCCTGATCGAGCCGAAGGTCGAGGCTCTGATCCGGGCGACGGGGATCGACTTCCGCATCGGCGGTGATCGCGCATTCTACGCCCCGGCGCTCGACTATGTGCAGGTTCCACCGCCGCAGGCGTATTTTGAGCCAATCAACTGGCACCGCACGGCCCTGCATGAGCTAGGTCATGCCAGTGGACACCACAACCGACTGAACCGTGATCTGACCGGCTCGTTCGGCACCAAGAAATACGCATTCGAGGAGCTGATCGCCGAAATCAGCGCTGCCTTCTGCTGCGCCTCGCTCGGCATCGTGCCCACCGTCCGTCATGCCGACTATATCGGCTCCTGGCTGGACGTGCTGCGCGAAGACAATCGCGCCATCGTCCGCGCGGCCTCGCAGGCAAGCAAGGCTGCCGATTGGCTGCTTGGCTTCGCACCGGACACCAATCTCGGCATGACCGACGATGAGCGGGAGGCGGCCTGATCCCCTGAAAATCGGAAAAGCGGCAATGCGGATTTCCGGCTTTCCACTGTTCCGTATCCGTGGCGCTGCTCTCTTTAGAGGAAGAGGGCGGCGCTTCGCTTCGTGACGGGTTCAGGGTCGAGAGAGAGGCTCTCGGCGCCCGTCGCGGAGACAACCACGATGGCACCTGCCGTTCAGAAACTCACCCTCTCGCCCTCGCGCGATATCCCCTTCAACAAGCTGGTCCTCAGCCAGTCCAACGTCCGGCGCGTGAAGTCCGGCGTCTCGGTCGAGGAATTGGCCGAGGACATTGCCCGCCGCGGCACGCTCCTCCAGAGCCTCAATGTCCGCCCCGTCCTCGATGCCGATGGCAGCGAGACCGGCATGTTCGAGGTGCCCGCCGGCGGCCGGCGCTACCAGGCGCTCGCGCTGCTGGTGAAGCAGAAGCGCCTGACCAAGACCTCGCCGGTGCCCTGCGTCGTGCGTGATCCAGCGACGTCGATCCTCGCCGCGGACGACAGCCTGGCTGAAAACACGCAGCGCGTCGCGCTCCATCCTCTTGATCAGTTCCGCGCGTTCCTCGACATGCGGACCAAGGGCATGACCGAGGAGGAGATCGCCGCCGCCTTCTTCACCACCGTCCAGATCGTGAAGCAGCGCCTGCGCCTCGCGGCCGTCTCGCCTGTGCTGTGCGACATTTATGCCGAGGATGGCATGACGCTGGAGATGCTGATGGCATTCACCGTCAACCCCGATCCTGTCCGGCAGGAACAGGTCTGGGAGTCGATCCAGCATTCCTATAACCGCCAACCCTGGCACATTCGCCAGCTCCTCACCGAAACTTCCATTCCCGCCTCCGACAAGCGGGCGCAGTTCGTCGGTGTCGAAGCCTATCAGGCGGCGGGTGGCGAAATCCTTCGCGATCTGTTCGAGGCCGATGACGGTGGCTGGCTTCAGGAGCCGGCGCTGCTCGACCGATTAGTCTCTGACAAGCTGAAAGCGAACGCCGACGAGATCGCGGCCGAAGGCTGGAAGTGGATCAGCGTCGATACCGACCTGCCTTACGGCCATGATCATGGTCTTCGTGCCCTGACCGGTACCCCCGTCGATCTCACCGACGACGAGCGCGCCGCTCGCGAGGCGCTGCGCGAGGAGTACGACCGGCTCGAGGCGGAATATTCCGAAGCCGACGAACTGCCCGACGAGATCGACCAGCGCATGGACGAAATCGAAGCTGCGCTCGAAGCATTCGAGCAACGCCCGGCTATCTACGATCCAGCTGAGATCGTGCGCGCCGGCGTGTTCGTCAGCGTCGATCGCGAAGGCGAGCTTGTCGTTCGTCGTGGCTATGTCCGGCCGGAGGACGAGGCGCCGATCGACGCCGAGGGCCATGAGGTCGATGGCGTCACTGATCCCGCCGACGCCGAAAACAACGGCAGCGTCCAACGCGCCATCATCACGATCGGCGGCCAGTCGGCCGAGCCAGAGGAGGATGACGAGGAAGATGTCATCAAGCCGCTGCCCGAACGGCTTGTCACCGAGCTGACTGCGCACCGCACGCTCGCGCTTCGCGATGCGGTCGGCGCCAATCCGCAGGTCGCGCTGACGGCGCTGCTGCACAAGCTGGTGCGCGACACCTTCCAGCGCACCGGCACGTCCGGCGCGAGTTTGCAGGCGTCGGTCAATCACGTCTTCTTCCGCGAACAGGGCAAGGATCTTGGCGAGACATCCTATGCCAAGTCTATCGCCCAACGGCACGAGGATTGGACGGCGGATCTGCCTGTGGACGAGGATGCGTTGTGGGATTGGCTCGCCACTCTCGACGATGCCAGTCGCCTGGCGCTGCTCGCCCATTGCGTCAGCTATGGCGTCAACGCGCTCTATGAGCGGCTCAATCCCTATAGCGGCAGCGGCGTCTCGCAATCGGGCCTCGACCGCCGCATGGCCGAGGCGGATCGGCTGGCGCGCGCGACGGGCCTCGACATGGTGGAGGTGGGTTTCCGCCCGACCGTTGAGAACTATCTCGGCCGCGTAACGAAGCCGCGCATCCTCGCCGCGGTGCGCGAAGGTGCGGGCGAACGCGCCGCTCAACTCATCGACCATCTGAAGAAAGGCGACATGGCGAAGGAGGCCGAACGTCTGCTCGCCGATAGCGGCTGGCTGCCCGAACCGCTGCGCCTGGTCGAGCAGGACGAGCCGGCGACGAACGGCGAAGGCGACGAGGCGCTGCCAGCCTTCCTCGCCGACGATGACGAACCCTCCGACGACGAGGACGAAGTTCTGCACGTTGTCGCCGCCGAATAGCGCATCGGCGCGGGGCGGCTTCAGTCGTCTCGCGCTGTCCTTCCCAATCCGTTCCTCAGCCCGGCCAACGCGCCGGGCGCTTTCGTGTCAGGAGGCCGTCATGTCCGAAACTTCCGATACCGATGCAAAACCCATCCCGCCGCTCTCGGAGTGGGAAATGCTGTCCGCCTTGCGAATCCAACTTGAGGTAGAGATTTTCCAGACCAACAAGGTGACATTGTTCAGCGCCTTGGAACGCGCGGGCGTCACAAAGATCGTCATCACGTTCGATGGCTATGGCGATTCCGGCCAGATCGAGGATGTCCAGGCCAAGGCCGGCGACGACGACATCACCATGCCCAACGCCATGATCGAGTTTGCAACAACGGTCTGGGGCCAGCCTGAGCCGGAGCGATCTTCCGTCACCGTCGCCACTGCCGTCGAAAGCCTGACCTATGACGCTCTCGAACGTACGCACGGCGGCTGGGAGAACAACGACGGCGCCTATGGCGCTATCATCTTCGACGTCGCGGACTACTCGATCACGCTCGACTACAACGAGCGTTACACTGCGTCCGAAAACTACACGCACAGCTTTTGAGGAGGCCGCGATGGGGCATTGCTATCACCACGCGCTGTCCTCGGCGCGCAAATGGGGTGGCACAGCGGAAGACTATCTGCCGCTGCACCAATGGTTCGACGAGTCGAAGGAAATCACGGCGGACTTCCGGCACCGCGCGCTGCGCCACCATGCGCAGGGCATATTCGAGCTGGAGCGGACCTTCGGCGCTGCCATCACCATCTCGACCGGTCGCGTCGTGCCGGTCCGGCTGATCGGCGAGCAGCATGTGCTGGAGGATCTCGGCTTCATCCCGAGCTTTGCCGATTGGGTACGCTGCATCCGGCCTCAGCCCTGGATGGGTCGCGCCCAGCCCATTCACAAGCTGGTCGATCCCTTCGCGGCGCCGCCTGAGCCCGACCCAAGCCCTCCACCGCAAGCCGCCCTCGATCCGACGGCGGCCTGATCACCGCCATTCACCCAAATCAGCCCGGCCATCGTGCCGGGCGTTTTCGTTCCAGGAGCTTGTCATGGCCGATTATTTCACACATTTCTCGTGTCTGCTCGATGTCGGCACGCCCGACAATGCAGCCCGCGCGCTCGACCTCTACAACAGCCTGTCGGAGGACGGCGTATCGGAGGAGCCGCCTTCAGAAGGCTTCCTTCTGTCGATCCAGCCCGAACATGGCGGCAGCCAACTCTGGATGCGCGATGACGCCACTGGCGATCCCGAGCGGCTGATCCAGTTCGTGAAGATCTGCGCCGCCGAATTCGGGCTGACGGGCCGTTGGGGCTTCCAATACGCCAACACCTGTTCGCGCCCACGGCTCGATGGGTTCGGCGGGGGCGCGCACGTCCTCGACCTCGCGACGGGCGAGACGATCGCGTCGACCTACACCGATGGTTGGCTCGCCGAAACGCTCTCCAGCAATGGAGAGCGGATATGAGCATTCCCGCGCACGCCAGCACCAATTTCCAGACACTGCTGCGCGCGGCAGCGGACGGCAATCTCGCGCTGATGGAATGCCTCGACGCGCGGACGGGCAATCCCCGCTACGTCATCTGCGCCGTGGGGCGTGACAACGGCGACTACGTCTTCACGCCCTTCGGCCATCTCGCCGACGGCAATCCCTACGATGCTTATCTGCCGCCCGATCCCGATAATGCGGATGGTTTCGTCCATCCTGATCGCTGACCCTTTCTTGACCTGATCCGTTGAAGCGCCCCGCCATCTGGCCGGGGCGCTTTTTTTCATGTGGCCACGGCCAGCCCGAGTGAGAGGCAGAGTGAGGCCGGGACGAGTTTGAGCCGCTGCGGTCGAGAGAGAGCGCTGCGCGGCTCGATCCTGTCCTGCTCTCCTCAAGGCTTTTCCCATGAACATGATGTCCGTATCGGCGGCGCCTGCTGCCGGAAACCTTCCGCTTGCCTCCGGTCAGGAGTCGTCCGCAGCAATCTTCGCGGCGGCGGGCCTGCTATTGCCTCATCTCGAACGCGGCGAGCGTGTTGACGCCGCGACCTTGCGCGCGGCGATGGAAAACGCATTCGGCGCGTCCGACACAAGCGGCGCCTGGGACTGGAAGACGGCATATGACGCCTGCGAGGCGGCGACCGTCCTGTTCCTGCGCAAATACGGAAAGGCGCTTTTCCGCAAATCCGGTTCTCCGGCTGCACGGCTTGTCCCGCTGACGAAGATCGCCAGCCTTCTGCCGACGCATACGCGGCGTTCTTCCGAAAGCCAGAGCTTCCAGCAGTTCTCAACGCCAATCCCGCTCGGCCTGGCCGCGGCTCATGCCGCCGCCATCACGCCAGCCGACCGGGTGCTGGAACCATCCGCCGGCACTGGCCTCCTCGCCATTCTCGCCGAGACCGCTGGCGGCACGCTCGTTCTCAACGAACTGACTGAGATGCGTGCCGCGCTACTCTCCTCCCTTTTTCCGGCCATTCCTGTCACCCGCTTCGACGCGGCCCAGATCGACGATCACCTCGATCCCGCGATCGTACCGAGCGTCGTGCTGATGAATCCGCCGTTCTCGGTCATGGCGAATGTCGAGGGCCGAGTTGCAGACGCCGCGTTTCGCCATGTCGCCTCGGCGCTCGCGCGCCTCGCTTCCGGCGGCCGTCTTGTGGCGATCACCGGCGCGAGCTTCGCGCCCGACAATCCGGCTTGGGCCTCTGCCTTCGCCCGTTTGCAGGAGCGCGGCCGCGTCGTGTTTTCCGCCGCGATCGACGGCGCGGTCTATGCCAAGCATGGCACGACCATCAATACGCGTCTGACCATCATCGACAAACTGCCGGCCGACGATCCGGCCGTGTTCCCGCCTTCTCCAAGCGTCGCGCCGGACGTCGCCACGCTTATGGGATGGCTTGACGAGCAACTGTCCGCGCGGCTTCCTGTCGATCCGTCAGTCGTCATTCCCGTGATCACCACGGCCGCGCCTCGCAGCGTGCGCGGCTATCTCAATCGCACCGCCAGCTCCGCCCCGGCCGCACCCATGGCCGAACCGGAGGGCTTGCCGCTCGCCTATGAGACGCTCGACTGGCAGGCCGGCGAAGCGGGCCGTCTCTCCGACGCCATCTATGAAGAATACGGATTGCAAGCGATCCGAATTTCCGGATCTCAGGCGCATCCGACCAAGCTCGTGCAATCGGCTGCGATGGCCAGCGTCGCACCGCCGAAGCCGGCCTATCGGCCGCACCTCCCGGCTAACGTCCACGATCTGCTGTCCGACGCACAGTTGGAGACCGTGATCTATGCCGGCGAGGCGCATGCCGATTACCTCGCTGGATCATGGACGGTGGATGCCACCTTCGATGTCGTCAGCGCCGCGCGTGAAGATGCGGCGAACGTCGTGCGCTTTCGGCGTGGCTTCATGATCGGTGACGGCACCGGCGTCGGCAAAGGCCGCCAGTCCGCCGCCATCATCCTCGACAACTGGCTCCAGGGCCGCCGCAAGGCTGTTTGGATCAGCAAGTCTGACAAGCTGATCGAGGATGCACAGCGCGACTGGTCGTCGCTGAGCATGGAACGTCTGCTGATCACACCGCTCTCGCGTTTCCCGCAAGGGCGCCCGATCACGCTGCCGGAAGGCGTCCTATTTACAACCTACGCCACGCTACGGTTCGACGACCGCGGCGAGAAGCTTTCGCGCGTCAAACAAATCGTCGAATGGTTGGGCTCCGA
Organism: Afipia sp.; assembly: GCA_030652315.1. Taxonomy (GTDB): domain Bacteria; phylum Pseudomonadota; class Alphaproteobacteria; order Rhizobiales; family Xanthobacteraceae; genus Afipia. The sequence continues at coordinate 35,979 of JAUSAX010000028.1, read as the reverse complement.
CTTCGATGGGGCGATTATTTTCGACGAGGCGCACGCGATGCAGAATGCCGGTGGCGGCAAGGGGGAACGCGGCGATGTCGCTGCCTCGCAACAGGGACGCGCGGGTCTGCGGCTCCAGCATGCCCTGTCGAACGCCCGCATCGTCTATGTCTCCGCGACCGGCGCCACCACGGTCCACAATCTCGCCTACGCCCAGCGGCTCGGACTCTGGGGCGGCGAGGATTTTCCGTTCGGCACCCGCGCCGAGTTCGTGGAGGCGATCGAAGCCGGCGGCGTCGCGGCGATGGAGGTGCTGGCCCGCGACCTGCGCGCGCTCGGTCTCTACACCGCCCGTTCGCTCTCCTTCGACGGCGTCGAATATGAGCTGGTCGAGCATGCGCTGACGCCGGAGCAAACGCGCATCTATGACGCTTATGCCGGCGCGTTCGCCATCATCCATAACAATCTCGACGCGGCGATGGAGGCGGCCAACATCACCGGCGCGTCCGGCACCTTGAACCGGCAGGCCAAATCCGCCGCGCGTTCGGCCTTCGAGAGCGCCAAGCAACGCTTCTTCGGCCACCTGCTCACGAGCATGAAGACGCCGACGCTGATCCACTCGATCAGCCGTGATCTCGATGAAGGCCATTCCGCCGTCATCCAGATCGTCTCGACCGGCGAGGCGCTGATGGAACGCCGCCTGGCCGACCTGCCTACCGAGGAATGGAACGACGTTCGCATGGACATCACGCCGCGCGAATACGTTTTATCGTATTTGGAGACGAGCTTTCCGGTGCAGCTCTACGAGCCCTTCACGGACAGCGAGGGCAACCTGTCATCACGGCCCGTCACCCGAGATGGTCAGCCTGTCGAAAGCCGCGAGGCTGTCGCGCGCCGCGACGAGTTGATCGCCAAGCTCGCCAGTCTGCCACCTGTTCCCGGCGCGCTCGACCAGATCGTCCAGCATTTCGGTACCGATATGGTAGCGGAGGTGACGGGCCGTTCACGGCGTATCGTCCGTAAGGGCGACCGTCTCGCCGTCGAAAATCGCGCCGCCTCCGCGAATCTCGCGGAGACGCAGGCGTTCATGGACGACGCGAAGCGTGTCCTGATCTTCTCCGACGCGGGCGGGACCGGCCGCAGCTATCATGCCGAGCTGTCAGCGCGGAACACGCGGCTGCGCGTCCACTATCTGCTCGAACCGGGATGGAAGGCCGACGCCGCCATTCAGGGGCTCGGCCGGACGCACCGCACCAATCAGGCGCAGCCGCCGCTGTTCCGACCGATCGCGACCGACGTGAAGGCCGAGAAGCGCTTCCTCTCGACCATTGCCCGTCGCCTCGACACGCTGGGCGCGATCACGCGCGGCCAGCGCCAGACCGGCGGCCAGGGCCTGTTCCGGCCGGAGGACAATCTGGAAAGCGCCTATGCCCGCGATGCGCTGCGCCAGCTCTATCTCCTCCTGGTGCGCGGCAAGGTCGAGGGCTGTTCGCTCGACCGCTTTGAGTCCGCCACTGGCCTGAAGCTGATGGATTCGACCGGCATCAAGGATGAGCTGCCGCCGATCATCACCTTCCTCAATCGGCTGCTCGCGCTCACCATCGAGCTTCAAGGCATCCTGTTCACTGCGTTCGAGCAACTGCTGAACGCGAAGATCGAGGGCGCCATCGCCAGCGGCGCCTATGATGTCGGGTTGGAGACGCTGACAGCGGAACGCTTCACCGTCACCGATCGCCAGATCATCTACACCCATCCAGGCACCGGCGCGGAAACCCGGCTGCTCACAATCACGCAGCGCGAGCGCAATCGTCCGGTGACGCTCGATGATGCGCTCGGCCATCTCGATGACCGCCAAGCGAAGCTGCTCGTCAACGAGCGGTCGGGACGCGCTGCCGTGCAGATTCCGACGACGAGCATCATGCTCGACGACGGCGAGATCGAGCGGCGCGTCCAGCTGATCCGGCCGATGGAGGCGCATAATGTTCCGGTGAAGATGATGGGTGAGACCCATTGGCTCGACGCCGATCGGAATGCCTTCGCCGCAGCCTGGACCACGGAGGTCGCCGAGGTGCCGGAATTTGCCGACAGCACGATCCATGTCGTCACCGGCCTGCTACTGCCGATCTGGAAGCGGCTGCCGAACGAATCCACTCGCGTCTATCGGCTTCAGACCGATGAGGGTGAGCGGATCGTCGGCCGCAAGGTCTCGCCGGCCTGGGCGGCGAACGCGACTACGACCGGCGCCTCCTCGCTGACGCCGGACGCCGCGTTCATGGCGCTGATGGAGGGTCGCACGATCCTCGATCTCGCCGAGGGCCTCCAGCTTCGCCGCTGCCGTGTCATGGGCGCCAACCGCATCGAGCTGTCCGGCTTCACCGACACGATGCGCGAACGGCTCTCGGCCTTTGGCCTCTTCCACGAAATCATCGCGTGGAAGCTGCGTATGTTCGTGCCGACCGACACATCCGGCCCGGCGGTGCTCGAGCGCGTGCTGGGCCGCTGGCCGGTCGAGCGCATCGGCGAGCGCGAGGCGGCTTGATGCCCCGTCACAATGCCGCAGAACTTGCACACCGTCTTGGCCGGCAGGCCGAGGCGGTGTGCCGTCACTATCTGTCTGCCGGACGCCGTCAGGGCAATTACTGGCAGGTCGGGGATGTGCGCAACACGCCGGGCCGCTCGATGTTCGTGCGGTTGAAGGATTCGCCGAAAGGTCCGGCCGGCAAATGGACCGATGCCGCGGCGTCGGGCGAGCATGGCGATCTGCTCGACGTGATTCGCGAAAGTTGTGGCCTTGTCGACTTCAAGGATGTGGCCAAGGAAGCGCGCCGATTCCTCGCGCTCCCGCATCCTGAACCGGAAAGGACCAGGATGCTGGCCGGCAGACAGTCCATCAGCGCCGGCTCACCCGAAGCGGCGCGGCGGCTCTTTGCCATGTCGCAGCCGATCGGCGGAACCCTCGTCGAAGCGGTTTTGCGCAAACGCGGCATTACGACTTTGCACGAAACCGGCGCGCTTCGCTTCCATCCGCGCTGCTACTATCGGCCGGACGAGCATAGCCCGACCGAGACCTGGCCCGCGATGATCGCTGCCGTCACCGACCTTTCCGGCAAGTTGACCGGCGCGCATCGCACCTGGCTCGACCCCGGCGGATTCAGCGAGGCCAATCTCGGCCGTGCCCCGATCGAGACGCCGCGGCGTGCGATGGGCGATCTCCTCGGGCAGGCCGTGCGCTTCGGCGTGGGCGGCGAGGTAATGGCGGCCGGCGAAGGCATCGAGACGACATTGTCTGTCCGATCGGTCCTGACGCAGATGCCGTCGATGGCGGCGCTCTCGGCCGCGCACCTCTCGGCCATTCTGTTCCCGCGGACGCTGCGGCGGCTCTACGTCGCGCGCGACAACGATCCGGCCGGTGACAGGGCGATGACCGTGCTGATCGAGCGCGCCAGCGCCGTCGGGATCGAGGCGGTCGTGCTCACGCCACGGCTCGGGGACTTCAACGAGGATCTCCGGCTGCTCGGCTTCGACGCCCTTGCGGCCCATCTGCGTCTACAGGTCGCCTCGGAGGACGTCGCCCGCTTCATGTCCCTGGCGGTCTGATCGACTGGCAAGGGAAGGTGCGGCAGGGCGGTGCGTGACAGGCTGCGATCATGGCGCGAGACCTCCGGGGTCGAGAGGCCACACCCACGGCCTTCTGAGAGGGCGATCGGGCGTCAGCCGGGCCGGACAGGCAATGCCTGCGGCCGACGATTTTCCGCCGCGCCCCCGTGGGGCGCTTTGCATCGCGAGGCAAAATCGCCGGCCTCCAGCATCCTCCACAGTGTTCCGGCCCTTCGCTTTGCTGCGGGTGCAGGTCCGGCCCGCCCGTCGCCTTCGTCGCCATGAAGGCCGCGATGGGCGCGGCCACACCGCGAAGGAAAGTCGCCATGACCGATGGACACGACACCGCATACGAGCCGCACCACGATTCCTCTCCGACCGATCACCTGCTTCAGGAACTCCAGCTCTACGGCTACCGTCCCTTCGAAGACGAACCCGACCCGCGACCGCTTCCGGAAGGCCGCGTCATCGCCGGCAGCATCGCCGACATCTTCGACGCCCTCGTGGTGGCGCTCTCCGACACCCGCCTCGAACCAGATCTGGAAGAATTGCTCTGGGGCACGGTCAACCTCTTCCATCGCGCCACCGACCGGATCGAACGCGAACTCGACGACAACGAGATCGCCCAGCGGCGCCTCCAGCGCGAACAGGATGGCTCGGAGGTCAAGTCTGTCGAACTCGAACGCCTGACGGCACAGGGCCAGACCCTTCTCGAACGGCGCAACGCCTTCGAACTGATGCGCGACCAGGCCGCCGAGCACTTCGAGCGCAACACCCACTCGATCTGGCGGCCGCGCACCGGCTCGATGGTCAACCATCGCAACCTCACCGCCGCGATGATCGACAGCCGCGATTTCCTCGCCGCGAAGCGTCGCACCGAGGCCGAGGTGCTCCTGCCTCCCGGCCCGAAGGTTGCCTTCACCGGCGGTCTCGATTTCAACGATCACCGCCTGATCTGGGCCAGGCTCGATCAGGTCCACGCCAAGCATCCGGGCATGGTGCTGCTGCACGGTGGAAGCCCGAAGGGCGCCGAACTCATTGCCGCCAAATGGGCCGACAACCGCAAGGTGCCACAGATCGCCTTCAGGCCTGACTGGACCAAACACGGCAAGGCCGCCCCGTTCAAGCGCAACGACGCGATGCTCGATGTTCTGCCGGTCGGCGTCCTCGTCTTCCCCGGCACCGGGATTCAGGAAAACCTCGCCGACAAGGCCCGGAAACTCGGTATCCCCGTCATGAAGTTCGATGGCGGCGCATAACGCGCCGCCGCCTCGCGGCAGCAATAATTGTCTTTACGAGAAAAACGCTCTCGTTCAGAATACATCAGCATTCTTGCAGAACCGGCGAAGCAGCATAGTCGCAGGCGGAGCGTATCTCCCGGCAGCCTGTCGTGATCCTCAACCGTTTGCACGGAGGCTTTCATGACGCTGATTCTGCTCGCCATCTCCCTGACGATCGCGTTTTGCGTGCTCGCCTATAACCTCGCGATCTACGCCTTGCCCTTCGCGGCCGGTTTGACCGCGTTTCAATATGCCTATGCGGCGGATGCAAGTTCTCTCATCTCCGGCCTTGCCGCCATCAGCGCCGCGCTCGGCTCGATCGCGTTGGTCATCGCCGTCGTCGGTTTCGCGAAAAATCCGGCTCTGCGTCTTGTCGCGCTGGCGATCTTCGCCATTCCCGCCGTGATCGCCGGCACCACGGTTGTCCACGGCATCGCCAAGCACATGATCGACGGAGGTCTCGTCCTCAATCTGCTGTGCGGCGCTGGCGGTCTATTCATCGGCATCGCGGCGATGATTAATCTCTACGCGGTCGGAACGGCCGTCCTTACGCGCTGAGGCAACGGCCGCGATCCTGCGCTCCCACGAGACACCCCGAAGGCTTTCGCCGCTGGCTTCCGATATCCCGTTCAGAACAAGAACGACCGTGTCAGGGACGCGTTCGCCCGCACGTTCGATCCGCATCGCCCGTTTCGAAAAGCGTCGTCTGACAGCGAATCCCGCAGCCGTAGCGATCACCGCCCCCCGGGGTGGCCTGTCCTATATTAGTGCGGAGATAGTCGTGAACACCTTCATCCCGCCCCATGCAGATCCGCATGCATCTCCTCTTCGCGCTGATACGGTGGGGCAGCGCCATGCGCCCGAAACCCGATAGCTTTACCGATCTCGTCCCAACCTGCCTTTCCTGCAACGACGCATGAGGAGGCTAAGAGGGTTCTGAATGGTGTGTCCGCGTGGCGGATGGGCCTGATCGGGCGCCTTTGCCAGCAAGGCCGATGGTTTGGCTGCGTGTCGTCTCCCGGCTTTCGAGAGGCGCCAATTCCTCCGACTGACTGATCCCCTAAGTCCGTTCTGTTTCCACCAGCAACCCCCGCGGCTCCGAACCGTGTTGGCGCTACGCGCCTGCCCGCACCACTTCGGGCCTTAGGGGTCAAGCTGGCGCCGAAAGCGCCAGTGCAGGAGTCTCCCGACGGCCTTGGCCGGGTCTCGTCGGAGGGAATGGTCCCTCCGGGAAGCAACGGAGACTTACCATGCAGAACATCGTCATTCTCGCCGGCAACATCGGTCAGGCCCCTGAAACCCGCACCACCAACGGCGGCACCGACATCACCCACTTCACACTCGCCACCTCGCGTCCCCGCTACTCGGAAGGCAGGGTCATCCGGGACGTGAACGGCTACCGGGTCCAGGACACCGAATGGCATCGTATCACCGCCTTCAACGGCCTCGGCAAGACGATCCAGCAACATTGCGAAAAGGGGATGAAGGTTCTGGTGCGCGGCCGCATCCACTACACGAAATGGACCGACCAGCAGGGCGTTGATCGCTACGGCTGCGAGATCATCGCCGAGACGGTGGACTTCCTGAGCCGGGCGAAGCAGACCCAGAACGACGACGGCAATACCGTCGATGACGACGAGATCCCGTTCTAACGGGCGGGATACCGGAAAGCCCGGCGGCGAAAGCCGCCGGGCTTTTCCATGTTCGCGTCGGATCGCGGCTGCCACGCGCTTCCCTTTCTGGCCATGGGCGCCGAAGTCCCATCCGGCTCAGGCGAAAAACCGCGCCCGACTCCATTCCCACCATTTCGGCTGCGGACATGCAGCGGCGCCCCATCTCGACGGCGTCGCAACGTCAGGGTGAAGGCAGGGCCACGGCAGCGCCCAACGCGAGGATTTCCGCTCCGGTCGGCGGGCACCATCCCCGTTCTTTGAGGCTGACCCTGGTTTCAATCCCGGCCTCGTGGGGTCAACCCTCATGGGGTCCGCTACGCGAAGCGTGCGGTCAGGTCGGCTTTGCCTCTCTGATGACCCCGGCCGCGACCGAAACACCTCGGGCGCCTGTCGAGCGGGGATGGTCCCCGCCTCCAGACAGGAGCTACGAAAATGTCCCTCGCAGACGCTCACGCCTTCGCCTTCAGCCTCGCCGCCACCCTGATGGTCACGATCATCATCTACCGCGCCGGCGACGGCACCATGAGCGTCATGCCCGCCGCCGAATATGATGGGGATGCCGACACCATCGTCGGCGAGATCGATCCGTTCGCCTGAGCCGGATGGGGCTTCGGCCCCGCCTTCGGCATGGCGGCACGACCGAATCAGTCGTCGGCCGACTACTCTCGTCGCAGCGCTTCGAGGTGACTTTCGGCTGGATGGAGGCGCCAAGAACGACTATTATAGTCGTAGTTCTGGCAGGTGCGTTCGCGTCGGTGGGAGGTGATCATGCATGATCACTTCCCGACAATCGCGGGCCGCACGCGCGTTGCTGGGTTGGACGCAGGAGACGCTCGCTGACAAGGCCCGCATATCGCTGACCGCGTTGAAACGCCTCGAATCCGAAAGCGACCTCGAGGTTTACGAAACGACGCGCGATCAGGTGCGCAGGGCCTTTGAAGCGGCAGGGATCGTTCTGCTCTCCACCGACAAAGGGCAAGGGGTTCTGCTGCATCATGACACGTCTAACCGCCAGGCCCATCGATAGTCGTTCCGCGCCATCGGGCCATGCACCATCATTCCAAGATGCACGCACCGGGCGATGGTTAAAATATCGTAACCATGCCAATGTCCGGCGATGACGGAACCATCGACATTCGCGTTCCTGGATGAGCCGCCGATAAGTCGGCGGCTCACCAGCTATGACCGCGAGCATATGGTTCTCTATTTGCGGCTACTCGATGCGGCGCGTGACGGCGCCGATTGGCAGGAAGCCGTTCAAATCCTGTTCGGCCTCGATCCACAAAGCAATCCGCATCGCTGTCGTCGGATCCACGACACTCACCTTGCGCGTGCCCGTTGGATGACCGAGCACGGTTATCGCGAGTTGGTGCGCGAAAGTCAGTGTCACTGATCCACGCGATGCCGCTGCGGCATCGCCCCCGCCAAACTTCGCGGCTTCAGCATCACAATCGTTCCGGGAATGCTGGCTCCTCCGCAAATTGACGGAGGAAGGACTGACCATGGTACCGGACGCTTCAGGATGGCGCTCCTCGGCGCTCTACCTCCACGTTGACGGGCTTGCTGCCTCTGACATCGCTTGGGAATGGCTCCGTCGCAACGAAACGTATGATCATGATTTCGATGCGTACTCGCGCAACAAGGAAAATCCTCAATCGCTGACCGACAGGATTCGGCAGCGTTGGGGACTGCGATTTCCCGCTTGATCCGCAGCAAGCTCCTCCCAAGGCGCAGGTGTTCTGGCTTCCGCATGCCGACACCAGCACAGTCGTGCTGGCGGCGGCTCCTCCGATCTTCTCTTTGGATCGCGATGTACGAGCCGCATTCGATATCGCTCAATCGATCGAACAGGGTGGCGAAACGCTCCTCCTCTACGAGCTGAGCAAGAATCAGCACCTCCAGCTCATCCTGCCCGCCGGCCATTCGCCTGCGGTTCCTTTGGTTGCCATGGTTCCGATCGGTCTGGAAGGATTTGATCGGGTAGAGTCCATTTACCGCCTTCTTGCATCGCTCTACGGCCGCGCTGTGCCGCCGGACACGCGCCTCACGCGGCAGAAACGCAGACGGATGCGCCATATGCTGCAAGCGTTCGACGGGTTCCGGGATGGCGCCACCCAACAGGAGATCGCCCGGATCATCTTCCGTCTTCCGCGGATGAAGCGGGATGACTGGCAGATATCCTCGGTTCGCCATACCGTCATGGCTTTGCTTCGCGATGCCCACGCGATGGCTGCTGGAGGCTATCGAACGCTGCTGCGCCACCGGCGATCCCAGGGTTCGCGAACCAGGCGAACCGAAAACGATCAACAATGAAGTCACAACGTCGCCGTTGCATGATCGTAGGACTCCTGCGGATGCGTTGCCCGCTTCTCGCGAACCGCTGACGTACAAGGCCGACAGCGAAACGCTTCTCACAAAATTCCTCCCATCCGCCGCGAACACGTCTTTGCTGTCCACCCGCCCCGGGGGACTCGGCGGACGTGATGTGGGATTTCAGGTCCCCCTAAAATCCCACTCCATCTCACCTGTTTCGCTTCGCCATCGTGGTCTTCGCCCGCCGCTGATTTCCAGCGGCTCACGTGAACACCACGAAAGGCCGATCCATGCGACCCGAACTCGCCGTTCTCCCGCCGCGCTTTCTGCGCACCAAGGAAGCCGCCGAATTCCTCGGCCTGTCCGCCCGGACACTGGAAAAGCACCGGACCTACGGAACCGGCCCGGCCTACCGAAAGCTCGGCGGCCGCGTCGTCTATGCCATCGACGATCTCGAAGCCTGGGCCGATCGCGGCGCCGTCACCTCGACCTCCGATCCCCGCGGATCGGTTCTTCCCGCCAAGCGCCAGTCGCCGACGTCGCCGGCGCGCGCAGGACGATACGCACGCTGACGGCGCACGATTTCCCGAATGGCGGCGCGGCATCAGTCCTCTTCGGAGCGCGGACAGCTCAATCTGTTCCGGGCGCTCCCCGGCGATTTCGCGCCACGAGACGCGCAGGATCTCATGGCCTATCCGTTCTTCTCCCTCGCCAAGTCGAAACGCATCGCACCCATCGATTTCAAGGCAGGCGATGTGACCATCCGTGTCGAGGCCGTGCCCGATCACGGCATGGCGACCATCTGGGATGCCGACATCCTGATCTGGGCCGCGAGCCAGATCGTTGAGGCGCGCGACGCGGGCTTGCGCACTTCCCGGCTCATGGCGACGACGCCCTATGAGATTCTCACCTTCGTCGGCCGCGGTGTATCGCTGCGCGATTACCAGCGCCTGAAGGCCGCGCTCGACCGGCTCCAATCCACCACCGTCGCGACCTCGATCCGCCAACCGGCGGAAGGCCGTCGGCATCGCTTCTCGTGGATCAACGAGTGGCAGGAGCGAACCGATCGCGACGGTCGCCCTGTCGGCGTCGAGCTGATCCTGCCGGACTGGTTCTATCGCGCCGTTCTCGATGACGCGCTCGTTCTCACCATCGACCGCGCCTATTTCGATCTGACCGGCGGGCTCGAACGCTGGCTCTACCGCGTCGTGCGTAAACACGGCGGCCGCCAGTCCTTCGGCTGGAGCTTCGACTTCGCCCACCTGCACCGGAAATCCGGCAGCCTCTCGCCGCTGAAGCATTTCGCCTACGACCTGCGCGACATCATCCGCCGCCAGCCCCTGCCTGGCTACCGGCTCGCCATCACACAGCAGGTGGGTGGTCCCGAACTGCTCACCTTCGTCGCAACCGATCCAACCTTTTTCACCCCGCCGCGCCCGCGACGGAAGCCGTCAACGCGCTTTGGGGACAAGCTGTGAATTCACTCGTGCTATCGGGGACCGCCCCTATCGTGCCATCAGGGACCCGATCCTCGTGCTATCGGGGACCGGAATCGACGATTCATCGCCGAGATTCAAAGGCTTGCGACGGCCGTAACTTCTCTAACCTAGATTCCTTCGGAATCTTTCTAACGCCCCCGCACTTTTGCACGCCTGCGGATAACCTCCGCAACGATGGCGCAAAGGCTGGAAACGGCTGGCAATCCGCCGCTGTTTTGCTCCTTAAATCGGAGACTCGTTTTCCTTTAATCGTGAACTGGCTCTGCCGGTTCACGGTCGGAGGCGCGCCATGATCGTGGCGCTCCTCAATCAAAAAGGTGGTGTCGGCAAGACGACACTCGCGCTGCATCTCGCAGGCGAATGGGCCGGCAAGGGGAAGCGGGTCACGCTGATCGACGCGGACCCGCAGGGCTCGGCTCTCGACTGGTCGCAACAACGCGCCCGTGAACGCTCGCCGCGTCTGTTCGGTGTCGTGGGCCTGGCGCGCGACACCCTTCATCGTGAGGCGCCCGAGTTGGCGCGCGACGTCGATCATGTCGTGATCGACGGTCCGCCGCGTGTCGCCGGCCTCATGCGTTCGGCGCTGCTCGCAGCCGATCTCGTGCTGATCCCGGTGCAGCCGTCTCCGCTCGACGGTTGGGCCTCGGCGGAGATGCTCGCGCTTCTGAACGAAGCTCGCATTTATCGCCCCGGCCTTGCCGCGCGGTTTGTCCTCAACCGTTGCGGCGCGCGCACTGTCATCGCTCGCGAGACGGCCGAGACGCTGGCCGATCACGATCCGCCGGTGCTGCGCACGGCGATCGGGCAGCGCGTCATCTACGCCGACGCCGCGCAGTCGGGCCGGCTCGCCTTCGAGATCGATGACGACGGTCCCGCCGCGCGCGAGATCGCCGCGCTCGCCAGCGAGATCGAGCAACTTCGCATCGGGAGGATCGCATCATGACGATCCTCACCGGCGATTGCCGCGACCTTATGCCGGCGCACGGCCCGTTCGATCTGATCCTCGCCAATCCGCCCTATGGCGATACGTCGCTCGCCTGGGACCGGCGGGTCGAAGGCTGGATCACGCGCGCTCGCGAGGCGCTGCACCCGACCGGCACGTTGTGGGTGTTTGGCTCGCTGCGATGCTTCATGGCGACCGCCAACCGCTTCGCCGACGCCGGCTTGCGCATCGCCCAGGAAATCGTCTGGGAGAAACAGAACGGCTCCAGCTTCCATGCCGATCGCTTCAAGCGCGTGCATGAGTTGGCCGTCCAGTTCTATCCAACTGAGACGCCGTGGCGCGACATCTACAATGATGTGCAGACGACGCCCGATGCGACGGCGCGCACCGCGCGACGCAAGCAACGTCCGCCGCATACCGGCCAGATCGATGCCGGCCACTATCTCAGTTATGACGGCGGGCCAAGGCTCATGCGCTCCGTCATCTACGTGCGCAATTGTCATGGTCGCGCGATCCATCCGACCGAGAAACCGTCAGCGCTTCTCGAAATTCTGATCCGCACGAGCTGCCCCGCAGGCGGCCTGGTCGACGATTGGTTCGCCGGTTCCGGCGCGGCCGGTGAAGCCTGCCGGCTCAGCGGCCGTCGTTGTCTCGGCTGCGACATCGATGCCGTCATGGCTGAGCGCGCCCGCGCGCGCATCGCAACCCTGCTGCTGTTCCATGGTGGAGGCGCGGCATGACGGAGCGCGCCGACAAACGCCGGTTTGTGTCCCGGCCGGGCAATCCCGAAAAATGGATCAGAGCGACTGAGCCGCAACCGACCGGCATTGCTGCCGACAATGCGTTCACCGCCCGCCTGACCATCGACATCACGCCTGAGCTGCGCGGTCGCATCAAGGTCGCGGCCTTTCGGCGCGGGATCACCGTTGCGGACATGCTGCGCGAACTGCTCGCGCGCGAATTTCCACCCATCGCGGGAGACCAGCCATGACCGGCAGAGCGGTCCATCGCGCGCATAGCCGTCCGCTGCCGGACGGGCCTGCGCCGTTCACGACATTGGTCGAACTGACCTTCCAGAAACAGAAGATCGAGCACTGGATCAGGTTCGGCCGCAAGAATTACGAACAGATCCTCGACCGTCGCCGCAGTATCGTCGGCTTCGCGCCGAACAGCATCTTCGCCTTCGTCCGCTGGGCGGCGGGCGAGTACGGCACGATCATCTCGCGCATCGACATCGTGCGCGCGGTGCGCCGCGGCGAGCCGTTCCAGACGCTGCCCTTCGTTCGTCCCGGCGGCGACATCCTGCTCAAGCTCGAAGGCTGGCGACAAGTCGAGCGCGTGCTGCAGGCGATCGACGCGATCGAGCGTCTCGGCATCGATCCCGCAGCGGTCTCGCCCGACCACTGGCGGCACGTTCACAACCGAATGACCGCCGGCCAGGAACCTCGCGCCTACACGCCAGACCAGCATCGCGCCTACCTGCTGCGCCGAAAGGTCGAGCCATGACGCGCTTTGGCTTGATTGTCACGACCGCGCTTGCGGCGATGGGCGTCGGCTATCCCGGCCTCACGCCGATGCCGATCAAGCTGATCTGGAACGCATCGGCCAGCGCGCCGATCGGCTTCTACTCGATCGCCTTCGAGGGACCGTTCGAAGTTACCGATCTGGTCGCCGTCGATGCACCGGAACCACTCGCCACCTTCCTCGCCGAACGCGGCTATCTGCCGAAGGGCGTGCCGCTGCTGAAGCGTATCCTCGCCGTGTCAGGGCAGACGGTTTGCCGCTCGAACCTCGCCATTACCGTCGATGGCGTCAATGTCGGCGTGGCGCGCGACCGCGATCGCGCTGGCCGCGATCTTCCAGTCTGGCAGGGCTGCCGCCGCATCGCGACCGGCGAAGTCTTTCTCATGAACTGGCAGGTCAACGACAGTCTCGACGGCCGCTATTTCGGCCTGACCTCCACCGACCAGATCATCGGCCGCGCCGTCCCGCTGTGGACCGACGAGGACGGCGACGGTCGCTTTCAATGGCGCGCCCCGACGCGCTGACCGCCTTTCCTTCGGCGGGAGCGGTGCTCGCCGATGGCTTTCCTAACACCACCGCATGGAGACCATCATGCCGCAAATCGGACAGTTCACGCGCGAGGAATCCCGCATCATCGGGCGCATCGAGACATTCACGCTTTTCCACGACATCGTCATCGTTCCGGCCGATCCGTCGGATGCGGAGAATGCGCCGGACTACCGCGTCCATGACCACGATCCAGGCGCCCGGGACATCGGCCCGGAGATCGGCGCGGGCTGGAACCGCACCGGCGAGAAGGCCGGCGAATATATCGCGCTGGTGATCGACGATCCGGGGTTGGCGCAGCCGATCCGCGCCAACCTGTTCCGTGACGACGATGCCGGCAACACATGGTCGTTGCACTGGTCGCGTCAACGCGATCGCGGCGAGAAGGATTGAGCGATGCCTGCTCGCCGTTCACTGAGGAGCCATCTGAATGTGTCCGGGCTGCATCGCGCAGCCCGGCGCATGGCTCTTCTTCTCCTTTCCGGCCTTGCCGTCGCGAACGTCATGCCGGCGATCACGATGGCGCAGAGCTTAGCCGTCACATCGGCCTTGGCCAGCGATCCCTATGCCACCCATATCACTGAGGCCGCGACGCGCTTCCGCTTGCCGGCCGTTTGGATTCGCGCCGTCATGCGCACGGAAAGCGCTGGCGATCCGCGCGCCATCTCGTCGAAGGGCGCGATGGGGCTGATGCAGATCATGCCTGCGACATGGGCGGAGCTACGCGCTCGCCATCGTCTCGGCGCCGATCCCTATAACGTGCGTGACAATATCATCGCGAGTAGCGGCTATATCCGCGAGCTGCTCGACCGCTATGGATCGCCGGGCTGGATCGCGGCCTATAATGCCGGTCCCGGTCGCTACGACGAGGCGTTGAGCGGCCGTCCGCTACCGGCGGAAACCCGCGCCTATGTCGCCACTGTCGCGTCGGCCATCGGCTCCGGCGGGGCAGTAATGGCGCCTGTCGATCCGCTCGCCTGGACCCGCTCGCCGCTGTTCATCACGCAGCCGGATCGCAGATCGGCTGTCGATTCCATTCCGGCTGAACGTTCATCCGTCACCGCTCCGAACGCAGCCCCGGCACGTGATCTCTCCGCTATCGTTCCACGATTGAGCGACCTGTTCGTCGCGCGCTCGGGCGACAGGACCACGCCATGAGCCTGTCCGGCATCTGTCGCATGGTCTCGGGTTCCCGCGTGTCATGGCGTGCAGGGAGGGTGGAGGCAGGCAAAACGACCGAAAGAGGGCAAGGTAAAAGCCCATGCCCGGATCAACACAAGCCATTGGTATGGCTTGTGTTTCCGTGGGCATGGCGGTCGGTCGCGGGCATGCTGCCCGGATTTTGCGAGCGTTTTCAACGCTTCGATATGCACGGGGCGATTTGCGCGCTGATCGGAGCGCCGACATGAGCGAGCGCGACAGCGACTTCCGCATCAAGCCGGGCCGCATCCGTTCGACGCGCGCGCCGAGGACAAAGAGCTACGTCAATCAGGTGCTCGCCGCCGCGCAGCGCGCCGGCCATATGCCCAGTGGAGCGCTGGCGGGCAAAGCTGGCCGGCGCCTCGGCCACTCGACCTTCGGGCGTGGCCGCAACGTCTTCGGCCGCTCCCGTATCTTCTCCCCGCAGCGCCGCGTCGTCGTCAAGGCGCGCATCGCCCGCCATCAGGGCAAGGCGTATCGCTCGGCGCCGCTGACCAGCCATGTCGGCTACCTCAAGCGCGAGGGCGTGAGCCGCGACGGAGATAAAGGCGTCATGTTCGACGCCGGGACTGATCGCGCCGATGATCTGGCCTTCGCCGAGCGATGCAAGGACGACCGGCATCATTTCCGGTTCATCGTCTCGCCCGAGGACGCGGCCGAGATGACCGACCTCAAAGCGTTCACCCGCGACCTCGCCCGGCAGATGGAAGCCGATCTCGCCACGCGCCTCGACTGGATCGCCGTCGATCACTGGAACACCGACAATCCCCATGTACATCTCCTGGTGCGCGGCGTCGACGAGACTGGCGCCGATCTCGTGATCTCGCGCGACTATATCAGCCGGGGCCTGCGCTCCCGCGCCATGGACCTGGTCGACATCGAACTCGGCCCGAAGCCCGAACACGAAATCCGCAACGCACTGGAAAAGGAAATCACCACTGAGCGCTGGACCCGCATCGATGGCGAGATTCAACGCGCCGCCGACGAAACCGGCTTCATCGATCTGCGCCATGAGCGGCAGAGCGCTTCAGATCCCGAACTGCGCCGCCTCATGGTCGGCCGCCTCCAGCATCTCGAGAAGATGGACCTCGCGTTCGAGAGTGAGCCCGGCCAGTGGACGGTCGGACTTGGAGCCGAACGCACGCTGCGCGATCTCGCTATCCGCGGCGACATCATCAAGACCATGCACCGCGCCTTCGCCGGGCGCGACCAGGATCGCGGCTTTTCCGATTTCGTGATCGACGGCGACGCAGTCGAAGCTCCGATCATCGGTCGTCTGGTCGATCGCGGGCTGCATGACGAGCTGCGCGGTGAAGCCTATGCCGTCATCGATGGCGTCGACGGGCGCGCGCATCATGTCCGCTTTCGCAACATCGACGCCCTTGAACGCGCTCCGGCCAATGGCGGCATCGTCGAGGTTCGCCGCTTCGGTGGCCCCGAGGATGAACGTCCGACCCTCATGCTCGCGACGCGCTCCGATCTCGATCTTCAGGCGCAGGTCACGGCGCCCGGCGCGACCTGGCTCGATCATCGCCTTGTCGAGCGCGAGGCGATGCCACTCGCACAATCAGGCTTCGGGCAGGAGGTACGCGACGCCATCCATGCGCGGGCCGATCATCTCGCCGATCAGGGACTGGCGCGCCGCGACGGCCAGCGCATCGTCATGCAGCGCGATCTTCTCACGACGCTGCGTCGGCGCGAACTCGATGCCGTCGGCGAGAAGCTCGCGACCGAGACCGGCTTGCCGCATGTGAAGATACAGGCCGGCGAGTACGTCGCCGGCACCGTGCGCCAGCGCCTAACGCTCTCCTCTGGCCGCTTCGCTATGATCGACGACGGGCTCGGCTTCCAGCTCGTCCCCTGGTCCCGCGACCTCGAACGCAAGCTCGGTCAACACGTCGCCGGTGTCGCCAAGGACGGGGGCGGCATCGAATGGGCGATCGGCCGGAAGCGCGATCTCGGCATCTGACAATCGTAGAAAGGATCCCGCCATGTCCGCGACCAAAATCCTCTGGGAGCAGATTCTCGTCGTCACCCTCATCGTGCTCGCCACCACCTGGGGCGCCACGCAATATGTCGCCTGGCAGCTCGGATTTCAGGCGCAGCTCGGAACACCCTGGTTCAAACTCGGCGGCGTATCCGTCTACTATCCGCCAGCTTTTTTCTGGTGGTGGTATTTCTACGACGCTTATGCGCCGGACATCTTCACGGAAGGCGCCTTCATCGCAGCGTCCGGCGGCTTCATCGCCATCGCTGTCGCCATCGGCATGTCGGTCTGGCGCGCCCGCGAGGCCAAGAATATCCAGACCTACGGTTCGGCGCGATGGGCCGAGAAGAAGGAGGTGGCCGCGGCGGGGCTGCTCGGCGCCGACGGCGTGGTGCTGGGGCGGCTGGAGCAGGATTACCTGCGCCATGACGGACCGGAGCATGTCCTGTGTTTCGCGCCGACGCGTTCCGGCAAAGGCGTTGGCCTGGTGGTGCCCTCGCTTCTGACCTGGCCGGGCTCGGCCATCGTCCATGACATCAAGGGCGAGAACTGGCAGCTCACCGCCGGCTTTCGCTCCCGGCACGGCCGCGTGCTGCTGTTCGATCCGACCAATCCGAAATCGTCCGCCTATAATCCTTTGCTAGAGGTCAGGCGCGGCGAATGGGAAGTCCGCGATGTGCAGAACGTCGCCGATGTCCTGGTCGATCCCGAGGGCTCGCTCGACAAGCGCAACCATTGGGAAAAGACCAGCCACTCCCTTCTCGTCGGCGCCATCCTGCACGTCCTCTATGCCGAGGAGAACAAGACGCTCGCCGGCGTCGCTGCTTTTCTCTCCGATCCGAAACGCTCGATCGAGGCGACACTCTCCGCGATGATGGCGACGAAGCATCTCGGCGAAGCCGGCCCGCATCCGGTTGTCGCCTCGACGGCGCGCGAACTCTTCAACAAATCCGACAACGAGCGCTCCGGCGTGCTCTCGACCGCTATGTCCTTTCTCGGCCTCTATCGCGATCCCGTCGTGGCGGAGGTGACGAGCCGGTGCGACTGGCGCATCGCGGACCTCACGACCGACGAAAAGCCCGCCACGCTCTACATGGTCGTGCCGCCGTCCGACATCTCGCGGACCAAGCCGCTGATCCGCCTCGTCCTTAACCAGATCGGTCGGCGCCTCACCGAGGACCTGCACGCCAAGGAGCGCAAGCATCGCATCCTGATGATGCTCGACGAATTCCCGGCGCTCGGCCGCCTCGACTTCTTTGAGAGCGCGCTGGCCTTCATGGCCGGCTACGGCATCAAGAGCTTCCTCATCGCCCAGTCGCTCAACCAGATCGAGAAAGCTTACGGCGCCAATAATTCGATCCTCGACAATTGCCATGTCCGCGTCAGCTTCGCCACCAATGACGAACGGACCGCCAAGCGCGTCTCCGATGCGTTGGGCACCGCAACCGAGATGAAGGCGATGAAGAACTATGCTGGGCACAGGCTCTCGCCCTGGCTCGGCCACCTGATGGTGTCTCGTTCGGAAACCGCCCGTCCGCTGCTCACCCCAGGCGAGATCATGCAGCTCCCACCGACCGACGAGATCGTCATGACCGCTGGCACGCCGCCGGTGCGGGCGAAGAAGGCGCGCTATTACGAGGATGCACGGTTCCGCGAGCGCGTGCTTGCGCCCCCCGATCCGACGAAATGCGGGCACACCCGTCATAAGGACGGCTGGTCGACGCTCCAGCTGCAAAAGCCCGATCCCGCGCTGGTAGCCGCCCACAAGCCCGACAAGGCCAATGCGGGCCTGCGCCGCGAACCCGAGCTTCCCGACCATGTTGCGATCGTCAAGGAGACGACCGAGATGCGTCCCGCCGAGGAGTTCACGCGCATCCTCGACGACGAGCCGGAAGACGTCGCGCGCCAGCGCCAGACGCTTCGTCGCCAAATGACCGGCATCGCCCGCCAGGTCTCGCTCGATCCCGGCGACAACATGGAGTTGTGACACGATGCGCGACCGTCTCAATCTCACTTTGCCCGTCGAACTCATCGGGCGCATCAATGAGCTTGCAGATCGCAAGAAGCTGCCAAGGTCCGCGATCGTCGAGGCGGCGGTCAGTTCGTTCCTGTCGCCCGACCATGCCGATGCGCGGGAAGCAGCCTTCGCACGTCGGCTCGACAGGCTGTCCCGACAGGTCCAGCGGATGGAGCGCGATCTCGGCGTCACCGCCGAAACACTGGCGCTCTATGTGCGCTTCTGGCTGTCGATCACCCCGCCCGTGCCGCCGGACGCCCACGCCGCCGCGCAGGCCAAAGGCCGCGAGCGGTTCGACGGCTTCGTGGAGACGCTCGGCAAGCGATTGCAGAAGGGCCAGAGCTTCCTGCGTGAGATTCCTGACGACGTTCCTGCCGCCTCTCCAAATGAGGAGCCCAGGTGACCGCTTCGCCACGCACGATGAGAACTATTCCATGAAGGTGGCGAGGTTTGCCAACGTCGACCGCAGGCCGACATCATGATCGGCTTTGCTGATGCCGAAGGGGACATTTTCGCAAGTTATCGTCAGCTCCGTCCCGGCAGGCGCTGGTGACAGGCTCCACGTCATCCGCCTGTCCCCTGCAAAAGCAGGGTCTTCCGATTCAAACGTCACAGCATGAACGGCCTTCTCGTCGTGGGCGAATTCGATAAAACGGCCCTCGACGATATCCATGTTCTCAGCGGTCTTCCCCCGGTTCTCGTGATCCCCGCGATAGGTCAGCACCATCCTGTAGCGCCCGCCTACGCGCGGCTCGAATATCTCGACGCGGCCGATCATCCCAGCAGGCGGCAACCATCGTTCCCATGCGCTCCCATCAACGAACGCACGATAGATCGTTTCGGCCGGCGCCGCGATCAAGCGCGCTGCTGAGTCGATCCTTCGCTCTGCATCAGATTTGCCCATCATGGCCCTCCTTGCATCGTCTTGGACGCGCTGCTCCGCCGTTCTCCTGTATTTGCACGCTACGCTACTACGCCTCTGATTTCTTGTTGAAGTCGCCTCAGATCTGGCTCTTTTAATCAACCCCGCATGGGGGTGCGTCTGTCAGTCCCGGCTGGAAATCGGGGCGATATGGCGGCTGTGCATCAACATTCAGAACGTCACGCGCGCGGCGCGCGCATGCTGCGAACGGCGCTCGGTCCAGCCATCGCGCGGTTTCTGGAAGACGTTGCCGTCGTCGAGGTGATGCTGAACCCGGACGGGCGCATCTGGATTGATCGTCTCTCCGAAGGGCTGACTGATACGGGCGAGCGACTGTCGGCGATCGACGGCGAACGCATCGTGCGTCTGGTCGCGCATCACGTTGGCGCGGAGGTTCACGCGCGGAGCCCGCGTGTCTCCGCCGAGCTTCCCGAAACTGGTGAACGCTTCGAAGGGTTATTGCCTCCCGTTGTCGCGGCGCCTGTCTTCGCCATCCGCAAGCCCGCTGTCGCGGTGTTCACGCTCGACGACTATGTCGCCGCCGGCATCATGTCCGCCGATCAGGCCGCGTCGCTACGTATCGCGGTCGCCTCCCGCGCCAACATTCTTGTCGCAGGCGGCACATCGACCGGCAAGACCACGCTGACCAACGCGCTGCTGGCCGAAGTCGCGAAGAGCGCGGATCGCGTCGTCATCATCGAGGACACGCGCGAGCTGCAATGCCGCGCGGAAAACCTTGTCTCGCTGCGAACGAAAGACGGCGTGGCGACGCTCTCCGATCTCGTGCGGTCGTCGCTGCGCCTGCGGCCCGATCGCATTCCCATCGGCGAGGTGCGCGGCTCCGAAGCGCTTGATCTCCTCAAAGCCTGGGGCACCGGCCATCCCGGCGGCATCGGCACGATCCATGCCGGAACCGGCATCGGCGCGCTGCGCCGTCTCGAACAGCTCATCCAGGAAGCCGTCGTCACGGTCCCGCGCGCGCTGATCGCCGAGACCATCGACCTCGTTGCCGTCCTCTCGGGCCGCGGGTCCGCGCGCCGGCTCGCCGAACTCGCCCGCGTCGAGGGGCTCGGCCCTGACGGCGACTACCACATCACCCCTGCCACTTCGAACCCCATGGAGCCCGCATGATCCGTACGGTCATCCGTATCCGCCGCACCTTCGCGGCGGCTGTCGCCGTCGCCACCATCAATCTCATCCTCGCACCAGTCGCTCACGCCTCCGGTTCGTCAATGCCCTGGGAACAACCGCTTCAGAAAATCCTTCAGTCAATTGAAGGTCCGGTCGCCAAGATCGTCGCCGTCATCATCATCATCGCAACCGGCCTCGCGCTCGCGTTCGGCGACACCTCCGGCGGCTTTCGTCGCCTGATCCAGATCGTCTTTGGGCTTTCGATCGCCTTCGCCGCGTCGAGCTTCTTCCTGTCCTTCTTTTCCTTCGGCGGTGGGGCGCTCATCTGATGGCGGTCGCCTTCGAGCAACTCGACGCCGTTCCGGGATATTCGGTCCCGGTCCATCGTGCGCTGACCGAGCACATCCTGCTCGGCGGCGCGCCGCGTTCCATCGCGATCCTGAACGGGACGCTGGCCGGAGCCGTGGGCCTCGGCCTGCGCCTCTGGCTGGTCGGCCTCCTCATCTGGGCCGTCGGGCATTTCGCGGCGGTGTGGGCGGCGAAACGCGATCCGCTCTTCGTGGAAGTCGGCCGCCGCCATCTGCGCATCCCCGGTCATCTGTCGGTCTGAGGAGCGCGCCCCATGATGAACCTCGCCGAATATCGCCGTTCCGCCAGCCGCCTTGCCGACTATCTGCCCTGGGTCGCTCTCGTCGCTTCGGGTGTCGTACTCAACAAGGACGGCTCGTTCCAGCGCACGGCTCGCTTTCGCGGCCCTGATCTCGATTCCGCCGTCGCCGCCGAGTTGGTCGCCGTCGCCGGCCGCATCAACAACGCCTTCCGCCGTCTCGGATCGGGCTGGAGCATTTTTGTCGAAGCGCAGCGCCATGAGGCCGAGACCTATCCCAATAGCGTCTTTCCCGATCCAGCCTCTGGCCTGGTCGATGCCGAGCGCAAGGCCGACTTCGAGGAAGAAGGGATCCATTTCGTATCGGGATATTTTCTCACCTTCCTCTTTCTGCCGCCGGCCGAGGAAGCCGCGCGCACCGAAGCGTGGCTTTACGAAGGTCGTGAGCGCAGCAGCGTCGATCCTCATGAAATCCTGCGCGCCTTCACCGACCGCACCGATCGCGTTATCGCGCTGCTCGACGGCTTCATGCCGGAATGCGCCTGGCTCGATGATAGCGAGACGCTGACTTACCTCCATTCCTGCGTTTCGACGAAACGTCATCGCGTCCGTGTTCCCGAGACGCCGATCTATCTCGACGCACTGCTGGCTGATCAGTCGCTGACCGGCGGGCTGGAGCCACGCCTTGGCGATCAGCACGTTCGCATCCTCACCATCACCGGCTTTCCGACCGCGACCACACCCGGCCTGCTCGACGATCTGAACCGGCTGGCGTTCCCGTATCGCTGGTCCACGCGGGCGATCCTGATCGACAAGACCGATGCGACGAAGTTGCTGACGAAGATCCGACGGCAGTGGTTTGCCAAGCGCAAGTCAATCGCCGCGATCCTCAAGGAGGTAATGACCAACGAGCAATCCGTGCTGGTCGATACCGATGCGTCGAACAAGGCGGCTGACGCCGATATGGCCTTGCAAGAACTCGGCGCGGATGTGGCGGGTATGGCTTATGTCACCGCGACCATCGCGGTCTGGGATGCCGATCCGCGTCTTGCCGATGAGAAACTGCGCCTCGTCGAGAAGGTCATTCAGGGCCGCGACTTCACGGCCATGATCGAAGGTGTGAATGCCGTCGAGGCCTGGCTCGGCTCGCTCCCCGGACATGCCTACGCCAATGTCCGCCAGCCGCCGGTCTCGACGCTCAATCTCGCCCACATGATCCCCCTCTCTGCCGTGTGGGCGGGGCCGGAACGGGACGAGCATTTCAATGCGCCCCCACTACTTTACGGCAGAACGGAAGGCTCGACCCCGTTCCGGTTTTCTTTGCACGTCGGCGATGTCGGGCACACGCTGGTCGTCGGCCCGACCGGCGCGGGCAAATCGGTCCTGCTCGCCCTCATGGCCTTGCAGTTCCGCCGATACGAACGGTCCCAGGTCTTCGCCTTCGACTTCGGCGGTTCGATCCGCGCCGCCGCAATCGCCATGGGCGGCGACTGGCACGATCTCGGCGGCGGGCTGACCGAAGGCTCCGACGCTTCCGTCTCGCTCCAGCCGCTCGCCCGCATTCACGACACCTATGAGCGTGCCTGGGCTGCCGACTGGATCGTGGCGATCCTGATGCGCGAAGGCATCACGATCACGCCCGAAGCCAAGGAACATATCTGGACGGCGCTGACCTCGCTCGCCTCCGCGCCGGTCGAGGAGCGCACTATCACCGGCCTGTGTGTCCTGCTTCAGTCCAATGATCTGAAACAGGCGCTGCGTCCGTACTGCGTTGGCGGTCCCTATGGCCGACTGCTCGATGCCGAGGCCGAACAGCTTGGCCGCGCCGCGGTGCAGGCATTTGAAATCGAGGGGCTTGTCGGAACCGGCTCGGCCCCGGCCGTGCTCGCGTATCTGTTTCACCGCATCGGCGACCGGCTCGACGGCCGCCCGACGCTGCTCATCATCGACGAAGGCTGGCTCGCGCTGGACGATGAAGGCTTCGCCGGCCAGCTTCGCGAATGGTTGAAGACGTTGCGCAAGAAGAATGCGTCCGTCATCTTCGCCACGCAGTCGCTCAGCGACATCGACGGCAGCAATATCGCGCCCGCGATCATCGAGAGCTGCCCGACGCGGCTGCTTCTGCCGAACGAACGCGCGATAGAGCCGCAGATCACAGCGATCTATCGCCGCTTCGGCTTGAATGACCGGCAGATCGAGATACTGGCGCGGGCGACGCCGAAGCGCGACTACTACTGTCAGTCGCGGCGCGGCAATCGGCTGTTCGAATTGGGACTCAGCGAAGTCGCCCTCGCGCTTTGCGCCGCGTCCTCGAAATCCGACCAGACGCTGATCGCCAACCTCGTCGCCGAGCATGGCTGCGAAGGATTCCTCGCGGCCTGGCTCCAGTCCCGCGATGCCGGTTGGGCCGCCGATCTCATCCCGACTTTCCCGTCCCTCATCCCCCAGGCCGAAAAGGAGATTGAATCATGAAACCTCGTAACATCCGTTCGCGCGCCATGATCCTGGCAGCGACCATGCTCGCAGCGCCCATTGCGCTCGCGCCGATGCTCGCAACGCCCGCGCATGCGCTGATCGTGTTCGATCCATCGAACTATGCGCAGAACGTCCTGACCGCTGCGCGCTCGCTCGAACAGATCACCAATCAGATCACGTCGCTTCAGAACCAGGCGCAGATGCTCATCAACCAGGCGCGCAATCTGGCGAGCCTTCCGTTCTCCGCGCTCCAGCAACTTCAGCAGAACGTCCAGCGCACCCAGCAGCTTCTCAGCCAGGCGCAGGGCATCGCCTTCAACGTCCAGCAAATCGACCAGATGTTCCAGCAGAAGTACGGGAGCGCCTCGATGTCGGCGACCGATCAGCAGCTCATCACCGACGCGCGCTCACGCTGGCAGAATACGGTTGGCGGTTTGCAGGACGCCATGCGCGTGCAGGCCGGCGTCGTGAGCAATATCGACACCAACCGCACGCAGATGTCGGCGCTGGTCAGCCAGAGCCAGTCGGCGACCGGTGCGTTGCAGGCGACGCAGGCCGGCAACCAGCTCCTCGCGCTTCTCGCCCAGCAGCTTGCCGATCTTACCGCTGTTGGAGCTGCCAACGGTCGCGCGCAGATGCTGACCGAAGCCGAGCGCACGGCAGCCGCCGAACAGGGCCGCGAGCAGCGTCGCCGATTTCTGACGCCGGGCAGTGGCTACCAGCCGGGCAACGCGCAGATGTTCAACGGCAACTGAGGGCGCAAGCATGGACGGCAAGATGCTGGCGCGCATCGGCGCAATCACGTTCGTCGCTGTCGCCTTGACAGTGACCGCGATCGAGCTGACCCGCAAGGACGACGCGCCGACATCTTCGCCGATGCCGCAGCACCGCCCCGCAACCAATCCGCTGCGCGACGCGCAGCGCCGCTGTCAGCAGCTCGGGCAGGCCGCGGCGAACGACACCGAATGCCTGCACGTCTGGGCCGAGACCCGCGACCGCTTCCTCGGAAAGACGCCGGCGCCCGCCGCGCCTCTGACTCGGGAAGGGCGGTGATGCATGGGTAGCGGCGTCATCGACAATTTCCTCGGGGTTTTTACCCGCTATATCGACTCCGGCTTCGGGCTGCTGTCCGGCGAGGTCGGCTTCATCGCCACCACGCTGATCGTCATCGACGTGACGCTGGCGGCCCTGTTCTGGAGCTGGGGCGCCGATGACGACATCATCGCGCGCCTCGTCAAGAAGACGCTGTTCGTGGGTGTCTTCGCCTACCTGATTTCCAACTGGAACAATCTCGCCAAGATTGTCTTCGACAGCTTCGCCGGCCTCGGCCTGAAGGCGAGCGGGACGGGGTTTTCGACGGCGGACCTGATGCGTCCCGGCAAGGTCGCGCAGACCGGCCTCGACGCCGCCCGGCCGTTGCTCGAAGCGATCTCGCCCCTGATGGGCTGGATCTCGGTATTCGAGAACCTGATTCAGATCGTCTGCCTGCTCTTCGCCTGGGCGCTGGTGATCATCGCCTTCTTCATTCTGGCGATCCAGCTCTTTGTCACCCTCATCGAGTTCAAGCTCTCGACGCTCGCCGGCTTCGTGCTGATCCCTTTCGGTCTGTTCGGCAAGACGGCCTTCATGGCCGAGCGGGTGCTCGGCAACGTCATCTCGTCAGGAATCAAGGTACTGGTGCTTGCCGTCATCATCGGTATCGGCTCGACGCTGTTTTCGCAGTTCACGCAGAGTGCCAGCGCGCAGACGCTGACTGTCGATCAGGCCATGGCCATCGTGCTGGCCGCGCTGTCGTTGCTCGGTCTCGGCATCTTCGGTCCCGGCATCGCCAATGGTCTCGTCTCCGGCGGTCCGCAGCTTGGCGCGGGCGCCGCCGTGGGAACCGGCCTTGCTGTCGGGGGCGCGGCAGTGGCTGCCGCTGGAGCGGCGGGCCTGGCCGCCAAGGGAGGAGCAGCAGCCATCTCGGGCGGCGCGGCAGCCGTTCGTGGTGGCGCCACGGCCGCAGGTAGCGCTTCGTCAGCCTACACCCTTGGTTCTCTCGGGCAGTCTGGCGCATCCGGCGTGGCCTCCGGCCTTGGTGGCGTCGCGCGCGCCGCCGGCTCTGCCGTCGCATCACCGCTACGCCGCGCCGCCGCCCGCGCTGGCGAGAGCGTCAAATTAAGCAACGCTGATGGCGCGAAAGCCGGATTCGCCATGACAGGCGGCGCCTCGACCATCGGAACGGTCGGGGGCGCCCCTGCAGCCGATGCCTCATCCGCTGAAAGCCAGACAACTGTACGCGGCGGCGCGCCCGATTGGGCAAGGCGTATGAAGCGCCATCAGGCCGTGAGTCACGGCGTCAGTGCCGCTGCTCACGCCGTCCGCTCCGGCGACAGCCACGGCTCCGGCTCCTCCGTCAACCTCTCCGAAAGCGATCGCTCATGAACCTGTTTCGACGACCCGCCGCGCATTACGGCAAGACACCGCAACCCGAGACGCCCTATCAGAAGGCCGCCCAAATCTGGGACGAGCGCATCGGTTCCGCTCGCGTCCAGGCGAAGAACTGGCGATACATGGCCTTCGGATCGCTGATCCTGTCGGCCGGCTTCGCCGCCGCGCTCGTCTGGCAATCCGCGCGCGGGACCGTCGTGCCGTGGGTGGTGCAGGTCGACAATCTCGGCCAGGCGCAATCCGTCGCGGCCGCTACGGCTGACTATCGCCCGACCGATCCGCAAGTGGCCTGGCATCTCGCCCGCTTCGTCGAACAGGTCAGGAGTATTCCAGCCGATCCGATCATCGTCCGGCAGAACTGGCTGCGCGCCTATGAATGGACCACTGATCGCGGCGCGGCCGCGCTCAACGACTATGCCCGCGCCAACGACCCCTTCGCCAAGGTCGGCAAGCAGCAGATCGCGGTGGAAGTCTCTAGCGTCATCCGCGCTTCGGCGGATTCCTTCCGCGTTGCCTGGACTGAGCGTCGCTACGAGGACGGCAAGCTTTCTGCGACCGAGCGCTGGACCGCGATCCTGACCATCGCGGTTCAACCGCCGCGCGACGCCGAACGGCTCAAGGCCAATCCGCTCGGCATCTACATCAACGCAATCTCATGGTCGCGGGAGATGAGCCAATGATCGGGTCGACGATCCGCAAAGGCGGGCCGCCGTCTTTCCGTAAATCCGCAATCGCGGCTTTGCTGCTTTCCGCAAGCGCGCTTGCGGGCTGCGCCAGCAAACCGCCGGAGATCAGCTACGATTCAAGCGTGCCGCCTTTGCCCGCTGTTTCGGCCGCCGTCACCGATGATCGGCCGAAGCCGTTGCATGTCCCACCAGCCTGGATGCCTGCGCGTGGAGGCGCCGCCGCAGGCACCCCGACAGCCCGCGTCGAGAACGCCAACGTCGCCGCCCGCGTTCAGCCGCGCCGCGAAGGCTATTACAACGCCATCCAGATTTATCCATGGTCGGATGGTGCGCTCTACCAAGTCTATGCCGCGCCGGGGCAGATCACCGACATCGCGCTTGAGCCCGGCGAAAGCTTGACCGGCGCAGGCCCGATCGCGGCGGGCGATACCGCGCGGTGGATCATCGGCGACACCGAGAGCGGCAGCGGCGTCACCCGGCGCGTCCATGTGCTGGTGAAACCCTCGCGCGCCGACATCACCACCAATCTCGTCGTCACTACCGACCGGCGCACCTACATGCTCGAACTGCGCTCCGGCCAGAAGCCCTATATGCCCGCCGTCGCCTGGGCTTATCCGCAATCCCTCAGTCAGCGGCAGGCCATGCCGGCGACGCCGGTCGTTCCGGCTGCCGCCGCGCGCAACTATCGCTATGGCCTCACCGGCGGCAATCCACCCTGGAAGCCGGTCGCGGTCTATGACGACGGCCGCCGCGTCTATGTCGAGTTCCCGCGTGGCATCGTGCAAGGCGAGATGCCGCCGATCTTCGTCATCGGCCCCGAGGGCGAGGCGCAGATCGCCAATACACGCATCCATCAACACATTCTGATCGTCGATCGCCTGTTCGGCGCGGCCGAGCTGCGCCTCGGCAGTGGCGACCGCCAACAGACCGTCCGCATCGTCCGGACCGACGGGAGGCCGTCATCATGAGCGACAACTCAACCAATACCGCCGCCCCGATGCGTCTTCGTGCCGCGCCGCCGCGCGTCACCCGCCTGTCGCGCAAGGTGCTCGCCAGCGTCGCAGCGGTCACGCTGATCGGCATCGGCGGATCGCTGATCTACGCCCTCCAGACCCGCAATGCCGGCAAGGAGGGCGAGGAGCTGTATTCGACCGCCAACCGGCAGCCCGCCGACGGTCTCGCTGGCCTGCCGCGCGACTATACCGGCCCCGTTCTCGGGCCGCCGCTGCCGGGCGATCTCGGACGGCCGATCCTGTCCGCACAGAATGCAGGCCAACCCGTCGTACCGTCTGTCGTTCCGGCGCCCGGCGTGGACGAGGCCGAGCAACGCCGCCGCGCCGAGGAGGAAGCCGCCCGCACCAGCACCGTGTTCTTCCAATCGCGGGCAGGTTCGCCGGCCGCGGCCGGAACACCAACGACGGGCATTGCCGGCTTCGACATGGCGGGCCTGTCAGGGCTGCCTGGCCAACAGACGGCACAGGACAAGCAGCTCGCATTCCTGAACGCGCCCATCGATCGCCGCACGACGTCATCGGATCGCGTCATGGCGCCAGCCTCGCCCTTCGTGCTCCAGGCCGGCGCCGTCATTCCGGCCGCGCTCATTACCGGCATCCGCTCCGATCTGCCAGGTCAGATCACCGCGCAGGTGACCGAGAATATCTACGACAGCCCCACGGGCCGCATCCTGCTCGTACCGCAGGGGACGCGGATCATCGGCCAGTATGACAACAACGTGCAATTCGGCCAGCGCCGGGTGCTGCTCGTCTGGAATCGGCTTATCATGCCGAATGGCCGCTCCATCGGGCTGGAGCGCCAGCCCGGTGCGGACACGCAAGGCTATGCTGGCCTTGAGGATGGCGTCGATTATCACTGGTGGGATCTCGCCAAGGCTGCCGGCCTTTCCACCTTGCTCAGCATCGGCTCCGAACTCGCCGTCAGCGACGAGAACCGGCTGCTGCGCGCCATCCGTAGCGGCGGCCAGGACACCATCAACGATGCCGGCCAGCAGATCGTCCGCCGTCAGCTCAATGTCGCGCCAACGCTGACCATCCGGCCGGGATTCCCGGTCAGGATTGTCGTGACGCGAGATTTGGTACTCGAGGCATACAGGGGATAGTCATGACCAAGCTCAAGCTCGGCCCCATCGCCGACGACAAGCCTGTCAAAATTGCGGTGGAGCTTCCCGCCGTGCTCCATCGCGATCTCACCGAATACGGCCGCCTCCTGGCCGAAGGCGGAGCGCCGGTCGAGCCGGCCAAGCTCATCGTGCCGATGCTGGAGCGCTTCATCGCCACGGATCGCGGGTTCGCGAAGGCGCGGCGAATCTCCCGTTCCGAGAAGCTTTGACCTGTATGGGCGCCGGATTTACTGCCCCTCGGCCACTCTCGCCCCCCAATTCTATGGCTATCGGAGCGGGCTATGTCCGTATCTTCGAGGCCATCAAACGCGCGAGGTCCAACAGCCGGTCGGCGGCGGGATTGTAGTTCATCGGCGACCACACGACGCTGAACGGCAGGATTTCGTTGCGCATCGGCCGATAGCTGATCCCTGGCATCTGCATCGCGGTCGTCGCCTCGCTGGTCAGCGTCAAGCCTCGCTCGGGGGAAACAAATGCCAGAAGGCTATCCCGCCCGACAAATTGTGGATTAATTTCCGGATGCCGGCCGAGGTCCGCCAGATGCTGGACCAGATAGTCGCGAATCTCCTCGCCGGGCGCCGTGTCGCTGACGATGAACTTTTCGCCGGCCAGGTCCGCCCATTCCAATTCCGCACGTTTGCAAAGCAGATGTCCATTCGGCAGCACGACAAACACGCGCTCGGTCCAGAGAAGCTCGGTCTCACATTCCGGCCAATGGATCGTTCCGGTGATGAATGCCAGGTCGAGTCGAAGCTGCCGAATTGCCGCGATATGTTCGGAAGGATTTCCGTCGATCAGTTCGACATAAACCCCCGGATGCGCTTTTGCGAAAGCATCCAGAAGTTCGCGCAGAAAGCCGGAGGCGATTGAGGAGAAAATGCCAGTTCTGATCCGTCCTTCTCGCCCGTGCGCGACGACGGTGGCATCTCCGGCTCCCTCCTGAACATGACGAAGCGCGCGCTTCGCTCGCGGCAAAAAACGCTCGCCGGCGCTTGTGAGTTGAACACCCCAACTGCATCGCTTGAAGACGGCGACGCCGAGATGGCTCTCAAGATCGCGAATGCGGCGGCTGATCGCCGATTCCTGGACGCGCAGGGCCACGCTGGCCTTGCGGAAGCTGCCATGTTCGACCGCCGCCACGAAATAGCGCAGATGCCGCAGTTCGATCGCTTCAGTCGTCATTATGCCAAAGTTCCTTTCCTCGTGCCCCATCCCGCCGCCTCAAGGCAGCGGGACGGAAAAAGAGCCGGCGGGCCACCGCCGCAACTCCGTGGTCTCTTGGGGCCCGAATGGGGTCGTCGTGCCGACGCCGATTGAGACACCGATCCGCACGATCTGACCGGAAAGGTCAAAGGGCTCCGAAATCCCTGCAATCAATCGCCGGGCATAGCCTACGAGACCTTCCTGGTCATGTCTGTCGGTCACGATGATCGCGAATTCGTCTCCGCCAAGGCGCGCGATATAATCCGTGCTGCGGGATAGCGTGCGCAGTCGATCCGCGACTTGGCGCAGAAGTCTTTAACAAGCATCACACAAATGTCGGAAGTGGCTATTGACGCAGATCATGCGTGTGATCATCAGGTGACGGGACTAGATTGCAACACGAGTTGTCAACAGTGTGCCGAGCAATTTCGGCGCGCAGCATGATCGCACGGAATAATCATGGATAGCGAAGCCCTCAGTCGGCTTACCGTGGCGCTGGCCATCGGGCTCCTTGTCGGGCTAGAGCGTGGCTGGCAAACGCGGGATGCGGAAGACAATCGACGCGCCGCGGGATTTCGCACCTTCGCGCTTTCCGGATTGCTGGGCGGTGTAACCGGTCTCATCGCCCTTAAAACCAGTGCCGCTGTGATTGGATGGGTCTTCCTGGGGTATATGGGAGCGTTCGCGGCCTTTCACTGGCTGGAAGCGAGGAGTGAGGGCAGTGCCAGCGTAACGTCGGTTGTCGCGGGAATGCTGACCTTCCTGCTCGGGACCATGGCTGTCGTCGGGGATCTGCAACTGGCCATTGCCTGCTCTGTCGGCATGACGGCCCTTCTGGCATTGCGCGAACCGCTGCATCGCTGGATCAACTCGCTGAGCTGGCAGGAAATCCGCGCCGTCCTGACTTTGCTCGCGATGTCGTTCCTGCTGCTCCCGTTGCTGCCGAACCGGCCGATTGATCCATGGAGCGCGATCAATCCACATCGGATCTGGCTTTTCGCGATCATGATCGCGACGATTTCGTTTGCTGGTTACGTCGCCGTCAAGGCGCTAGGCAATCGACTGGGGGTCTTCATGGCGGCCGGTGCGGGAGGGCTGGCATCCTCGACTGCCACCACGCTCGCTTTGGCGCGGCTGGCTCGCGAACATCCGTCATCATCGGGATTGCTAAGCGCGGGCATCCTGGTTGCCAGCGGTGTCATGATGCTGCGCACAGGTGCAATTGCCTTGGCGCTCAATGGAGCACTCTTCTCGCCGCTTCTTCCCGCGCTGTTGACTGCTGCGGCAGTGCTGGGTATCGGGGCTGCCGTTTTGTGGTTCAGAAGCGTCCAGCAGGAAACGCCAGACCTTCAGATCGCAAACCCGCTCGAAATCGGGACCGCGATCAAGCTGGCCGCGTTGCTTGCGGCGGTGATGCTGGCAGCAGAATTGGTGCGTCGCATGTTCGGCGGGATTGGCGTTTTCGTGGTGGCGGCCCTGTCCGGCGTCGCGGATGTCGATGCTGTGACGATCTCGATGGCCCGGATGGCAGGTGGCGACGTCGATCCGAATACGGCAGCCCACGCCATCATGATCGCCATCGCTGTCAACACTGTCTCAAAGACCATTGTGGCCGGCTCTGTTGGAAACAGGAAAGTCGGGTTTCTTGTCGGTGGAATAAGCGCCGCCGCCTTGGCCGCGGGGCTGGCGGTTGCAATCTAGCCTCTCAATGGCCTCTGCCGTCGACCAGTGGTTCGGACCCGCTTTGAGGCCGAACACGCCCCGGCAGGTGAAAGGCGCCGATCTGGCGGCGTCCATCTGAAAGCAGCTTATGGGGGCGAACGGCACCGCGAACGACCTGATAGACGAACTCTGAATCGGCGCGTTGCGTATTGCTATCACGCTAATCAATGGACAATGTTCCCCCTTTCGTTGAGGGTCGACTTGGATGTGATTATGAATCTGCCTGTTTGATCGTTTTTATGGATTCATCGTCAAAAAAGTCCATTCAAACAGGATGATTCTGTTGGGGTGTGATTCGCGCTATAAGGGCTACTGACGTTGACAATAGCAGAATATCTGGATTCGAATAAAATTGCCCTGATTGATCGATACTGGCGCGCCGCCAATTATTTATCGGCGGGCCAAATCTATCTTATGGATAATCCGCTGTTGCGCGAGCCACTCAGGGCGGGCCATATCAAGCCGCGCCTGCTAGGCCACTGGGGAACGACGCCGGGGCTCAACTTCATCTACGTGCATCTGAACCGAATCATCAAAGAGCGGGATGCAAACGTAATTTATGTATGCGGCCCCGGCCATGGCGGCCCCGGTATGGTCGCCAATACATGGTTAGAAGGCGTCTATTCGGAAATCTATCCCGACATCGGTGAGGACGCCGCCGGCATGAAACGGTTATTCCGGCAGTTCTCATTTCCAGGCGGTATTCCGAGCCACGCGGCGCCTGAAACGCCAGGCTCGATCCATGAGGGTGGCGAGCTAGGCTATGCGCTTGTGCACGCCTATGGCGCGGCGCTCGACAATCCTGATTTGGTCGTGGCCTGCGTGGTCGGCGACGGAGAGGCTGAGACTGGCCCGCTTGCGGCCGCGTGGCATTCCAATAAGTTCATCAATCCAGCTCGCGACGGAGTGGTCCTGCCAATCTTGCATCTCAATGGCTACAAGATCGCCAATCCGACCGTGCTGGCCCGGCTTTCCGATGACGAATTGCGACAGCTGTTCATCGGCTACGGATACGAGCCCCTCTTCGTTGAGGGCAGCGAACCTGTGGACATGCACCGGCAGATGGCGGTGACGCTCGATGCTGTCTTTGATCGGCTCGCGCAGATTCGCGAGAAGGCTTTGTCTTCTGTCGGGCGGCCTCGCTGGCCGATGATCGTACTTCGCAGCCCAAAAGGCTGGACCGGCCCCAAAGTGGTAGACGGCAAGATGGTGGAGAACCACTGGCGCTCCCATCAAGTACCGGTCGACAACTGCCGCGAGGACGAAGGCCATCGCACGATTCTCGAAGGCTGGTTGCGGAGCTACGATCCTGAAGATCTTTTCGACGCGAATGGTGTATTGAAGCCGGAACTCAAGGCACTCGCGCCGGAGGGCACGCGGCGCATGGGAGCCAATCCGCACACTAATGGCGGCTTGCTACGTAAGGAATTGCGGACACCTGATTTCCGCAATTATGCGGTTAAGGTGAGCGAGCCCGGCGCAACGCAAGAGCAGGCTACGAAGGTGCTCGGTGACTATTTGCGCGATGTATTGCGGCTGAACGAGGCCGAGCGGAACTTCCGCGTGTTCGGACCGGATGAGACAGCGTCCAACCGCCTCGGCAGCGTGTTTGAGTCAACGGACCGCGTCTGGATGGCCGAGACGCTTCCGAGTGACGATCATCTGTCTCCGGACGGCAGGGTGATGGAGGTGCTTTCCGAGCATCTGTGCCAAGGCTGGCTGGAGGGATATCTGCTCACCGGCAGGCATGGCTTCTTTTCCTGCTACGAGGCGTTCATCCACATTGTCGATTCGATGTTCAACCAGCACGCCAAATGGTTGAAGGTCTCGCGCGAGTTAGAATGGCGCAAGCCGATCTCCTCGCTTAACTACTTGCTCACCTCGCACGTATGGCGGCAAGACCACAACGGCTTCTCCCATCAGGATCCCGGCTTCGTCGATCTCGTGGCCAACAAGAGCGCCGACATCGTCCGCGTCTATTTCCCGCCGGACGCTAACACGCTGCTGTGGGTTGGCGACCACTGCATGAAGACCTGGGATCGCGTGAATGTCATCGTCGCCGGCAAGCAACCCGCGCCGCAATGGCTGACCATGCCGGAGGCTGAACAGCACTGCAAAGCAGGCCTCGGCATTTGGGAATGGGCAGGTACCGAGGACGAGCTGGAGCCCGATCTTGTTATGGCCTGCGCCGGTGACGTTCCCACCATGGAAACGCTCGCTGCCGTGGACATTCTGCGGCAGGCCCTGCCGCGCCTGCGCATCCGCGTCGTTAATGTCGTCGACCTGATGTCGCTGCAATCGCCGCAGCACCATCCACACGGTATCGCGGATGAAATATTTGACCGCATCTTCACGCGCGACCGTCCGGTGGTCTTCGCCTATCACGGCTATCCGTATCTCATTCACCGGCTGGTCTACAAACGCGCCAACCATCCGAACTTCCACGTGCGCGGCTTCATCGAGGAAGGCACGACCACTACGCCCTTCGACATGGCCGTTCTGAACGAGCTCGACCGCTTCCATCTGGCAATCGAAGCTGTTGAACGTCTGCCCGCCCTTAAAGGCAAAGGTGCAGAGATCGTCGCCGCGCTGCAGGAGAGCCTCGTCCTGCACAAGGCCTACATTCAAGAACATGGCAAGGATATGCCCGACATCTCCGAATGGAAGTGGCCATATCCACGATCAGGCATAAGCGCCAGTTAGGTGTTCTCATCAGATCTGGTATCTAGGCTTCGGGCGCAAGAGCTTCCCGAGCACTTTGCAACATTGCCCGAGGAGCAGCGAAGTTTTGACTGACGAAACCAAAGTGGTCAGCGACAATCGATTGATTCTTGCCATGCCCGGAAACGAGGATTTCGCGCGGAAGCTGGCAAGCGCAGGCGGCTACGAGCTGGGTCATCTTGAAACCCGCCAGTTTCCCGATAGCGAGATTTACGTGCGCATTGCAAGCAACGTGCGCGGGCGGATCGTGCATGTCGTCTGCACGCTGGCGCGTCCGGACCACCAGTTTCTGATGCTGGCTTTTGTTGCCGATACCGCACGGGACCTCGGTGCCATAGAGGTACATCTGATCGCTCCCTATCTGAGCTACATGCGGCAGGACAAGCGCTTCCATGACGGCGAGGCGGTAACGTCGTGCACGTTCGCCCGCCTCGTCTCATCGTTATTCCACGGCTTTCTCACCGTCGACGCGCATCTGCATCGCTATGGCGCGCTCAGCGAAATCTACTCCATTCCCGCCCGCAACCTGCACGCCGCGCCAGCGATGGCGCAGTGGATCATCGACAATGTGACTGCTCCGTTTCTAATCGGGCCGGACGATGAAAGCGCGCAATGGGTCGAGGGCATCGCCTCCGTATGTGACGCGCCTTTCACAGTGCTCAGGAAGACGCGACACGGCGACCGCAAGGTTAGCATCGAAGTGCCTGATCTCTCGGCTTGGAAGGGTCGGCAACCCGTTCTCGTGGACGACATCGCCTCCTCCGGCCGCACTCTGATCGAGGCAGCGCGGCAAATCGGTTCGCAAGGCTTCACGAAACCGATTTGCGTTGTGGTCCACGCCCTGTTCGCAGACGAAGCCTACGCTGAGCTTTCGGTCCTCGCCGGCAGGACCGTGTCGACGGACTCCGTCAAACATGCCAGCAACGCAATATCGCTTGTCGACACGGTTCTTGACGCTATGCAAGAGCGGGCGATCCCACCTCTAGCTCGCAAATTCGAATCGTAATGACTCAATCGGCAGAAAGGCCAAAATTGCTCAAACTCAAATCGCTTGGTGCCGCCGGCACCGTCACCGGATCGAAACATCTGCTTGAATGCGACGGTAGCCGCCTTCTCATCGATTGCGGACTGTTTCAGGGCTTGAAAAACTTGCGCGAGTTAAACTGGGAGCCGCTACCCATTTCGCCGCGCGACATTGACGCTGTCATCCTTACCCATGCGCATCTCGATCATTCCGGATATCTGCCTCGCCTCGTCCGCGACGGATTCAGGGGCAAGATCTACGCAACGGAAGCAACGAAAGATGTTGCGGATTTGATCCTTAAAGATAGCGGTCATCTCCAGGAAAAGGACGCCGACTTTCTCAACCGGCATCACCTGTCGAAGC
>JAUSAX010000023.1 GCA_030652315.1 Afipia sp. | reverse complement strand
CTTCAGCTTACCGCTTGTTCTTGATCGGGATGTTCATGTCCTCGATCTTGAGTTCGCGCACCAGCTCGTTGTCGGCCCAGGCGAGGTTCGGATCGACCTTGACGCGGAAGTGATACATGCTTTGCAGCGCCTGATGGTCTTCCTTGCGGAACATCATCTTGCCCTTCGGCGTATCGAATTCCATGCCTTCCATCGCAGTAATCAGCTTCTCGGTGTCGGTCGATTTGGCCTTCTGCACAGCGGTGACCGCCGCCATCGCCGCAGCGAACCCGCCCGCCGTGAAGAAGTCCGGCGGCGCGTTGAAGCGCTTCTGGTGTTCGGTGACGAGCCACTCGTTGATCGGATTTTTCGGGATGCCGTAATAGTAATAAGTCGCGCCTTCCATGCCGGGCAGCCGCTTGTAGGCGGCGAGCGCGGGCAGGATGTTGCCGCCGGTGGAGAGCTCGATGCTGTAGCGCTTCGGGTCCATGTCCTGGATCTTGGTCAGCGGATCGCCGCCGCCGGCCCAGATCACCCAGATGATCTTGCGGCCAGGCTTGTCCTTCAGCGCGTCGAACAGGCGCTGACCTGCGGCCGTAAAGTCGGTGGTCGCGGGTGGAACGTATTCTTCCGCAGCCAGCGTTGCGCCGGTCTTGGAGAGGGCTTCCTTGAACGCAGCGACGCCGTCACGGCCGAACGCGTTGTCCTGGCCGAGGGTGGCGATGGTCACGCCCTGCTTGCCGATAGCGACCGCGTTGGAGATCGCGTCCTGCGACGAGTTGCGGCCGGTGCGGAAGATGTAGCGATTCCACTTCTCCCCGGTGATGGCGTCGGCCACAGCCGGCTCGACGATCAGCACCTTCTTGTTTTCTTCGGCGACCGGCAGCATGGCCAGCGCAGCGCCAGACGCAGTGGTGCCAATGGCGAGATCGACCTTGTCGTCCTGATAGGCTTCAGCGAGCGCTGCCTTGGCGAGGTCAGGCTTGCCCTGATCGTCCTTGGTAATGAGGACAATCTTGCGGCCATCGATCATCATGGTGTTCTTGGTGGCGTATTCCAGGCCCATGCGCAGGCCGGTTTCAGTCTGCTTGGCGTAGGCTTCCAGCGGGCCGGTCTTGCCGTGAATCAGCGCGATCTTGATGTCGTTGGCGGTCGCCGGTGCAGCAGCCAGTGCGGCCACGACGCCTGCGAAAATTGCAATCTTACGCATTGATGTCCTCCCCATTTCCTTGAGGGGACGATACATGCCCGCGCTGGAATTACCAATTTTTTTGCAGATATCCGCGGGCCAGGAAGATGAATTATCAGCAGGCCTTGGCTGTCACAGTTGTGACACTGCTCAGTAATGCGGCGGCGGTTCGTGCGTGGTGCCCGCGCCCGATTTCATCTCGGCGTCTTCGAGCCGTTCGCGCAGGTTAAGCATCTCGCGGCTCAGGGCATCGATCTGCTTCCATTGCGCGGTGATGGTGGTGTTCAGGGCCTCGATGGTCTCATCCAGATGGACGATCCGGATTTCCAGCGCATCGATCCGCGCGGCGGGCGAGGGGGTTTCAGTCATTGGCCTGCTCGCTCATCTCGATTTCGGTTGCGTCGGTGTGATCCGCTCCGTCTCCGCGTAACGCCTGACGTTCGCTCAGTCCGTGGCCGAGCGCGATGCGCTGGTCGAACACGAAGCATTCGCCGCGCCACATGCTTTGCTCCTGCGGGACGTCCTCGAGATATTTCAGGATACCGCCCTTGAGGTGATAGACCTCATCAAAACCCTGCGACAGCAGGTAGGAGCTGGCCTTTTCGCAGCGGATACCGCCAGTGCAGAACATCGCGATTTTCTTGTGCTTGTTCCGGTCGAGCGCCCGGCCGGCGAAATCGGGAAATTCGCCGAAGCGCGTGATTTTCGGATCGACAGCGCCTTCGAATGTCCCCATCTCGACCTCGAAGCCGTTGCGGGTGTCGAGCAGCAGCACGTCGTCCTGTTTAATGAGTGCGTTCCAGTCTGCCGCATCGACATAGATGCCGACCTTGGCGTTTGGATCGGTCTCCGGATCGCCCAGCCGCACGATCTCCTTTTTCAGCCGGACCTTCATCCGGTTGAACGGCATGTCGGAGGCGGTCGAGAACTTCAGTTCCAGATTGTTCAGGCGGCCATTGAACAAGCCGCCGTGTTGCAACTGGTTCATCAGGGCGTCGATGGCGACCTCGCGGCCGGCGACGGTCCCGTTGATGCCCTCGGCGGCGAGCAGGATAATGCCCCTCACGTCCAGCGCCACGCACATATTGCGCAGCGGCTCACGTAGGGCCTCGAAATCGGGGAGTGCGACAAACTGATAAAAGGCGGCGACTTTGTACGACATGGCGGGGGTTATATCAGCACCGGGCGGCACGGAAACAGCCGGTATTCGGCTTCAGCGGGCCGGCGGCAGGGCTGCCTGTTTGCCGCATTTTGGGGCAAATTTGGCCCCATGGGCGGTGTTGCGTTCCAGTCAGGTGGAATGCCGAACGTAGCGGGATGTGTCGCGGAGGCCACTTAGTCCTGCTTTATTTGGTAGCATGCCTCGCGTGCCCGCGGAATCTGCTAGATAAAACGTCGGCTTACCTTCGAATCGGAACCGTCCCGTTGCACCAGATTTCAAAAGAGCCCGCCCACAGCGATTCCGGAAAGCAACACTTCAGCATCGCGTTCGGTCTTGAACGGATCGGGCTGATCGCGCTGCGCGCGCCGCGCACGGCGGCAGCGATCCTGCTGGCGCTCTGTGTCGTCGCGGTGTTCGGCATCCAGCGCATCAAGATCGACGATTCGCTCAGCCAGTTGTTCCGGTCGGATACGCCCGAATACAAGCAGTATGAAGAGGTGACCAAGCGCTTCCCGTCCAGTGAGTACGACGTGCTGGTGGTGGTGGAAGGCAAGTCGTTGCTTGAGCGCGCCTCGCTCGAGAAACTCCGCGATCTGGTCACGGACCTGCAACTGATCGACGGCACGCGCGGCATTATCTCTCTGTTCTCTGCCCGGCAGCCGCCCGAAGGTGGCAAGCTGCCCGCTGCGCTGTTCCCCGAAACGCTCCCGGAAGGCGCTGCCTACAACGCGTTTATCGAGAAGGTCAAAACCAACGAGGTCATTCGCGGCAAGCTGTTGTCGGACGACGGTACGCTGGCGCTGATCGTGCTGGCGCTCGATCCTGCGATCGTCGGCAACAAGGGGCTCAACGCGACCATCGGCGAAGTTCGCAAGACGATGGTGGACGATCTGGAGGGGACAGGCCTCAGCAGCCAGCTTTCCGGCGTGCCGGTGATGCAGCTCGAGATCCGCAACGCGGTCGAGCGCGACGGCCTGACCTACAACATCGCCGGCATTCTCGCCGGCTGCATCATCGCGATCATTTTCTTCCGCCGTGTCTCGTTCATGATTGTCGCGGCGTTTCCGCCGCTGTTGGCGATCCTGCTGTCGATCGGCACGCTGGGCTGGCTCGGATTCAGCCTCAATATGTTCCTGAACGTGATGACCCCGCTGATCATGGTCATCAGTTTCGCCGACTCGATGCAGCTCACCTTCGCGGCGCGCGACCGGCTGATCGCGGGCGAGGACAAATACACGGCCTTTCGCAATGCCGTGCTGGTGGTGGGACCGGCCTGCGTGCTGACCCACGGCACGGCGGCGCTGTCGTTTCTCGCCTTGCAGTTTTCCGACTCCGATCTGATCCGCACCTTCGGGGAAGCCGGATTGATGGCGACGATCATCGCGCTGATCGCCGTGCTGTCCCTGGTGCCGGTGTTCGGCGTGCTGCTGGTGCGCAAGGAGAGCCTGCTCGCCACCAAGGTGAAGGGTGCGGACCGGGGCGTCGAAGCGTTGCGCGCGTTTTGCCGGTGGATCGCGGTGCGGATGGTCGGCCGTCCCGGCCTGTTCAGCCTGATCGCGCTGCTTGTGGTGATCGGACTGGGCATCATCTATGCGAGCCTTGAGCCGCGCTACCGACTGGCCGATCAGGTGCCGGACAAGCAGCAGGCGGTTGAAGCCTCCAGCCGTCTCGACGCCAAGCTGACCGGCGCCAATCCGATCGACGTGCTGATCGAATTCCCGAAGGGCAAATCGCTCTACGACAAGGAAACGCTCGATACGATCGCGGCCGTCCATTCAATCATCGAGAAACAGGCGGGCGTCGGCAACGTCTGGTCGATCGAGACGCTGCGGCGCTGGCTGGCCGAAAAGGCGGGCAGGTCCGACGTCGCGATCCTGAAGGAATATGTCGACGTTCTACCGGCCTACCTGTCGCGCCGTTTCATTTCGGAGAAGCAGGATGCGGTGGTGGTGTCGGGGCGCGTCCCTGACCTCGATTCAAGCCAGATCCTGCCGACGGTGGAAAAGCTTGACGCCGCGATGGGCGCTATTCGCACTGCCCACCCCGGCTATGAGATCGCAGTAACAGGCCTGTCGGCTATCGCCGCGCGCAACAGCGCCAGCATGATCGGCAAGCTCAATCATGGCCTTACCATCGAGTTTCTCCTGGTCGCTGTTTTCATCGGACTGGCGTTCCGTTCGGTGGTGGTGATGTTTGCGAGCATCCTTCCCGGTATCTTCCCGGTGGTTCTGTCCGGTACGGTGCTGTGGGTGCTCGGGGAGGGATTGCAATTCGCCAGCGTGGTCGCGCTGACCGTATCGTTTGGCCTTGGATTGAGCGCGACGATTCATTTCCTCAACCGGCTGCGGCTGGAGGAAAAGCCCGGCGTGGACGAGGCGCAGGCGGTCGAACGCGCTACGGTGCTGGTCGGTCCTGCGCTGATCCTGACCACGGTGGTGCTGGCGTGCGGTCTGGTGGTGACGGTGTTCTCGGATCTGCCGTCACTGCGTCTGTTCGGCTGGCTCAGCGCTTTCTCGATGATCGCGGCGCTGATCGCCGATCTCTTTATCCTGCGGCCGACCGCGATGTGGCTGATCAGCACGTCGCATCGTCTCAAGGCTGCAATGCGCAACAAATAGGCAGTCCCCGGACAGCAAAAAACCCGCCGAATACTCTTCGGCGGGTTTTTTATGAATTGCGGGGCTTAGTTGCTCCGCGCCAGGCTGATCGTGACGCCGCGAAGCTCACCCTTGGAGCTGATGTTGACCGATTGCTTGTTGCCGCGGGTCGAGACGTTGAAGCTCGCCGCATAACCGTTGGTCTGGACCAGCGCGCTGATCTGTCCGTTGGAAATGCTGCCTTCAACCGTGCCATTGACGCCCCGGCTCGCTTCGCTCCAGGAGCCGGTCAGCGCGCTGCCCCGGGCGGCCACGTCGCTGGTCAGTTCGAACTTGTAGCTGTCGCTGGCGCAACGAAGCACCTGATGCAGGTTGTTGCCGCTGCCATCGACGGTGTAGGTGCCACGGCAGCGGATGCGCTCCGTGCCGCCCTCCGCGATCGTGATGGTGCCGTTCCCGGACCAGTTGCCTGCATAATTGGCAAACGGAGCTGGATCAGCCTGCGCGAGTGCCGGGACCATCAGAACGGCTGTGGCCAGGGCAGCACAGCGGAAACGCCGAAAATCAAAACGCGAAGCGGGAAAAGACATTGCTAAACACCATCGGTTGCGGTCGCGATAAGTATTGGTCGCTCATAGCACGCTTTGGTTCACCCGAAAATGTAGCGCAGTGCACCAAAATAGCAAAATCGCCAGAAGGTGTTTCCTGTCAGTCTTATGACGGATGGTTATCTGGCCGCTTCCGGGCGTCTTCCGGTCATTTCGCGCGTTGCAGCGCAATGATCGGATGTTTGAGATAATTCCTCCTCGGATCGGTAGACAATCTCGTTTTTCGGACATCTAATCCTTCTCAAGGCCGGCGGACAAAAGCACGGTCATTTGGGAGGACGACGAATGAAATTAACGCGACGCGATTTCTCTGTCGGTGTCGCCGCAACTCTTGCGGCGCCAGCATTCATCAAAAGCGCCGGAGCTCAAGGCGCCACCATCAAGATCGGCATGGTGTTGCCGATCACCGGCCCGGCGGCCGAGCAAGGCAAGTGGGCGCTGAACGGTGCCAAGCTCGCTCTCGAAGCCATCAATAAGTCTGGCGGCGTTCTCGGCAAGCAGGTCGAACTGATTACTGAAGACGATCAGACCACCAATCCCGGCGTCGTTCTGGCCTTCTCCAAGCTCGCCGCGCAGCCGGACATCGCCGCCTTCCTCGGCTCGATCCGCTCCACGCAGGTGCATGCCATGCACCCCGAAGTCCAGAAGCTCGGCAAGCCGATGATGTTCGGCGGCACAGATCCGAAACTGACGCAGCTCGGAAATCCATGGCTGTTCCGTTGCCGTCCGAACGACAGTTACTCGGGCCGCGTGATCGCGGATTACGGCGTCAAGACGCTCGGCAAGAAAAAGTGGGCGATCGTGCACTCCACCGATGCATTCGGCACCGGCGGCGGCAACGCCCTGACGGAGTCGCTCGGCAAACTGGGCGCAACGGTTGCACTCGATCAGGGCTATGCCAACCAGAGCCAGGATTTCACGCCGGTGGTGCTTGCGATCAAGCAGTCCGGCGCGGACGTGCTCGGCTCGTACTTCACCTTCGAGAACGATCTCGGCATCTTCGCGCGGCAGCTTCGCCAGCTCGGCGTGACGATTCCGTGGGTGGGGTCGCCGTCGATCGTGAACGTGTCCGCGACCAAGCTCGCAGGGCCGGCGCTGTTCGGGACTTACGGCGTCGCCGATTATGCCGAGGATTCCAGCAAGGGATCGAAGGATTTCGGCACGGCCTATCGCGCCGCCTACAAGGTCGCGCCTGACAACCAGTCGGCATGGACCTTCGACGCCATGAACCTGCTGGCGGCCGCCTTCAAGAAGGCCGGATCGACCGACCCGCAGAAGGTGCGCGAAGCCATACTTTCCACCAAGAAATTTGCGGGTGCGGAAGGCGAGTACAATTTCGACAAGAACGGCGATGGTCTTCACGGCTACAACATCGTGAAGAACGAAAAGGGCAACATCGTTTTCGACAAGCACATCGAATTCGATAACTGATCGCCGCGGCGGAGCCTCTCGTTTCCGAGCGGGCTCCCTGCCGTCGCTGCGAGCCAACGGGTCGGCGCGGTGCGCCGCCCGTTGACGAGCTTCGCGAAGCAATCCCGCGTCGGTAACAGCAAGTGCTGGATTGTGTCGCAGCAAGCGCTGCCCGCAATCACGAAAAGAAGCATCGCGCCCCGTTTCTCTCACCGAGTTCGTCATGGACACCATCCTGCAACTTCTGTTTACCGGCGTTGGCATCGGCTCGGTCTATGCGCTGGTGGCGCTGGGCTTCGTGCTGATTTTCCGCGCAACCAACGTCGTGAACTTCGCGCAAGGCGAGTTCTCCATGGTGGCTGCCTTCCTGATGGTGGTGTTCGCCGTCGACCTCGGCTGGCCGTACTGGCTGTCGTTCCTGATCGCGCTCGTCGGCATGGCGCTGCTCGGCGCGATCTTCAACCTCGGCGTCTACTATCCGCTGCGTCACCGCACGTTTCTGCCGGTGATTATCGCGACCATCGGCGCGTCGATCCTGATGGCCAATTCGGTGCTGGCGATTTACGGCCCCGCGCCGCAGGTGCTGGAGGGCTGGTTCGAGACGCCCGGCTTCCAGCTTGGGCCGGTCTATCTCGACAGCCAGTATCTGCTGATTATCGCGGTCACCATCGCGCTCGTGATCTTCAACTACTGGTTCTTCGAACACACCATGATCGGCAAGAAATTGCAGGCGACGTCGCAGGACAAGGAGATGGCGTCGCTGCTCGGCATCTCGGTGTCCACGATGATCATGATTACGTTCATCTACTCGGCGGTGCTGGGCGGCCTCGCGGGCATTCTGGTCGCGCCGGTGCTGTTCGTCTCGATCCAGATGGGCGCGACCATTGCGCTGAAGGCTTTCGCCGCCACCATCATCGGCGGCTTCGGTGACGTCGCGGGCGCGATCATCGGCGGCCTCGCGCTCGGCATCATCGAGACGTTCGGTGCTGCCTATATCTCTGTGCCTTACAAGGACGGCTTCGCCTTCTTCGTGCTGGTGCTGTTCCTGGTGTTTCGGCCGCAGGGCATCTTCGGCGAACGTGTCGCGGAGAAAGCATGAGCATGCCCGTGGAAACGATCCATACTTCGTCCGATGCGCGAACCGTGTCGCCGCTGCTGCGTCATGCGCCGTATTTCATTTTCGCGGCGATCGCGGTGGCAGCGGCCGCGACCATGCAGTTCGACGGCTATATCCTCAACATCCTGATGCAGGCGACGACGTTCTCCATCGCCGTGTTCGGGCTGTCGGTGGTGCTCGGCCTGTGCGGGCAGATCAATCTGGCGCAGGCGGCGTTCTTCGGCGTCGGAGCCTACGCGGTCGGGATCGGAACAGCGGATTTCCAGATCAATTTCTGGCTCTGTCTGATCGCGGGCTCGCTGCTCGCGCTGCTGGCGGGTGCCGTGCTCGGCATGACCACGCTCAAGCTCGGCGGTCATTACCTTGCCATGGTGACGATCTCGTTCCAGCAGATCGTGACGCTGGTGATGATCAACGCCATTTGGCTGACGCACGGTCCCGACGGCGTCGGGAAAATCGGACGGCCTGCGCTGTTTCTGTCGCAACAGGCGTTTCTCGCGTTCTGCGTCGCGGCGCTGGCGCTGATCGGCTACATCGTCTGGCATCTGCCCGACACGCGGCTCGGGCGCGCGATGCGCGCGGTGCGCGACAACGAACTGGCGGCGGGCGTCGCCGGCATCGACGTGTACCGCACCAAGGTCGCGGCGTTTGCATTGTCGGCGCTGCTCGGAGGCATCGGCGGCGGGCTGTTCGCGGGCGGCTTCGCCTATGTCA
Source organism: Afipia sp. (assembly GCA_030652315.1). Classification (GTDB taxonomy): domain Bacteria; phylum Pseudomonadota; class Alphaproteobacteria; order Rhizobiales; family Xanthobacteraceae; genus Afipia. Next base: position 44,266 of record JAUSAX010000023.1, on the reverse strand, counting down.
GCCCGGATCAGTTTTCCTTCGCGGAATCGATCATCTTCCTGACCATGGCGCTGCTCGGCGGCGTCGCGTCGCCGATCGGCTCGGTGATCGGCACGGGACTGCTCATTCTCATTCCGGAATGGCTGCGCTTCCTGAAAAGCCTGCCGGGCCTGTATCTCGCCATCTACGGCCTGTCGGTCATCCTGATCGTGCGCTTCATGCCCGACGGCATCTGGGGTTTTATTCAGGAAAGCATCACCCGGTGGCGCCCCAAGGCTTCGCCTCCGCCGGCCGGGCCCGCGCTGAAACTTGCGCCCGCAACCACGGGCGGGGATATGGTCCTCGAAGTCACCGGCCTGTCGAAACATTTCGGCGGTCTGAAGGCAGTCGACAACGTCGATCTTCAGGTGCGCCGCGGCGGCGTCCACGCGCTGATCGGGCCGAACGGCTCGGGCAAGACCACGACGCTCAATATGCTGTCGGGTCTCTACAAGACCACATCCGGAAAGATCGTGCTCGACGGCACCGACGTCACCGACATGCCGGCGCATCAGCGCACGGCGTCGGGACTCGGGCGCACCTTCCAGAACATCCGGCTGTTCCGTTCGATGACCGCGCTCGAAAACGTGGTGATCGGTGCGGAGCGCCCCGGCAACACGCTGACCGGCGAGGGCGGGCAGGCGGCGCTGACGCAGCGCGCGATGTCCGCGCTGGCGTTCGTGGGACTGGGCGCGCGGGTCAATGAACTGGTGTCGAGTTTCTCCTACGGCCATCAGCGGCTGATCGAGATTGCCCGCGCGCTCGCCGGCAATCCGGTGCTGCTGCTGCTGGATGAACCGGCGGCGGGACTGAACTCCAGCGAGAAAGTCGAACTGCATGATCTGCTCAAGCGCATCGCGGCGCAGGGGCTCACCATTCTCATTATCGATCACGATATGACGCTGGTGCGCGAGGCCGCGCAGCACATCACGGTGTTGAATTTCGGACGCCGCATCGCGGACGGCGAATCGCTGGCGGTGCTGCAGCATCCCGACGTCATCTCCGCTTACCTCGGGACGGATTGACCATGGCGCTGCTCGAGATCAACGACCTGATCGTTCTGTACGGCGAAATCGAAGCGCTGCGCGGCATCTCGCTCAAGGTGGACGAGGGGCAGGTGGTGACGCTGCTCGGCTCCAACGGCGCCGGAAAATCCACGACGCTGCGGGCGATCTCCGGGCTCGCGAAGCCCGCCGCCGGTGAAATTCTCTATGACGGAAAATCCATCGTCGGCCTGGGACCGGAGGCGATCGTGCGGCTCGGCATCTCGCACGTCCCCGAAGGGCGGCGGGTGTTTCCCGGCCTCACGGTGAAAGAGAACATCATGCTCGGCGCGTCGAACCGCCGGGTCGCGAAAGCGCAGCTATCGCGTGAAGCGGATGCGATGTTCGACCTGTTTCCGGACATCCGCGCGTTCTCCGACAAGCTGGGCTGGACGCTGTCCGGCGGGCAATTGCAGATGGTCGCTGTGGCGCGCGGACTGATGGCGAAGCCGCGCCTGCTGTTGCTGGACGAGCCCTCGTTGGGTCTGGCACCCGTCATCGTGCAGACCGTGTTCCGCATCATCGCTGAAATCCGCAAGGACACGACCGTTTTACTTGTGGAACAGAATGCGCGAATGGGATTGTCTGTGGCCGACCATGGCTATGTGCTGGAAACCGGCCGTCTTGCGCTGGGCGGAAAACCCGACGAGTTGTGGGGCAATGAAGCAATCAGAGCCGCTTATCTAGGCGGCCATACCAAGGTAAATGTCTGAATCATGGTTACACTGAAAGTCCAGAAGCTGATCGGCTTCGTCGCTGATATATTCTCGCGCGCGGGTTCGTCCAGGGCCGAAGCAGAACGCATCGCCACTTATCTGACCACGGCGAATCTCACCGGGCACGACAGCCACGGCGTCATTCGCGTGCCGCAATATGTGAAGTGGGCGAAGGAGGGGGCGATCATCCCTGACCAGACCATCAAGCTTTTGGTGGATACGCCGTCGCTGGCGGTGATCGATGGCGGCTTCGGCTACGGCCAGACGGTGACGCCGCAGGCGGTCAAGGTCGGCATCGACAAGTGCAAGGCCAACGGACTTTCGGCCATGACGCTGAAAAATTCCGGCCATCTCGGGCGCGTCGGCGACTGGGCGGAAATGGCCGCCGCCGAAGGGCTGGTCTCGATCTATTTCGTCAACGCGGCGGGCTCCGTGCTGGTCGCGCCCTATGGCGGTGTTGCGCGCAAGCTCTCAACAGCACCTTACTGCGTCGGCATTCCGCGTCCCGGGCAGGGGCCGGTGGTGCTGGACTTTGCGACGTCGATCGTCGCTGAAGGCAAGGTGATGGTGGCGAGCCGCGGCGGCAAGAAGCTGCCGAAGGGGGCTCTGGTCGATGAAGACGGCAGCCTGAGCGAAGATCCGCATGTGCTGTACGGGCCCTACGAAGCTGACGGTCCGCGCGTGCATGCGCAGGGCAAGGGCGCGATCCGCGCTTTCGGCGACCACAAGGGTTCGGGCCTCGCGCTGATGTGCGAACTGCTCGGCGGCGCGCTGACCGGCAACGGCGCGACCAAGACCGACCGGCAGTTCTCCAACGGCATGCTGGCGATCTTTATCGATCCGAAGGTGGTTGATCCTGCGCATTTCTTCGACGGCGAGGTCGCCCGCTACATCGCTTACTTCAAGGACAGCAAGCTGGCGCAGGGCCACGATGCGGTTCTGATTCCGGGTGAGCCGGAAGCCGCGACGCGCGCCGACCGCACCAAAAACGGCGTGCCGCTCACTGAAGAGACCTGGAATTCCATCACGGCGACGGCCCGCTCGGTCGGGATCGATGACGCTGCCGTTGCCAACGCAACCGGATAGGTTGAGAATCGGGTTTAGCCGGAGGGCTGCTCATGCATGACCCGCGCCCAAACCAAGCAACAATAATCAAAACAGAAACGGGAAACCAACGAATGGCAAACAAGGTCAAGGAAATCTGGGCTGCGGGCAAGGTGGTGGTCAACGGCTGGCTCGCGATCCCCTCCGGCTTCTCCGCCGAGGTGATGGCGCAATGCGGTTTCGACAGCGTCACGGTCGATATGCAGCATGGCGTGCAGGACTATCAGTCGATGATCCAGTGCTTCCAGGCGATGCAGGCGCATCCGGTCACGCCGATGGTGCGCGTGCCGTGGAACGAGCCCGGCATCATCGGCAAGGTTCTCGATGGCGGCGCCTACGGCGTCATCTGTCCGATGATCAACACCAGGGAAGAGGCCGAACGCTTCGTCGCTGCCGCGAAATATCCGCCGCGCGGCACCCGCAGCAACGGTCCGATCCGCGCCATGATGTACGGCTCGGCCGGCACCTATCAGCAGACCGCCAACGACGAGACGCTCTGCATTCCGATGATCGAGACCAAGACCGCGGTGGAGAATCTGGAGTCGATCCTCGACGTGAAGGGCATCGCCGGCGTCTACATCGGCCCGTCCGACCTTGGCTTCTCATACGGCCTCCATCCGACGCTCGACCGGACTGAGCCGGAGATCATCAAGATCTATGAGCGGATCGTGAAGGAATGCGACAAACGTGGAATCTTCCCCGGCATCCATTGCAGCGGTGCTGCAGGGGCCGCGCTCGCCATCGAACGCGGCTTTAAGCTGGTGACGATCTTGAACGACAGCGGCTTGCTCGCGATGTCCGCCAAGAACCACATCGCGGAGACGCGGAAGAATTCCGGCGGGAAAGCGTGATATAAGAAGCTCAGATGTGGGGCGATGGCCAAGCAATTATTTGCAGTCGTCATGGCCGGGACGAGCCCGGCCATGACGAGAGAATTGAGATCACTGCCGTTGAACTGAAGAGACTGGAAATCCCATGGCCCCGACACCCGTGATCCGTCTGCATCCCGACGACAGCGTGGTGATCGCGCGGACGGCGTTGTTGCCCGGCGCGGAGGTGGCGCAAGGCGTGGCGGCGACCGAGCGAATTCCTGCAGGTCACAAGGTTGCAGTGAAGCCCATCGCCATCGGCGAGCCGGTAAAGCGCTACGGCCAGATCATCGGTTTCGCGACCGTGCCCATCGCGCCGGGCCAGCATGTCCATGTGCAGAACATCGGCATGGGCGAATTCTCGAAAGATTACGCTTATGGCGTGGATGTGAAGCCGACACCGAATTTCGATCTGCCCGCGACCTTTCAGGGCATCCGCCGTCCCGACGGCCGCGTCGCGACGCGCAACTACATAGGCATTCTCACCTCGGTGAACTGCAGCGCGCATGTTGCGGGCATGGTCGCCGACGTGTTCAAGAAAAATCCGTTCACAGGCCACGATCCGCTGGCGAAATTTCCCAACGTCGATGGCGTGGTCGCGCTGACCCACAAGACCGGTTGCGGCATGACGCAGCTTGAACCATTGACCGTGTTGCGGCGAACGCTCGGCGGCTACGCACGCCATGTGAACTTCTCGCATGTGATCATCCTCGGCCTCGGCTGCGAGATGAACCAGATCGGCGGATTTCTGGAAGAGCAAAGGCTGGCAGGCAGGTTGCGTTCGCTCGACATTCAGGATGTCGGCGGTTCGCGCAAGACAGTCGAGAAGGCGGTTGCGTTCGTTCACGAGGTGCTGGCCGAATCCAACAACGTCAAGCGCGAGCCGTGTCCGGCGAGCGAATTGATGGTCGCGCTTCAATGCGGCGGCTCGGATGGCTACTCCGGCGTGTCGGCCAATCCGGCGCTCGGCGCGGCCAGCGATCTGCTGGTGCGGCACGGCGGTTCGGTGATCCTGTCCGAAACGCCCGAGACCTATGGCGCGGAACATCTGCTCACGCGCCGCGCAGTCAGCCCGGAGGTCGGCGAGAAGCTCGTCGCCCTGATGCGCTGGTGGGAAGACTACACCCGGCGCAACGGTGCGGAGATGGATTCCAATCCCAGCCCCGGCAACAAGGCGGGCGGCCTCACCACCATTCTTGAGAAGTCCCTCGGCGCGATGGCCAAGGCCGGCAGCACCAATCTTGTGGACGTGGTCGGGTATGCCGAACCGGTCACAAAGAAGGGCTTCACCTTCATGGATACGCCGGGCTTCGATCCCGTAGCGGCCACTGGGCAGGTGGCGGGCGGCGCGAACCTCGTCTGTTTCACGACCGGTCGCGGGAGTGTGTTCGGCTGCAAGCCTTCGCCATCGATCAAGCTCGCGACCAACACGCCGATGTTCCGCCGCATGGAAGACGACATGGACGTCAATTGCGGGACTATCCTCGACGGCGACGAAACCGTTCAGCAATGCGGCCAGCGCATTTTTGACCTGATCCTGCGGGTGGCCTCCGGCGAGCAGACCAAGAGCGAGGCGTTCGATTTCGGTGCTGCGGAATTCGCGCCGTGGGTACTTGGGGCGACGATGTAGGGATTTGCGTATTCTGAACGGGACGACCCAAGTAAACGGGGCTTTTGCCAAGCACGCGAAAATGCTCTTAGAGTACCCGTCGCGCATGGTATCGACGGGAAAACAATAAAATGACCAAGGGTCTCAAGAAGGGGCTGACCAGCTACGGCGATCCGGGATTTTCGCTGTTCCTGCGCAAGGCCTTCATCAAGGCGATGGGTTATTCCGACGACGCGCTGGAGCGCCCCATCGTCGGCATCACCAACACCTACAGCGACTATAACCCCTGCCACGGCAACGTCCCGCAGTTGATCGAGGCGGTGAAGCGCGGCGTGATGCTGGCGGGCGCGATGCCCACGGTGTTTCCGACTATTTCCATCGCTGAAAGCTTTTCGTTCCCGACCTCGATGTACCTCCGCAACCTGATGGCGATGGACACCGAGGAAATGATCCGCGCCCAGCCGATGGACGCCGTGGTCGTGATTGGCGGCTGCGACAAGACCTTGCCGGCGCAGATCATGGCGGCGGTGAGCGCTGATCTGCCGACAGTCGTTATCCCGGTCGGGCCGATGGTGGTCGGCCATCACAAGGGCGAAGTGCTCGGCGCCTGCACCGATTGCCGCCGGATGTGGGGGAAGTTTCGCGCGGGTGAAATCGATGAGGCCGAGATCGAGGCGGTCAACGGCCGTCTTGCACCATCCGTTGGTACCTGCATGGTGATGGGCACCGCCAGCACTATGGCCTGCATCACCGAAACGCTCGGACTTTCGCTGCCGCTGAGCGCGACGATCCCCGCGCCGCATTCCGAGCGCGTGCGCTCGGCTGAATTGAGCGGCAAGCGCGCCGCCGAGATGGCTGTTAGCGGCGGTCCGCGCCCGAGCGAGTTGCTGACGCCTGCTGCCTTCAGGAATGCCCAGGTGGTTCTGCAGGCCATCGGCGGATCGACCAACGGGCTGATCCATCTCACCGCCATCGCCAACCGCACCGAACATCGCATCGATCTCGCTGCGTTCGATCAGTTGGGCCGCGATGTGCCGGTGCTGATCGATCTCAAGCCCTCGGGTTCGCATTACATGGAACATTTTCATCATGCGGGCGGCGTGCCGAAGCTGATGAAGCAGCTCGGCGATTTGATCGATCTCGATCAGAAGACCATAGCGGGTGGCACGCTACGCGATGTGGTCGCCAATGCGGAAGAAGTGCCGGGACAGGACGCAATACGGCCGCGCGACAACCCGATCACGCCTGAGGGCGCGATGGCTGTTCTGCACGGCAATCTCGCGCCGCGTGGCGCGATCATCAAGCATTCGGCGGCGAGCCCCAAACTGCTTCAGCACACCGGGCGCGCGGTGGTGTTTGAGTCCGTCGAGGACATGACGCTGCGCGTCGACGATCCCGCTCTCGATGTCACGGCTGACGATGTGCTGGTGTTACGCAATGCCGGGCCGAAAGGTGCACCCGGCATGCCGGAGGCCGGTTATCTGCCGATCCCGCAGAAAATCCTGCGCACGGGCGTCAAGGATATGGTGCGGATTTCCGATGCGCGCATGAGCGGAACGGCCTTCGGCACCATCGTGCTGCACATCACGCCTGAATCTGCTGTCGGCGGGCCGCTCGCGCTGGTGCAGACCGGCGACATGATCCGGCTCGATGTCGCGGGACGGAGCATCGATCTGCTGATCGATGACGCTGAATTGAAGAAGCGTCAGGCGGCGCTGGCCGCACCTTCAACACCGGACTGGGCAGCGCGCGGCTACGCGCATCTGTTTCATGAAACCATCACGCAGGCCGACGAGGGCTGCGATTTCGATTTCATGCGGCGTGAAGGTCCCGCTGGACTTCAGCGGTAAATCTGGCGAAGATCACTCGTTCCGATCGGTTCTCTAACGGAGAGCGTGAATGAGCACCATGACCATGACGGCGGAAGAACATGCGGATCGCCGCCGCCGGATATGGGCCATCGTCGGAAGTTCCTCCGGAAACCTCGTCGAGTGGTACGATTTCTACGCTTACGCGTTCACGGCGCTTTATTTCGCCCACGCGTTTTTTCCTGCGGGCAATCAGACCACGCAATTGCTCCAGACGGCGGCTGTGTTTGCCATCGGCTTTCTGATGCGGCCGATAGGGGGATACATTTTCGGCACCATCGCCGACAGGTATGGCCGCAAGACATCGATGGTCACGTCCATTCTGATGATGTGCGGCGGCTCGCTCGCCATCGGCCTGCTGCCGACCCATGACACCATTGGCGTCGCAGCGCCGATTCTGCTGCTGGTGGCGCGCATGATCCAAGGGCTTTCGGTCGGTGGCGAATATGGCACGACCGCAACCTACATGAGCGAGGTTTCGCTTCCCGGCAAGCGTGGTTTCTACGCATCGTTTCAGTATGTCACACTGATCGGCGGACAATTGCTGGCGTCGCTCGTCGTACTCGTCGTTCAGCTTTCGATGTCGGATGAGGATCTGCGCGCGTGGGGCTGGCGTATTCCGTTCCTGATCGGGGCGCTATGCGCGGTCGTTGCGCTGTACCTGCGAATGTCGCTGCACGAGACGTCATCCGAAAAGAGCCGCTCCAAGGAAGGTGCGGGTTCGTTGCGCACCATATTCACCCATCACCTGAAGCCATTCCTGCTGGTGCTCGGCTACACGGCAGGTGGATCACTGATCTTCTACACGTTCACGACGTACATGCAGAAGTATCTGGTGAATTCGGCGCATATGGACCATCGCACCGTGAATGTTGTCATGAGCGCGGTGCTGTTCACCTACATGATCATGCAGCCTCCGTTTGGCGCGCTGTCGGACAGGATTGGGCGCCGGACGCAGATGCGGATGTTCGGTGTCCTTGCGACGGTCTGCGTCGTACCGCTGATGTATGCCATCGGCGGTGTCACCAGTCCGTATATGGCCTATGTCCTGATCGTGCTCGCGCTGGCGATCGTCTCGCTCTACACGTCGATCAGCGGCGTCGTGAAAGCGGAGATGTTCCCGCCCGAGGTGAGGGCGCTTAGCGTCGGATTTGCCTATGCTATCGCCAACGCGCTGTTCGGCGGATCGGCGGAATATGTCGCGCTATGGTTCAAGGACTATGGCATGGAGTCGAGCTTCTTCTGGTACGTGACCATACTCTGCGCCATCGCGCTGCTCGCGGCGATCCTGATGCCGGACCCCAAGATCAAGGGCTACCTGCACGGTCACGAGTCGGATCCGGATTAGAAAGGCTCATTGAAATAGCACACCTCATCCGACAGTCACGCTGACCCATCGGGAACCGCATTGAGCATCTTTCAGGTGATTGTCGGAACAGGTCGTTAGGCGTAGCTTTCGCGCCTGTTGGCAGCAGAGCGGCAAGGTAAAATTGCCGGCGCGAAAGTTGCGTGTTTCGATGGTGAGGCGCTGAGCATGCGCGGCGAAATTCGTCACCTCCATTCGGGAAACGACAAGGAAAATTCGCACGACGCAACAGCGCGTCGCCTCGCGGCTATCATCGTGGGTGACATCTCGGGCTATAGCCGCCTGATGCAGGTCGATGAAGACGGGACCTACGCTCGGGTCAAGCGTATCGAGCGCGATCTGATTGAGCCGACCATCGCAGAACATCATGGCAGATTGGTCAAGACAACGGGTGATGGCTTCATCGCGATCTTCGACAGTCCGGTCGAGGCGGTCCGGTGCGGTATTGTCATCCAGCAGAGCATGGTCGGCCGAAATGCATCGCTGCCGCGTGAACACTGGATCGTATATCGTATCGGGGTCAATCTAGGCGACGTCATCATCGAAGATGAGGATGTGTACGGCGACGGCGTGAATGTGGCTGCGCGCCTCGAAGGCATCGCCACCCCCGGGCAGATTTTCATTTCCGGCGGAATCTACGAGCAGGTCAAACACAAGCTCGTCTGCGGCTACCAGTCACTCGGCGATCGTCAGGTCAAGAACATCACCGATCCGGTGCGGGTCTATCGGGTCTTGCCCGATCCCTCTGCGATGACCGAGAACCGCATGCGACCGGTGATCATGCTGTTGGCCGCTGCGACCATCGCTCTTCTAGTTCTCGCTGGCGGCGTGCTTTGGTACTTATTGATCCGATCGGACAGCCAGGTGGCCAGCCGCCCGCCTGTTGCGGTTCCACCTCCGGCAGACGTCGCGAAGGCGGTGCCGTCACCGCCGGCGGCTCCCCAAGCTGCACCGAAGACGTCGGTCACGGCGGTCGCGCCGGCGATAAAGCAACAGCCCTCACTGCAACCAACTAAAGAACCTGAAATGGTTTCGCTTCCGGGCGGCAGCTTTGCCATGGGCAGCAATGACGACATCACCGAGAAACCTGTTCATCAGGTGACGGTCAAGCCATTCGCGATTGGAAAATATCCCGTGACGGTGAAGGAGTGGAACGAATGCACGGCGGCGAAGGCTTGCGGGTTTGTGGCAGTGGACAGGGAAGACGCCCCGGTGACGGATGTGAACTGGAATGATGCCAAGCAGTTCGCCGCGTGGCTGACGCAAATGACGGGAAAGAGCTACCGGATTCCGAGTGAAGCCGAATGGGAATACGCCGCGCGTGGCGGCACCCAGACAAAATACTGGTGGGGTGATCAATTCCGGCCTGGCATGGTCAATTGCAAGAACTGCATTGACGGCGCTGTGGCCCAGCAGCCGATGGCAGTCGCCAGTCTCAAGCCAAATCCATTCGGGCTTCACGATATGGGTGGCGGCGTCGATCAATGGGTCGAGGATTGCTGGAACAAAAATTATCAGGGCGCGCCATCGGATGGTTCGGCATGGCTCACCGGGGATTGCTCCGCGCGCGTGATCCGGTCCGGCTCGTGGAGAAATGATGCGCGTTCTGCCCGTCCGGCAAGCCGGGACCGATACGACGTCGCGGTGCGCTATCCAACTCACGGCTTCCGCGTTGCTCTCTCCCGATAGGAGGCGTCATGGAAATCATCAGGGCCATCACGCTGTCGGCGGCGCTGTCATTGCTGTCGTTCGCGGCCCACGCCCAGGGAACACCGGCGGCCAAGGATGCGTATCTCTATTTCGTTTGGCCGCAGGATGGCGCGACGATCAAGGGGGCATTTTGGTGTCGTTTCGGTTTGCGCAATATGGGCGTCACCCACGCCGGTGACAACTTCGCCAACGCCGGTCACCATCATCTGCTGGTCGATGTGAACGACCCGCTCGATCCCAAGGAGCCGATCCCGCAGGACAAGTCCCACCTTCACTTCGGCGCGGGGCAGACCGAGGCTCGCATCGAGTTGCCGCCCGGAAAACACACGCTTCAACTCGTGCTGGGTGACGCCAAGCATTATCCCTTCGATCCGCCGGTCGTGTCGAAGAAAATCACGGTGACGATCAAGTAGCGGGACAGTCGGACGATCGTCCCGGACGGCGATGAGCACTCGGCCACGGGTCGTCCCCGCGAAAGCGGGGACCCATACTTCCTTAGTTTCGCGTGGGCGAGATGTTGCATCATCCTTTCAAAACGAAAGGCTGGTGGTTATGGTCCCCGCTTTCGCGGGGACGACATCGGAAGTGGCGCGTACCAAGCGCAGAACAGAAGGTAGTACGTCAATACGTCGCGCGGCCGCCTGAGATGTCGAACACCGCGCCGGTGGTGTAGAGACATTCCTCGGACGCCATCCACGCCACCAGCGACGCCAGTTCTTCCACCTTCAGGAACCGCCCACGCGGAATTTTCGACAGCATGAAATCGATATGCTGCTGGGTCATCTGGTCGAAGATCGCGGTCTTGGCGGCGGCGGGTGTGACGGCATTGACCGCGATATCGGTCCCGGCCAGTTCCTTGCCGAGCGATTTGGTCAGCGCGATGACGCCCGCCTTCGAAGCCGAGTAGTGTGATGCGTTGGGGTTGCCTTCCTTGCCAGCGATGGAGGCGATATTCACGATCCGCCCGTAGTTCTGCTTCATCATGGCCGGGACCACGGCTTTGCAGCAGATGAAGGGGCCGTCGAGGTTGATCTTCATCACCTGACGCCATTCGTCATATGACAGATCGGCGACGGTCTTGTTAACGCCGGCGATGCCCGCGTTGTTGACGAGAATGTCGATCCGGCCGAACGCCTTCAGTGTTGCGTCGCGCGCCGCCTCAACCGCAGCGGGATCAGTGACGTCCACCTTGTGCACGGTCACGGCAGCGCCGATCTCCTTCGCGGTCTTCTCGGCCAGCGCCTGGTCAAAATCCCAGATCGCGACTTTCGCGCCGGAGGCGGCGAAGCGTTCGGTGATGGCACGGCCAAACCCCTGCGCGCCGCCGGTGACGACGGCGAACCGTCCGCTGAGATCGATCTTGTTCAAGGCGTTTCTCCCGAGATTTTATTGTTGTCAGAGCGTCCAGCCGCCATCGATGATGTGGGCGACGCCGGTGGTGAAGGCGCTTTCGTCGCTGGCGAGATAGAGCGCGAGTGAGGCGATTTCGTCCGCAGTGCCGAGCCGTCCCATCGGTTGACGGCTGACGAACATTTCACGGCCACCGGTCCCCAGCGCGGCCGCGCGGCCCAGCATCGACGGCGTTTCAATGGTGCCGGGGCAGATCGAATTGCAGCGGATGCCCTTGGTGATGAAATCGACAGCCACGGCGCGGGTTAATGCCGCGACGGCGGCTTTCGTTGCGCTGTAGACATAACGGTTTGGTGCAGCCTTGAATACACCTGCGGCCGAGGCGATGTTGACGATGGAGCCGCCGCCGCCCTCCAGCATCGCAGGCAGGAATGCACGGATCGTCCGATGCATCGACTTGACGTTGAGGTCGAAGGAAAAGTCCCAGTCGGCGTCCGTGCAGTCCAGCACGGTGCCGTTGTGCACGAAGCCCGCAGCATTGAGCAGGATATCGACCTTGCCGACCGTCCTCGCCATGCTTTCAACTGCCGCGGTGTCGCGCACGTCGAGTTTGTACGTTTCGGAGACGCCTTCGTTTTTCAACGCGGCGAGGCCGACTTCATCGATGTCGGTCGCGATTACGGTCGCGCCTTCACGGGTGAAGGCGAGGGCACAGGCGCGGCCGATGCCCGCAGCGCCTGCGGTCACGAACGCGCGCTTGCCTTTCAGTCGGTCAGACATGTTCTTCCTCGTGTCGGATGGCCGTCATTGCGAGGAGCGGAGCGACGAAGCAATCCAGTTTTCCACCTCTGGTTTCTGGATTGCTTCGCTGCGCTCGCAATGACGCTGACTCAGTGATTGTCGCGCGCGACGCCGATGGTGCCGGCGATGTTGCGATAGCGCGTCGCAAGCTCGAGGCACGCTCCGGTGGCGTGCTGGCCGACGGTGTTGCGATAGAGTTCCTGCCACGGTGTCTGGTTCTTCGGGTAGGGGAAGCCGCCCTTGGCTATCAGATCGGCGTGGCGCTGCTTCACCTCGGCGTCCGAGATCAGGATGTTCGCGTCGCCCTTGTTGAGATCGATGCGCACGCGGTCGCCGGTCTTCAAGATCGCAAGGCCGCCATTGGCGGCAGCTTCCGGCGAGGCATTGAGGATCGACGGCGAGCCGGATGTGCCGGATTGCCGTCCGTCGCCGATGCAGGGCAGTGATGTAATGCCCTTCTTGATGAGAGCCGCCGGCGGCTGCATGTTCACGACTTCCGCGCCGCCGGGATAGCCGATCGGCCCGACGCCGCGTACGAACAGCATGCAGTGCTCGTCGATGTTCAGGGATTCATCGTCGATGCGGTGATGATAGTCCTCTGGTCCCTCGAACACGATGGCGCGGCCCTCGAAGGCTTCCGGGTCTTTGGAATTGGAAAGATAGCGGTCGCGGAATTCCTTCGAGATCACGCTGGTCTTCATGATCGCCGAATCGAACAGATTTCCGCGCAGAACGATGAAGCCGGCATCCTTCACCAGCGGCTTGTCATAGGTGCGGATCACGTCGCTGTCGGGCGCGGGCGCAGCCTTGCAGTTCTCGCCCATGGTCTTGCCGTTAACGGTCAGCGCATCTTCGTGGATGCGCTTATGCTTCATCAGTTCGCGCACCACCGACGGCACGCCGCCCGCGCGGTGATACTCCTCGCCAAGATAGAATCCGGCCGGCTGCATGTTCACGAGCAGCGGCACGTCGTGACCGATCGTCTGCCAATCCTCGATGGAGAGATCAACGCCGATGTGGCGGGCGAGAGCGTTGATATGGATCGGCGCGTTGGTGGAGCCGCCAATCGCCGAATTGACGACGATACAGTTCTCGAACGCTTTCCGTGTCAGGAAGTCGGACGGCTTGAGGTCTTCCCACACCATCTCGACGGCGCGCTTGCCGGTTTCATAAGCAATCTGGCCGCGCTCGCGATAGGGCGCGGGGATCGCGGCACATCCCGGCAGCGAGAAGCCGAGCGCTTCCGCCAGCGAATTCATGGTCGAGGCGGTGCCCATGGTGTTGCAGTGGCCCACTGAAGGCGCGGACGACGCCACGATGTCCATGAACTCGTCGTAGTCGATCTTGCCGGCCGCCATCTCTTCGCGCGACTTCCAGACCACGGTGCCGGAGCCCGAGCGCTGGCCGTTGTGCCAGCCATTGAGCATCGGTCCACCCGAGAGAACAATGGCAGGAATGTTGACGGTTGCTGCCGCCATCATGCAGGCCGGGGTGGTCTTGTCGCATCCGGTGGTCAGGATCACGCCGTCGAGGGGATAGCCGAACAGGATTTCGACAAGGCCGAGATAGGCCAGGTTGCGGTCAAGCGCCGCCGTCGGCCGCTTGCCGGTTTCCTGAATGGGATGGGTCGGAAATTCCATCGCAATGCCGCCGGCCTCCCGGATGCCTTCCCGGACCCGCTGGGCCAGTTCGATATGATGCCGATTGCAGGGCGAGAGGTCATTGCCGGTCTGGGCGATACCGATAATGGGTTTGCCGGATTGCAGCTCGTGCCGGGTCAGCCCGTAATTCAGGTAGCGCTCGAGATAGAGTGCGGTCATTCCGGGGTTGTCCGGGTTATCGAACCAGAGCTGGGATCGCAGTTTGCGTCGTTCGCCATTTTTTATTGCGGCGTGATCGTCAGTTTTTTTCACAAGATTTCTCCCGCACTGCACACTCGGTGCGTCCGCGTCTAGGTAATGTTTGCATGTCGAAGCGGCATCTGCAACGCTGCCGGCTCAAACATCCGATCTTTGGGACAAAACCGGAAATCTCTGCTAATACGTCTGTCTAATAGCAAGAACGGGTGAACCGCAGAGAATAGGTTCAACGCGCTTCCGAACCTCGAAACAAAAACAGAGCAGCGACGGCTTCCGCCGGACGACGCCGAGACGACAGGGAGGAGAGGCTATATGGCGTCCGTGCATATTCACGACGTGCGTAAATCGTTTGGCGGATTTGAAGTTCTGCACGGCGTGACTGTTCCGATCGAGGACGGGGAATTCGTCGTTCTGGTCGGCCCTTCCGGTTGCGGAAAGTCGACCTTGCTGCGGATGTTGGCAGGCCTGGAAAAGATTTCGTCGGGAACAATTTCGATCGGCGATCGCGTGGTCAACGATGTCCAGCCGAAAGAGCGGGACATCGCCATGGTGTTCCAGAACTACGCTCTTTATCCGCATATGACAGTGGCCAAGAACATGGGCTTCTCTCTCAAGCTGCGTGACGCGCCGCAGGACGAGATCGATAAGCTCGTCCATCGCGCCGCCGATATTCTGGCGTTGACGCCACTGCTTGACCGTTATCCCCGGCAATTGTCCGGCGGGCAGCGCCAGCGCGTTGCTATGGGCCGGGCCATCGTGCGCGATCCTCAGGTCTTTCTGTTCGACGAACCGCTGTCCAATCTGGACGCCAAGCTGCGCGTCGCCATGCGCACCGAGATCAAGGAGTTGCACCAGCGCCTGAAGACCACCACGGTCTATGTCACCCACGATCAGATCGAGGCGATGACCATGGCGGATAAGATCGTCGTCATGCACGACGGCATCGTCGAGCAGATGGGCTCGCCGCTCGAGCTTTACGATCACCCGGACAACAAGTTTGTCGCGGGATTCATCGGCTCGCCGGCGATGAATTTTCTCGAAGGCAAACTGGTTGGCAGCAACACGCCCCATGTCGAGACGGCGAACGGCAGCAAACTGCCACTGATGGCGTCGCGCGCGGGTCTCGACGGCAAGCCGGTGATCTACGGCATTCGCCCCGAGCATCTTGAGTTCGCCGACGACGGCATCGAAGCCGAGGTCGTCGTGGTCGAGCCGACCGGATCGGAAACCCAGATCGTCGCGCGCATCGGCCAGCAGGACTTGATCGCGGTCATTCGCGACCGGCGCCCGGTGAAGCCGGGCGACAAGGTCAAGCTGCGGCCGATTCCGACCTCCGCGCATGTTTTCGACAAGGAGACCGGAAAGCGTCTCATCAACTAAGGCATGATCCCGAAAAGTGGGAACCGGTTTTCGGAAAAGATCATGCCTGAATAGAAAGATAAACTTACGCGCAAAATCATAGCCAACAGCCGGTCGAAACAATCAAGAGCCGGCACAACAGGGAGAAGTCAATTATGAGTGGTTTCACACCAGATCGTCGTTCGCTTCTGAAAGGCGGCGCGTCCGTGCTCGCGGGCGCGGCGACCATATCCGCTGATCAAATGCTTGGTTTTGCCAAGGCCTGGGCACAGACCACGCAGTGGAAACCGGAGGCCGGCGCCAAGATCAACCTGCTGCGCTGGAAGCGTTTCGTGGAAGCCGAAGACGTCGCCTTCATGAACATCATGCAGGCCTTTACCAAGGCCACTGGCGTCGAAGTCAACGTCACGAACGAATCCTATGACGATCTTCAGCCGAAGGCATCTGTCGCTGCGAACACCGGGCAGGGACTCGACATGGTGTGGGGTCTGTATTCGCTGCCGCATCTTCTGCCAACCAAATGCACCGACGTCTCCGATGTCGCCGACTATCTCGGCAAGAAGTACGGCGGCTGGGCGGATTCGGCCAATGCCTATGGCAAGAACAAGGATGGCAAGTGGATCGGCATTCCGGTCGCCTGCACCGGCGCGCTGATGAACTATCGCATCAGTTCGTGCGAAAAGGCAGGCTTCAAGGAATTCCCGAAGGACACCGCGGGTTTCCTCGAACTCTGCAAGGCGCTCAACAAGAACGGCACGCCGGCCGGCATGGCGCTCGGCCATGCGTCGGGTGACGGCAACACCTGGCTGCACTGGGCACTGTGGACCCATGGCGGCTATCTCGTCGACAAGAACGACAAGGTCATCATCAACTCGCCGGAAACCGCCAAGGCACTGGAATACGTCAAGGCGCTGTATGCCGAGTTCATTCCCGGCACGGCGTCATGGAACGACTCGTCCAACAACAAGGCGTTCGTTGCCGGTCAGTTGCACGTCACCTGTAACGGAATTTCGGTTTACGTCACGGCGAAGCGCGAAGCCAAGGCGATCGCCGACGACATGAACCACGCCTACATGCCGATCGGCCCGGCCGGCAAGCCGACCGAACTGCATCTGCCCTTCACCATGCTGACCTTCAACTTCACGAAGTATCCGCAGGCGTGCAAGGCGCTGACCGCATTCATGATGGAAGCCGATCAGTACAATCCTTGGCTCACATCTGCGTCGGGCTATCTGTCGTCGTTCCTGAATGCGTCCGACAGCAACCCGGTCTGGACCTCCGATCCGAAGAACACCGTGTATCGCGATGTCGCCAAGCGCACGCTCACGCCCGGCGGTCTCGGCACCCTCGGCGAAAATGCCGCGGCGGCTATCGCCGACTTCGTGGTCGTCGATATGTTCGCGAATTATTGCACCGGCCGCGAAGACCTGAAGGGCTCCATTGCCTTCGCCGAACGTCAGGCCAAGCGGCTGTATCGCTAACGTCCAGCATCGCCGGCGCGGGACATCTCGCGCCGGCTATTCTTTCGATCAACCATCTGCGCGTGATCTTTCCGCAAGGCCGGTTCCCATTTGCGGACGACGCGACAAAGGTTCGGACCATGACCGCGATCCCTGCAAGCGCGCCCGGAGCGAAACCTTACGTCAGCACGCTATCTGCCTGGCAGCGGCTGATTACGAATCACAACTGGATCGCACTCTGGTTCATGCTGCCCGCAGCGGGCTTCCTGATCCTGTTTCTGGCTTATCCGCTCGGCCTCGGCGTCTGGATGAGTTTTACGGATGTGCGCATCGGACGCCCCGGCGTCTTCATCGGCCTGGAGAACTACGAGTGGCTCTGGGAAGACGGCGTCTTCTGGCTATCGGTGTTCAACACGCTCGTTTACACAATCGTCGCCAGCGCCATCAAATTCGCGCTCGGGCTTTATCTTGCGCTGCTGCTCAATCGCAGCATGCCGTTCAAGGCCCTGATCCGGGCTGCCGTGCTGATCCCGTTCATTGTGCCCACCGTTCTGTCGGCGATCGCATTCTGGTGGATTTACGATTCGCAGTTCTCGATCATCTCGTGGTCGCTGACCAAGATGGGGTTGATCAACCAGAACATCAATTTTCTGGGCGACTCCACCTGGGCGCGCGTCAGCGTCATCATCGCCAACATCTGGCGCGGTGTTCCCTTCGTCGCCATTACGTTGCTGGCGGGCCTGCAGACGGTGTCGCCCTCGCTCTATGAAGCCGCGACACTCGACGGTGCGACGAACTGGCAGCGCTTCCGCTTCATCACCTATCCGCTGCTGACGCCGATTATCGCGGTGGTCATGACTTTCTCGGTGTTGTTCACGTTCACCGACTTCCAACTGATCTGGGCGCTCACCCGCGGTGGCCCTGTCAACGCTACGCATCTTATGGCGACATTGAGTTACCAGCGCGGCATTCTCAGCGGCCGGCTGGGCGAGGGGGCGGCGATCGCAACCGCCATGATCCCGTTCCTGCTCGCAGCCATCACCATCTCGTGGTTCGGCATGCAGCGGCGAAAATGGCAGCAGGGGGCCGACAATGACTGATCACTCCGCGCCGCTGAAATCTCTGGTTTTGCGCGAACGGGGCAAGCCCCGCGCGCGCATGGCGCAAATGGCAGCAAGGATCAAACAATGACTGATCACGCAGCACATCCGCCAGCCGCGACGCAGTCGGCGACCGACAACAGCGAGGGCATGAGCTATCTGGAGACCTTGCCCAGCAAGATCGTGACGCTCTACATTCCGCTGTTCATCATGATCGTGATCCTGCTGTTTCCATTCTACTGGATGGCGCTGACGTCGATCAAACCCGACGAACAACTGATCGACATGGAGACCTACAACCCGTTCTGGGTTGTGAAGCCGACGCTGAAGCACATTCAGAAATTGCTGTTCGAGACGCAGTATCCGCGCTGGTTGTGGAACACTATGTATGTCGCAGGAGCGGCAACGTTCATCTCGATCGTCGCCAGCGTGCTGGCGGCCTATGCCATCGTCCGCCTGCGGTTCAAGGGCGCCAATGTCGTCAGTGCCTCGATCTTTCTGGCCTATCTCATTCCTCCGTCGATCCTGTTCATTCCGCTGGCGTCGGTGATTCATTCGTACGGTCTGTTCGACTCGCCGTTGGCGCTGATCCTGGTCTATCCGACGTTGCTGATCCCGTTCTCGACCTGGCTGCTGATGGGATACTTCAAGACCATCCCGTATGAACTGGAAGAATGCGCACTGATCGACGGTGCCAGCCGCTGGCAGATCCTGACCAAGATCGTACTGCCGCTCGCGGTGCCGGGGCTGATCTCGGCATTCATCTTCTCGTTCACGCTATGCTGGAACGAGTTCATTTACGCTCTGACGTTTCTGTCATCGACGCAAAACAAGACGGTCCCCGTCGCAATCGTCAACGAGTTCGTCGATGGTGACATTTACAAATGGGGATCGCTGATGGCGGGTGCACTGGTCGGCTCGCTGCCGCTGGTCATCCTTTATGCGTTCTTCGTCGAACATTACGTGTCCGCCATGACCGGTGCGGTCAAGGAATAGTTCTGTCATTCCGGGGCGCTCGCTCTTGCGAGCGAACCCGGAATCCATAACCTCTGGTGAAAGTATGGATTCCGGGCCTGTGCCTCACGTCGGCAAGGGCCGACAGCGGCCCATCCCGGAATGACGAAAGAAAAGTAAAAGGGATATTCGATGCATATTCTTGTTCTCGGCGCGGCCGGCATGGTCGGGCGCAAACTTGTCGAACGGCTGACGCACGATGGCAAACTCGGCAAGTCCGATGTCACGCGCATCACGTTGCAGGACGTCGTCCCCCCCACGAAGCCGAACACGTCAATTCCAGTCGAGGTCGTGACCTGTGACGTTGCCGAGCAGGCGGCGGTAGCAAAGCTGATAGCGGCCAAGCCGGACGTGATTTTTCATCTGGCTGCCATCGTGTCGGGCGAGGCCGAGGCGGATTTTGACAAAGGGTACCGGATCAATCTCGATGGCACGCGCTATCTGATCGATGCCATCCGCGCCATTGGCGGCGGCTACAAGCCGCGCGTGGTGTTCACGTCGTCGATCGCGGTGTTCGGCGCGCCTTTCCCGGACAAGATCGGTGACGAGTTCTTCACGACGCCGCTGACGAGCTACGGCACGCAGAAGGCGATCGGAGAGCTTCTGATTTCGGACTACACCCGAAAGGGCCTGCTCGACGGCGTCAGCATCCGTCTTCCCACCATATGCGTGCGGCCCGGGTTGCCGAACAAGGCTGCTTCGGGTTTTTTCTCCAACATCATCCGGGAACCGCTGGCCGGCAAGGAAGCGATCCTTCCGGTGTCCGAAGACGTTCGCCATTGGCACGCGTCGCCGCGCTCGGCCGTGGGCTTCCTGCTGCATGCCGCGACCATGGACACCAGCACCATCGGCCCGCGCCGGGCGCTGAGCATGCCGGGTCTCGCGGCGACGGTGGGCGAGCAGATCGCCGCGCTGACGCGCGTGGCGGGTCCAAGCGTGACGGCACGGATCAGACACCAGCCAGATCCGACCATTGTCGGCATCGTGGCCGGATGGCCGCGGGATTTCGTGACCGACCGTGCGCTCAAGCTCGGCTTCACCACGGCCGAGAAGACGTTCGACGACATCATCCGCATTCACATCGAGGATGAACTCGGTGGCACATTCGTGAGCTGACAACCCCCGGTGCAGTGATGACGACAGTCGCCTGCATTGGCGAATGCATG
This sequence comes from Afipia sp., assembly GCA_030652315.1. GTDB lineage: Bacteria > Pseudomonadota > Alphaproteobacteria > Rhizobiales > Xanthobacteraceae > Afipia. The sequence goes on along the minus strand of JAUSAX010000023.1, from coordinate 23,854 downwards.
ATCGAGCTCTCGCAGGGCGTAGGCAACCAGCTCACCCGCAGCTATGGCGGTGATACGCTCAACACTGCGATTTATCTCGCGCGCCTTGGGGTGAAAGCGGACTATATCACCGCGCTCGGCGACGATCCGTTCAGTGACGAGATGGTTGAGGCCTGGAAAGGCGAGGGCATCGGCACCGCACACGTGTCGCGCGTGGGCGGCAAGCTGCCGGGTCTCTATGCGATCCGGACCAGCGAGGCTGGTGAACGGTCGTTCTACTACTGGCGCGAGAACGCAGCGGCGCGGCTGCTGCTCGACCTGCCGGAAACAGGTGCGATGCTCGCCGCGCTGGCGGGCTACGATATGGTGTACCTCTCGGGCATCACGTTGTCTCTCTACAGCGCCGATGGCCGCCAGCGGTTGATCGATGCGCTGCGACGAGCCCGTGAGGGATCGACCCGCATAGCGTTCGACACCAATTTTCGCTCACAAGGCTGGCCGGTCCTGGATACCGCACGTCAGGTCTATCGCGACATGCTGGCCGTCGCCGACATCGTGCTGGCGTCTGTCGATGACCTCACTCCATTGTTCGGAGCGCGCATGCACGGTGAACTGATCGACCGCATGGCCGCCCGCGAAGTCGTGCTGAAACTTGCCACTCCTGGCAGCGTTGTCAGGCATGATGGCGTGGAGGATATCGTGAAAGCGGAACCGGTCAGCCGGGTGGTGGACACCACGGCGGCAGGCGACAGTTTTTCGGCGGCCTATCTCGCAGCGCGGCTGGGCGGCGCGACGCCGACCGAGGCGGCGCGGGCCGGGCATCGTCTGGCCGGTGTGGTGGTCGGCCATCGCGGCGCGATCATCCCGCGCGGGGACATGCCGTCGGGCAGGATATTCAATGTGACCGGGACGGAGCGATCGTCATGACCGGCCTATCGGCGTCCGAGAGACAGGTTGCTCTGGAGAAAATCCTGATCCCGGCGCGGATCGTCCCGGTGCTGACCATTGATCGAGTCGAGGATGGCGTGCCGCTGGCTCGCGCGCTCGTGGCAGGCGGGGTGAAGGTTCTCGAAGTCACGTTCCGCACCGAGGCTGCGGCGGCCGCCGCCAAGGCGATCATTGCCGAGGTGCCGGATGCCATTGTCGGGATCGGCACTGTACTCAACGCGGACGATCTGCGGCGCGCGCAGGCGCTTGGCGCGCGGTTCGCGGTCAGCCCTGGCGCCCCCCCGGAACTGCTCGATGCGGCGGCAGACAGCGCGCTGCCCCTGCTGCCCGGTGTGGCAACCGCATCCGAAGTCATGCAAGCGCAGGCGAAGGGATTCAATCTGTTGAAGTTTTTCCCCGCCGAGCAGGCCGGCGGCATTCCGATGTTGCGGGCATTGGCGGGTCCATTCCCCAATACGCGCTTCTGTCCGACCGGTGGCATCGATGGATCGAACGTGACGACATGGCTGGCACAACCGAACGTGATTGCGGTGGGCGGATCATGGCTTTGCCCGGCGTCGGATATCAAGGCGGCCAATTGGGAAGTCATCACCGGCCGCTGCATCGACGCGATGAAGCACCTGCGGCGGAGGTAGCCGTTGCAACTCGCCAGCACCAAAGGCGAGGAAGCCGTCTCACGTCATCTTGAGGTGCGAGCGTTTGCGAGCCTCGAAGGATGGCGTTGGCCGCCGTCGCCCTTCGAGGCCTTCGCTTCGCTCCGGCACCTCAGGGTGACGGCGTATCTTGATGGTCGAGAAAGCAGAGTCTGGTGAATGGGTTACGGCCGCGGCCGCAACCTGACATGAAGTTAAGGCCGAAACTCAGATCACGTTGCGCATGAAGATGAGAAACGCCGCTTAATGACTCTGTCCAGCTCCTAAAATCCCATCGCCGCGCCGTCGCTGCGCGGGTCGGTGGCGCCCTCGAACATTCCATCGGGATGACGGACCACGGCGCCGGCGTGGCCCATGGTCGAGGTGAAATCCGGCAGGATCTCGATGTCGTGGCCGACGTCACGCATGGCCTGCACGACGGCCGGATCGAAGCGGTTCTCCAGCTTCAGCGTCACCGTGGCATCGCCCCAGGTCTTGCCGAGCAGCCAGCGCGGCGCGGTGACCGCTGCCTGCAATCCCTGCCCGTACATGGCGTAACGGCTGAACACGGCGGACTGGCTCTGCGGCTGGCCTTCGCCGCCCATGTTGCCATAGACCATGCGGCGGCCGTCGTTGAACAGCGCCATCGCCGGATTGAGGGTATGGAACGGCTTGCGGCCGGGGCGCAGCGCGCGCGGACCGTCGCCCTCCAGCAGGAAACTCGAGCCGCGGTTCTGCCAGACGATGCCGGAATTCTCGAGCACACAGCCCGAACCGAATTCGAAGTAGATGCTCTGGATGAAGCTGACGGCGATGCCGTTGTTGTCGATGGCGCCCAGCCAGACAGTGTCTCCCGGATTGACCGGCACCGGCCACGGCAGCGCACGATGGTGCGCGACGCGCGAGGCGAGTTCGTCAAGAATCTCAGGTGTCAGGTAGTGTTCGGCTTGCTCCGTCATGTAGGCCGGATCGCCCACAACGCGATCGCGCACCAGAAACGCTTGCTTGGTGGCTTCGACGATGCCGTGAAGATATTCGAAAGTCTCGGCTTCCTGCACGCCGAGCCGTTCGAAGATCGCTAGGATCATCAGCGAGGCGAGGCCCTGCGTCGGCGGCGGGAAATTGTACAGCGTCGCATCCTTGACGGCGACGGACAGCGCCTGACGGCGCTGCGCCTTCTGCGCTGCGAGGTCGGCGAGGGTCACCGGCGATCCGCAGCGCGTGAGATCCGCAGCGATTTCCTTGGCGAGTGCACCTGTATAGAAGTCCATCGGCCCGTGCTGGCCGAGCCGCTTCAGCGTCGCGCCGAGCGCCGGCAACTTCATCAACTGGCCTTCCTTCGGCAGCTTGCCGCCGAGCAGAAACGTATCGACGAAGCCCGGCGAGTCTTTCAGTTCGGCGAATTTGGTTTCGGTCAATTCCTGCTGCGTTGCCGTGACGGCGAAACCGTTCTCAGCCGACCACACGGCGTCTTCGACCAGACGCGACAGCGGAAGCTTGCCGCCCATTTCCTTGTTGATCGCGATCACCTCGGCCCAGCCGGACAGCGTGCCGGCGACGGTATTCGCGGCGAGGGGACCGCGCGGCGGAATCGCGGAGAGGCCTTTGGCGAGGTAGAATTCCGGCGTGGCGGCCATGGCGGCCGCGCCGCAGCCGTCCACTGCAATCGGCGGCTTGCCGTCGGCGGAAATCAGCCAGAAGCCGTCGCCACCGATCGAGTTCATGTGCGGATAGACCACCGGCAGGCTGGCGGCCATCGCGAGTGTCGCCTCGATGGCGTTGCCGCCCTCGCGCAGCACGCGCAGTCCGGCCTCAGAGGCGAGATGATGGGGCGAGGTCACCATGCCGCGGCGGGAGCGAGGCGTATTGAGCATCGGTCGTATCCATTTACTAGCGTTGATGCGCCAACAATGGACGCGATGTCCCTATGTAAGTGAAAACTTCACTTTTGGCAAAACGCAAAATGCCCGGTTTTTACCGGGCATTTCTAGTGTTTCGGCGTCAGAACGCTATTCCGCCGGGGCTGCGACGGGGACGCCGCCGACGGCATGTCCAAACCACTGTGCGCGCCAAGGCTTCAGCACGAAGAGGGCCAGAAGACCGGTCAAGATGTCCATGACGATGATAAGGCCGAAGACCGGCATCCAGCTTCCGGTGGATTCGCGGATCATCGCTGCGACCGGGCCGCCGAGCACCGAGCCAATGCCCTGCGCCATGTAAAGGAAGCCATAGTTGGTGGTCGCATTCCTGGTGCCGAAGGTGTCCGTGAGCGTTGAGGGAAACAGCGAGAAGATCTCACCCCATCCGAAGAACACGACGCCCGACAACAGCACAAACGCAAGTGCGTTGTCGCGAAAGGCGACCATCAGCGCGATGGCGATACCCTCGAAGATAAACGCAAGGCCCATCGTGTTCTCGCGCCCGATCCTGTCCGACACCCAGCCGAAGAACGGCCGTGTCAGACCGTTGGTGATGCGGTCGATGGTGAGCGCGAGCGGTAGCGCCGCCAATCCCCAGATCATCACGTTGGCGACGCCGAAATCTTTCGTGAAATTCGCGAACTGTGAAATCACCATCAGCCCGCCGGTGGACATCATGGTCATCATGACGAACATCAGCCAGAAGATCGGTGTCTTCAGCATTTGTTTCGGTTCGTAATCGATGGACGAGGTTGCGACCTTGATCGAGGTCGCCGCCGCTGCGGTCTCGCCGGCTTTGGGATTGCGCAAACCGAGCGCGGCCAGAAGGCCGACAGCGCCGAGAATGATGCCGAAGGTGATCAGCGTCATCTGATAGGTCGAGCTTTTCAGCATGGCATCGATCGGGAATGTGGTCAGGATCGCGCCGAAGCCATATCCGGCAGCAACCATTCCCGTGGCGAAACCGCGCCGGTCGGGGAACCAGCGCACCATCAGTCCGACGATGCCGATATAAACGATGCCGGTGCCGATGCCGCAAAACAAGCCATAGGTTGCATAAAGCGCAGTCAGTGATGTTGCGTAGGCCGAGAGCACCCAGCCCAATCCGCTCAGCACAGTGCCCGCAGCGATCAGAAGCTTTGGCCCAAAACGGTCGATCAGCCAGCCCTGTGCGGGCGACAACCATGTCTGCAAGACGATCAGCAGCGAGAAGGTGATCTGGATCGCGGGAAGCGTTGCGCCAGTTGTGGTTTGGAAGGATTTGACGAATAGCGTCCAGACATATTGCGGGCTGGAGATCGCCATCATCGCGATGACTCCCAGCAACAGTTGAATCCAGCGCGCGTTGCTAGTGCTTGAATCAGTGGTCGTTGAACTCATGTCTGCTCTCTCCATAACGTTGAAGAGGACACAGCAAGGCATGTGCCACTCACCTCATTCGCGCTATGCGTTTATGAAGTGGTGGCACATCAATTTTGAATGGAATGAAACTGCAAGGAGGGGTTCGTTACACCTTCACCATCCGCTTGCCGCGGTTTTCACCGGCGAGAAGTCCGATCAGCGCCTGGGGGGTGTTCTCCAGCCCGTTGATGATGTCTTCCTGCACCTTGAGCTTGCCTGCTTTCACCCACGACTGCAGATCGGTCATCGCCTTTTCGCGCTGGTCGTAATAGTCCATCACGATGAACCCCTGCATGATGAGGCGCTTCACCACGATCAGTCCGGGGACGCCGCGCGGACCTGTCGCCGATGGTGCGCCATCATACTGTGAGACTGCTCCGCAGCACGCGATGCGGCCACCGTTGTTCATCTGCGGCAGGCACGCTTCGAGAATGTCGCCGCCGACGTTATCGAAATAGACATCGATGCCGTTCGGTGCGGCGGCCTTCAGCGCCTTGAATACCGGCTCCGACTTGTAATCGACAGCGGCATCGAAGCCGAGTTCGGAGACCAGCCAGTTGCACTTGTCCTTGCCGCCCGCGATGCCGACCACGCGGCAGCCCTTGATCTTCGCGATCTGTCCGACGATCGACCCGACCGATCCTGCCGCCGCCGAGACCACGACGGTCTCGCCGGATTTAGGCTTGCCGACATCAAGTAATCCGAAATAAGCCGTGAGGCCGGCGATGCCGTACACGCTGAGCAGATGCGTCATTGGCTCCATGTGGGGCACCTTGACGAGAGTCTTAGCTTTCACCGCAGCGTATTCTTGCCATCCGGTATCACCGAACACGAGGTCGCCGGGTGTGAAGCCGGGCGCATTCGACGACACCACCTCGGCAACCCCGCCGCCGGCCATGACCGTGTTGGCTTCGATCGCTGCGCGATAGGTCGCGCCGTGCATCCAGGCGCGGTTCGCGGCGTCGAGCGAGATGTAGCGCACACGCACCAGCACCTCGCCGTCCTTCGGCTCGGGAATGGCGGCTTCGGCCATCTTGAAATTCTGCGGCAGCAGCTTGCCGGTGGGTTTTTCGACCAGCAGGATCTGGCGATTGATTTGCGACATTGGGTCATTCCTCCGCAGGGCTTGTGTCTTTTTATACAAGGACGATAACAGCCTGAACCGGGATTGGAACCCATGGAACTAAGCCCTTGAACGGCAGTTGTTCTTGGACTGGTCCACAGCTTGCTTATCTGAGTAAGGTTGCGCTGAGCGCGGGTCTGCCTCCTTGGAAGCGCCCTAATCTCACCGGAATTGTGGCTCGTTCTTAGCGCAACTGCACATCTCGAGAGCAGGGGGCCTGATGAGAGACGTCGTAAGTCCTTCCCTTCGCCGTATCCTTTGTGTTTTTCCCCGGTATTCACCCTCATTTGGCACTTTCGAATACGCATACCCCCTGACCGACGGCGTTCAGGCGTTCATGCCCCCTCAGGGGCTGCTGCTGATTGCCGCTTCCCTGCCCAAGGGCTGGGAGGTCCGCTTTCTCGACGAGAACATGAAAGTCGCGACGGCCGAGGATTTCGACTGGGCCGACGCCGTTTTCGTCAGCGGAATGCATATCCAGCGTCCGCAAATCAACGACATCTGCCGCCGCGGCCATGAGCATAATCTTGCCGTGGCGCTCGGTGGCCCGTCCGTCAGTGCGTGTCCGGAGAATTACCCGGATTTCGACTATCTTCATGTCGGCGAACTTGGCGACGCCACCGAAGACCTGTTTCGGCGTCTGGGGCGCGATACGTCGCGGCCGGACAAGCAGGTCGTTCTCACGACGCAAGAACGCCGCGAGATGTCGGAATTTCCGATTCCGGCGTATGAGCTGATTCCGCTCGAGCGTTATTTTCTCGGCAGCATCCAGTTTTCCAGCGGATGTCCCTATCAGTGCGAGTTCTGCGACATCCCCGGACTTTATGGACGGAACCCGCGCCTGAAGACGCCCGAACAGGTTACGGCAGAACTCGACAAGCTGCTCGAATGCGGTCTCACCGGCTCGGTGTACTTCGTCGACGACAATTTCATCGGCAACCGCAAGGCGGCGCTGGAGCTCCTTCCGCATCTTGTCGAATGGCAGAAGCGCAACGGCTTCGCGCTTCAGTTCGCGTGCGAGGCCACGCTGAACATCGCGAAGCGTCCCGAAATCCTGGCGCTGATGCGCGATGCCTACTTCGCCACGGTGTTCTGCGGCATCGAAACGCCGGATCCTGCTGCGCTGAAGGCGATGTCAAAACAGCACAACATGGTGATGCCGATCCTGGAGGGTGTGCAGACGCTCAACAGCTATGGCCTGGAAGTGGTGTCCGGCATCATCCTCGGGCTGGATACCGACTCGCTCGAAGCGGGCGAGGGTATTCTCGAATTCGTAGACCAATCGCAAATCCCGCTGCTGACGATCAACCTGTTGCAGGCGTTGCCGAAGACGCCGCTGTGGGATCGCCTCAAGCGCGAAGGCCGCCTGATCGGGGACAGCGACCGCGATTCTAACGTCGATTTCCTGCTTCCCTACGATCACGTCGTCTCCACATGGCGCGAGTGCATGGGCCGGGCCTACACGCCCGAAAAGCTGTTCGCACGTTTCGAGTATCAGGTGATCCACACCTATCCGAACCGGATCAAGTTGCCCAACAGCAAGGAACGGTTGTCGTTGCGCAATATCAAGCGCGGCCTGACCATGTTCGCCAACATCGTCTGGCAGGTCGGCGTCAAGAGCGATTACAGGCGCGAGTTCTGGAAGTTCTCGCTGCCGCTGCTCAAGCGCGGCGACATCGAGCGTGTCATCACTGTTGGTCTGGTCGCCCACCATCTGATATTGTTCGCGCGGGACGCATCGGGTGGGCAGCAGAATGCATCGTATTATTCGACGAGATTGCGGGACATGCCTGTCGCCGCTGAATGATGCGACACGATGATGGTCGCGCCGAACGCGTTATTGCCTGAACTTCTATGAAGCAGCCGCTGATTTACGACGTCGTCGTCCTCGGCGGAGGGGCGGCGGGTTTGATGTGCGCCGGTGTTGCCGGCGGGCGCGGCCGGCGTGTGGCGGTGATCGAACAGGCGAAGCGTCCGGCCGAGAAGATCCGTATTTCCGGCGGAGGACGCTGTAATTTCACCAACCTGCACACCACGCCTGCGAACTTCCTGTCCCGCAATCCGCATTTCTGCAAGTCGGCGCTGAGCGGATACACCCAGCACGATTTCATCGCGCTGGTCGAGAAACATCGCATCGCCTATCACGAGAAGACGCGCGGCCAACTGTTCTGCGATGACTCTTCGCAGCAAATCATCGACATGCTGCTCGACAAATGCGGAAGGGCCGGCGTAACGCTGCATCCGGGCACGAAGATATCGTCGGTCGCGAAGGGTGAGGGTGGTTTCACCGTCATCACCGATCGTGGAGAGATGCGCGGGCGCTCGCTGGTCATCGCCACCGGCGGTCCATCGATTCCCAAGATGGGATCGAGCGGCTTCGGCTACAAAATCGCCGAACAATTCGGTCTCAAGATCGTACCCCCGCGCGCAGGACTTGTGCCGCTGACATTCGATGAAGCCTTGCTGGCGCGATCAAAAGACCTTGCCGGAGTTTCCGTCGAGGCGGTGGTGAGATGCGATGGGACGCAGTTCGACGAGGCGATGCTGTTTACCCATCGCGGATTGAGCGGCCCGGCGATCCTGCAAATTTCATCCTATTGGCATGACGGCGACGACATTCAGATCGATATGGCGCCCGGCGTCGATGTCTTCGCGGCGCTGAAGGAGATGCGCCGCGATCATCCGCGCCAGGAATTGGCGACCGGGCTTGCGCGGCTGCTGCCGGGGCGGCTCGCGCAGATGATCGCAGAGGCGGGCGGCGGAACTTCGCGCATGGCGGATCTGTCCGACCGGCAATTGCAGGCGGTCGCGATGCTCGTGAACAAGTGGCAGGTGACCCCGCGTGGGACCGAAGGTTACCGGACGGCGGAAGTCACGCTCGGTGGGGTCGATACAGGCGAACTGTCGTCCAAAACCTTTGAAGCCAAGTCCGTGCCGGGATTGTTCTTTGTCGGTGAGGTGATCGACGTCACCGGCCACCTCGGCGGCTTCAATTTCCAATGGGCGTGGTCGTCGGGCTTCGCGGCTGGCCAAAACGTCTGATGGTTCCCTGAATCGGCCTGAATGCAGCGGGCCCGCCCATGAGAGTATCCGGCAGCCTCGAAACGTGGCCGTAAAATACTGAAATAATAGAGATATTTCCCTCCAATGGAGGATTGTGCTAGGAGGCGCGAACCTGCTAATCGACTGCGGCGGAGGCCTGCTTCCCCGTGTCCAACCTTGCTCGCGAGCCTGAATTGTCTGCTCAAATATCATTGGTTATTGCCGCGCTCTCCCTCGCGACCTGGGTTTATCTGATCGCGGGCCGGGGCGACTTCTGGCGCACAAAAAAGTTTGATGATCTGGCGCCTGCGCCCGGCTTCGTGAATTGGCCCTCGATCGCCGTTGTCGTGCCGGCGCGGGACGAGGCTGCGGGCGTCGGTGCCTGCGTGACGTCGATTCTCAGTCAGCCTTATCCCGGCGTGCTGTCGATGATCCTGGTCGATGATCAAAGCCAGGACGGCACGCCGCAGATCGCGAGCGATGCCGCTGCGGCAATGGGTGCATCGGATCGTCTGACAGTGCTGCAGGGTCGTCCGCTGCCGTCCGGCTGGACCGGCAAGCTGTGGGCGGTGAAGCAGGGACTTACAATGGTCGAGGATCGGCCATCGCCACCGGACTACGTCCTGCTGACGGATGCGGACATCGTCTATTCCGGCGATGTGCTGATGCGGCTGGTGGCGCGTGCGCAGAATGACAAGCTTGCGATGACGTCCGTGATGGCGAAGCTTCGTTGCGAGAGCTTTGCCGAAAAGTATCTGATCCCCGCGTTCATCTTCTTCTTCGGGATGCTTTATCCGTTCGGCTGGGTACGCAATTCCTCTCGCTCAACAGCTGCGGCCGGCGGCGGCTGCATTCTTGCTCGCTGGGATGCGCTGAAAAATGCCGGCGGCATTGATGCGATCCGCGGATCGCTAATCGACGACTGCGCCCTCGGCGCGCGGCTGAAGACGCAGGGGACGGTGTGGCTCGGCTTCTCGCAGGACGTCAAAAGCGTTCGTGCATCGGATACCATCGCCAATGTCGGGCAGATGATTTCCCGGTCGGCCTACGCGCAACTGCGATATTCGGTGGCGATCCTGATCGGAACCATTCTTGGCATGTGCCTTGTATATCTGGCGCCGGTCCTGATCGTGCTGTTCGGCGACGGTTTTGCTGCGGGATTTGCAGCGGCGGCATGGGTGCTGATGGCGCTCGCGTTCCAGCCCACCCTGCGATATTATGGGCAGTCCGCGCTTTGGGGGCTCGCGCTCCCCGCAATCGCAATCGCTTACATGGTGTTCACGGTCAATTCCGCGGTCCAGTACTTTCAGGGACGTGGCGGAATGTGGAAAGGCCGCGCCCAAGCACAGGTATCCAGTTCGTAATGACAACAGCAGGCGAATTGCGTTCAGGCAAAGGCCATAAGGACGAGAACTTTCCGGTCGCATCGTGGATCATCCATCCGCGCCATCGCGCGCTGATTCTTGCGTTCTACAATTTCGTGCGCACCGGCGATGACATCGCGGATCATGCGTCGCTCGCGCCGCAGGACAAGCTCGACAAGCTTGATTTGCTGGAAGCTGAACTCCTCGGCAAGGGCGATAGCCAGCGGGAGGCCGTGGTGCTGCGCGCTGCATTTGCCGAACGCGGGATGTCGCCGAAGCATGCGCAGGATCTGCTGAACGCATTTCGTCTGGATGTCACCAAACTGCGCTACGAAAACTGGGATGAACTGATCCATTACTGCTCACTCTCGGCGATGCCGGTCGGCCGCTTCATGCTGGACGTCCACGGCGAGGATCGTTCGACCTGGGCCGCGTCCGATGCAATCTGCGCGGCCTTGCAGATCAACAACCACCTGCAGGATTGCGGCAAGGACTATCTCGACCTCGACCGCGTCTATATCCCGCGCGACGCGCTTGCCGCCGCAGGTGCAACGGTGGAGATGCTGGGCGAGGGACACGCGCCGCCGGCGTTACTGAAATGCCTGCAAGATCTGGCGCGCCGGACTGAAACGCTTCTGAACAAAGGGCGCTCGCTTCCTGCTCAGGTGAAGGATACGCGTCTCGGGCTGGAGATTGCCGTGATCGATGCCTTTGCCGACAGGATCGTCAATCTGCTGAAGGTCCGCGATCCGTTGAGCGAGCGCGTTCACCTCTCCAAACAGCAGATGCTGGGCGTCGCGCTCTCGGCAATGGCGCGCACGCTGTACCAGCGTGCGACCGGACAGACGCCGGTTGTTCGCCACGTTTCCGGCGCGTGATGCATCATGACTACTGCTGACGTCACATCGCAAATCACGCCCGAAGGCTCCGCCTCCGGCAGTTCGTTTTATGCAGCGATGCGTATTCTGCCGCGCGAGCAGCGCGAGGCGATGTTCCAGATCTACAGCTTCTGCCGGCAGGTCGACGATATCGCTGATTCCGACGGCCCGCGTCCTGAGCGGCTGAAAGCGCTGGATCAGTGGCGACGCGATATCGACGCGCTTTATGCCGGAAATCCGCCGCAGCATCTGCGCGACTATGTGTCGTCGGTGAAGCAGTTTGGTCTGCGGCGCGAGGATTTCATCGCCATCATCGATGGCATGGAGATGGACGTGCCCGCCGACATCCGTGCGCCGGATGCGCAGACGCTCGATCTTTACTGCGACCGGGTTGCGAGTGCGGTGGGGCGATTGTCGGTGCGGGTATTCGGCCTCGGCGAGGACGACGGGATCCTGCTGGCGCATCATCTCGGCCGCGCGCTCCAACTGACCAACATTCTGCGCGATATCGACGAGGACGCCGGTCTCGGCCGGCTTTACCTGCCACGCGAAGATCTCAACGCCGCGGGCATCATGTCGAACGATCCGTTGGTGGTCGCATCCGATCTGCGGCTGCCGCGCGTATGCGAGGGAATCCTGAAGCAGGCGCGCAGTCACTTCGCCAAATCGAACGATATTATGGCGCGCAATTCACGCCGCGTTGTCCGCGCGCCGAAGATCATGTCGGAATATTATCACGCGATCCTCGAAAAGCTGGTCGAACGCGGCTTCGCGTTGCCGCGCAGACCGGTCAAGCTCAGCAAGGCAGCCAAGATTTTCATTCTCATTCGGTACGCATTTATCTGATGGCAAAAGCACATATCATCGGCGCCGGGGTCTCCGGCCTAGCCGCGGCTATTCGGCTCGCGAATGAAGGATTCCAGGTTCACGTCCATGAAGCGACGCAGCAGGCCGGTGGCCGTTGCCGCTCGTACTATGACGCTGCGACCGATCTCGTCATCGACAACGGCAATCATCTCTTGCTGTCGGGGAATCTCCATGCGCGGTCGTATGCGCTGGCCATCGGGAGCGAGGCCGGTCTCGTGGGACCGGAGCGCGCGCAGTTCAATTTTGTCGATCTGAAAACCGACAAGCGTTGGATGCTCGATCTCGGCAACGGCCGCTTGCCGACATGGGTATTCGACAAGTCGCGCCGTGTCCCGGACACGAGTGTGAGCGATTACCTCGCACTCGCGCCGGTAATCTGGGCGGGGACCGATGCACTGGTCGGCAAAACCGTGAAATGCGAAGGCATGCTTTATGAGCGGCTGGTGCAGCCGCTGCTGCTCGCGGCGCTGAACGTCGATCCGCCGGAAGGCTCGGCGGGTCTCGCGGGCGCTATCGTGCGCGAGACGTTGCTTGCTGGCGGAAAGTCGTGCCGTCCGCTGATTGCGCGCGACGGTCTGAGCGCCGTTCTGGTCGATCCAGCGTTGAAGCTGCTGCGCGAGAAGGGTGCCTCGCTCAACTTCGGCCATGAATTGCGTCAGGTTCTGATGGCAGGCGAGACCATCTCGGCTCTGGAGTTCGGTGACGACACGGTCACCGTGGCACCGAGCGACGTTGTCGTGCTCGCGGTGCCGCCACGCGCTGCGTCATCCATCCTGCTCGGGTTGAAGGCGCCGACAAAATTCCGCGCGATCGTCAACGCGCATTTCCGCTACGATCCGCCGGACAACATGCCGCCGATGATGGGCGTGGTCGGTGGACTGATCGAATGGCTGTTTGCGTTTCCGCAGCGGCTGTCGATCACCATCAGTAATGCTGACCGGCTGGTGAATGTGCCGCGTGAACAGTTGGCACGCGACATCTGGCGCGACATCTGCAAGGCCGCAGGCCTCGGCGATGAGGTGGCGAATGGGCCACTGCCGCCATGGCAGATCGTGCGCGAACGGCGTGCCACATTTGAGGCAACTCCGGAACAAAATGCTATGCGTCCAGGGACTGCCACCGATTGGAAAAACCTGTTCCTCGCGGGCGATTGGACTGATACGGGACTGCCAGCGACCATTGAGGGGGCTATCCGCTCAGGTGATCAGGCTGCCGATATGGCCCTGAAAATGCAATAAATTCAGCATTTTACGGAGTTCCATGACTCTCCTCGACGAACACAAGGCCGCTGCTGCGCCCACGGCGCCGGCCCTCGAAAACAGTATCGCGGCTGCGAGCCGCGCGATTCTGGATACGCGCAAGCCTGACGGACACTGGGTGTTCGAGCTGGAGGCTGACGCGACGATTCCGGCCGAGTACGTCTTGTTGCGGCACTATCTGGCCGAGCCCGTCGATGCCGCGCTGGAAGCCAAGATCGCTAATTACCTGCGCCGAATCCAGAACGAGAATGGCGGTTGGTCGCTGTTCTATGGCCACGAGTTCGATATGAGCGCCAGCGTGAAGGCTTACTTCGCGCTCAAGATGATCGGCGATTCCGTGGACGCGCCGCATATGAAGAAAGCGCGCGAGGAGATTCTTCGCCGCGGTGGTGCGATCAAGAGCAACGTCTTCACCCGCATCATGCTGGCGCTGTTCGGCGTCGTCACCTGGCGTGCCGCGCCGATGATGCCGGTGGAGATCATGCTGCTGCCGCGCTGGTTTCCAATCCACCTGACCAAGATTTCGTACTGGGCGCGGACCGTGATCGTGCCGCTGCTGGTGCTGATGAACAAGAAGCCGCGCGCGCGCAATCCGCTCGGCGTCGGCATCGATGAGTTGTTCCTGGAAGATCCAAAGTCGATCGGCATGACGGCGAAAGCGCCGCATCAGAGCCAGCTCTGGTTCACAGGGTTCGATCTGCTCGATAGGGTTCTGCGCGTCGTCGATCCGCTGTTTCCGAAGAAGAGCCGCCAGCGCGCGGTCGACAAGGCGGTGGCCTTCGTCACTGAGCGTCTGAATGGCGTTGACGGTCTCGGCGCGATCTTCCCGGCGATGGCCAACACTGTGATGATGTATGATCTGCTTGGCTATCCGAAGGATCATCCTCACTACGTTTTGGCGCGGCAGTCGGTCGAAAACCTGCTCGTGATCAAGGACGATGAGGCCTACTGTCAGCCGTGCGTGTCGCCAATCTGGGACACGGCGCTGGCCGCACACGCCATGATCGAAGTCGGCGGCGAGAAGGCTGAAGCGTCGGCCAAGGTCGCGCTGGACTGGCTGAAACCGAAGCAGGTGCTCGACGTCGAGGGCGATTGGATCGAGAAGCGTCCGGGCGTGCGTCCGGGCGGCTGGGCGTTCCAGTACAACAACGCGCATTATCCGGATCTCGACGACACTGCTGTCGTCGTCATGGCGATGGACCGTGCACGCGGCACGCTGCAAGCGGGCGCCAAATACGACGAGGCGATTGCGCGCGGCCGCGAATGGTTGCTGGGCCTGCAAAGCAAGGATGGCGGCTGGGCCGCGTTCGATGCCGACAATCTCGAATACTATTTGAACAACATTCCGTTCTCGGACCATGGCGCGCTGCTTGATCCGCCGACCGAGGACGTCACCGCGCGCTGCGTCTCGATGCTGGCGCAGCTTGGCGAAACTGCCAAGACCAGCGAGGCGCTGGCCCGCGGCATCGAATATCTTCGCCGCACGCAGTTGCCCGACGGCTCGTGGTTCGGGCGCTGGGGCGTCAACTACATCTACGGGACGTGGTCCGTGCTCTGCGCCCTGAACGCAGCCGGCGTCGATCACAACGATCCGGTGATGGCGAAGGGCGCCGACTGGCTGATCTCGATTCAGAACAGCGACGGAGGCTGGGGCGAGGACGGCAACAGCTACCGGCTCGATTACAAGGGCTATGTGAAGTCAGAAACCACAGCCTCGCAGACAGCCTGGGCGACGCTGGCCCTGATGGCTGCGGGGAAGGTGGATCATCCCGCGACTCAGCATGGCATTGCGTATTTGATTCAAAATCAGACCAAGGATGGGCTCTGGACCGAGCCGCAGTACACCGGGGGCGGGTTCCCACGTGTGTTCTATTTGCGATACCACGGGTATTCCAAGTTCTTCCCGTTGTGGGCGCTGGCGCGGTACCGGAATCTACGTAATACTAACAGCCGTTTCGTGGGGATCGGAATGTGACTATTGGCGCGGGCGGGGACGCCGCACACATCGCTACAGAACGAGATGGGCTGCCGGTCCTGATCGTGACCGGCTTGAAGCAGGAGGCCCGCATCGCTGCCGGGCCCGGCCTCACCGTCATCTGCAGTTCCAGCAATCCAGTTCAGCTCCGCGAGATGATGACGTCGTTCGATCCGGCGAGCATTCGCGGCATCGTGAGCTTTGGCGTCGCGGGCGGTCTCAATCCTGCGCTGAGGTCCGGTGACGTGGTCATTGCCTCCGAAATCCTTGCGGGCAAGCAACGCTGGTCCACGGCCGCGGTGCTGACTGAAAATCTGGTCGCGCTGCCGGCAAAACGCCGCCGCGCAGTGGTTCCCGGCATTCTCGTCGGTGTCGAGGAGGTGGTGACCGGTCAGGTCGCCAAGACGGCGCTGCGCGCCACCACCGGCGCTGACGCCGTCGATATGGAGAGCCACATCGCCGCGCGCTACGCCGAGCACTACGGGCTGCCGTTCGCGGCGGTACGCGTCATCAGCGATCCGGCGCACCGCGCATTGCCTGAACTGACGATGAGCGCGATCAAGCCGAACGGTAACGTCGATATGTGGAAGGTGATGCGCGGGATCGCGCGTAACCCTAAGACGATCCCGCACCTGATTTCGACGGGACGCGATTTCAGCCGCGCGCTGCGTTCGTTGCGCGGCTGCCGAGAAGCTCTGGGCTGATCACTCATTCTTTCGTCGCTACGCCCCTCGCAATGACGCTGGTTAAATAATCTCTCAGGTGACGGCAACAAAAAAGGCGCGAGCAATGCTCGCGCCTTTTGAATGAATGCGGTCTGGAATCAGGCCGCAGTCGATGCGCTGGTTGATGCAGGCGCTGTCGTCTGAGCCGCGAGCTTGGCCGCTTTGGCTTCCGCTGCCTTTGCTTCATCGGAACGGATTTCCGACAGACGCTTCTGCACTTCCGACGAGAAGATGTATTGCGCCGGACGCTGGTTGGTCAGATCGATCTCGGGCGCCATCGGGCCTTCGGTCTTGATGCCGAACAGCGAAACCTTCAGGGCCTTGAACGGATTGCTCACGGCCGCGTTGGCAGCCGTCGGCTCGTAGCCGCAATGGGCCATGCAGTCGGCGCACTTCTCGTACTTGCCGGTGCCGTAGGTGTCCCAGTCGGTGGTGTCCATCAGCTCCTTGAAGGTCTTGGTGTAGCCTTCGCCGAGCAGATAGCAGGGCTTCTGCCATCCGAAGATGTTGCGCGCAGGCATCCCCCACGGCTCGCACTCGAAGGTCTGGTTGCCGGCAAGGAAGTCGAGGAACAGGCCGGAGTGCATGAAATTCCACTTCTTGCCCTTGCCGAGCGCGAACACGTCGCGGAACAACTTCTTGGTCTTGGTGCGGTTCAGGAAGTGATCCTGATCCGGCGCGCGCTCGTAAGCGTAACCGGGTGACATCGAAACGCCGACGCCGAGCTCGGTCGTGAAGTCGAGGAATTTCGCGATTTCCTCAGCCGGATGGCCATCGAAGATCGTCGCGTTGACGTTCACGGTGAAGCCACGAGCCTTGGCAGCCTTGATCGCGGATACGGCGCGGTCGAACACGCCCTTCTGCGACACGGCCTTGTCGTGATGATCCTTGAGGCCGTCGAGATGCACCGAGAAGAACAGGTAAGGCGAGGGTTCGAACAGATCGAGCTTCTTCTCGAGCAGCAGTGCGTTGGTGCAGAGCGAGACGAACTTCTTGCGCTCAACCAGGCCGCGCACGATTTCGCCGATCTCCTTGTGGATCAGCGGTTCGCCGCCAGGGATCGCAACCATCGGTGCGCCGCATTCATCGGCCGCGTCCCAGCACTCCTGCGCCGTCATGCGGCGATTCAGGATCGCATCGGGATAATCGATCTTGCCGCAACCGACGCAGGCGAGGTTGCAACGAAACAACGGCTCCAGCATCAGCACCAGCGGATAGCGCTTACGGCCAAGCAGCTTCTGCTTAACGAGGTACGAGCCGATCTTGATCTCTTTGAAAAACGGTATCGCCATGAATGTTTATCTTTCTTGCATCACGGGAGTGAGGCGCGGCTGGCGTTGGACCAACTCGGCCGGCAGTCTGAATTCGATATTTTCCTCCCGGCCCGGCAGCACGGACACTGTCACCGGTCCGATTCTCCGCAGGGCGTCAATCACATCATCGACCAGCACCTCCGGCGCCGAGGCGCCCGCGGTGATGCCGACGGTTTTCGCGTCCTTCAACCATTCAGGATTGAGCTGGCTGCCGTCGGCGATGAGATAACTCGGGACGCCAACTTCGGTCCCGATTTCGCGGAGGCGGTTGGAGTTGGAACTATTGGTCGCGCCGACCACCAGAATGACGTCGACGAGCTTGCTGAGGTCTCGCACCGAAGACTGGCGGTTTTGTGTCGCGTAGCAGATGTCGCGGATATCTGGGCCTTCGAGGTCGCTGAAGCGGTCCTCAAGGGCCGCGATGATATCGCGGGTGTCATCGACGCTGAGCGTCGTCTGGGTGATATAGGCCATCGGTTCGTCGCTCGGCAGGTCGAGCGCCGCGACGTCCTCGACGCTCTGGACGAGGATCACGGGACCGGGAACCTGACCCATGGTGCCGACGACTTCCGGGTGGCCTTCATGGCCGATCAGGACCAGCTTGCGTCCCTTGGAGACGTAGCGCTTGCCTTGATTGTGAACTTTCGTGACCAGCGGGCAGGTGGCGTTGAGGACTGGAAGACCGCGCGATGCGGCTTCTTCCTCGACGCTCTTGGCGACGCCATGGGCGCTGAACACTGTGATTGCGTTGGCCGGGACCTCGTGCAGATCCTCGACGAACACCGCGCCCTTGGCCTTCAGGCTTTCGACCACGTACTTGTTGTGCACGATCTCGTGGCGGACATAGACCGGCGGGCCGTACTTCTCGAGCGCGCGTTCGACGATCTCGATCGCGCGCACGACGCCAGCGCAAAACCCGCGTGGCTGAGCCAGCAGGATCTTAATCTCGGCTTTTTGGGGCGCGTGATTAAGCAAGCTGCACCGCGCTGATCTCGCCTTCGCGGCCAAGCGCCTCGAAGACGCGCGTCACGATGCCCTTGGCGTCGAGACCGGCCTTTGCGTACATCGCAGCAGGGCTGTCCTGATCGATAAACGTATCGGGAAGAACCATCGAGCGAACCCTCAGTCCCTTATCCAGTGCGCCGTTCTCTGCGAGCGTATGCAGGACCTGCGCTCCAAAGCCGCCGATCGAGCCTTCCTCAATGGTGACGAGCACGTCGTGATCGCGCGCCAGACGCAGGATCATGTCCGTGTCGATCGGCTTGGCAAATCTGGCATCGGCAACGGTCGCCGTTAAGCCATGGGTCTTTAGAATGTCTGCAGCTTTCAGGCACTCTTGGAGGCGGGTTCCGAGCGATACCAGCGCCACCGAGGTGCCTTCGCGGACAATGCGGCCCTTGCCGATCTCCAGCGGAACGCCGACCGACGGCATATCGACACCAACACCGTCGCCGCGCGGGAAGCGGATGGCGGAGGGGCGGTCATCGATCGCGGCAGCGGTCGCGACCATGTGCACCAGTTCGGCTTCATCGGCCGCAGCCATGATGACGAAGCCGGGCAGGCAGCCGAGATAGGCCAGATCGAACGAACCCGCATGGGTCGGTCCGTCGGCGCCGACGAGGCCGGCGCGGTCGATAATGAAGCGGACCGGCAGGCCCTGAATAGCGACGTCGTGCACCACCTGATCGTAGGCGCGCTGCAGGAAGGTCGAATAGATGGCGACGAACGGTTTCATGCCTTCGGATGCCAGACCGGCGGCAAACGTGACGCCGTGCTGCTCGGCGATACCGACGTCGAACGTGCGGTCAGGGAACGCCTTGCTGAAGATATCCACGCCGGTGCCGGACGGCATCGCAGCGGTGATGGCGACGATCTTGTCGTCCTTCTCGGCTTCCTTGACGAGGCTGTTGCCGAACACCTTGGTGTAGGCTGGCGCGTTGGCCTGAGCCTTCGCCTGCTTGCCGGTGGCGACATCAAACTTGACCACGCCGTGATACTTGTCGGCCGACGACTCGGCCGGGACGTAGCCCTTGCCCTTTTCGGTGACGACGTGGATCAGGGTCGGGCCGACCTTTGAATCGCGCACGTTCTTGAGAACGGGCAGCAGGTGGTCGAGATTATGACCGTCGATAGGGCCGACGTAATAGAAGCCGAGCTCCTCGAACAGCGTGCCGCCCGACAGCATGCCGCGGGCATATTCCTCGGCGCGCTGCGCGCCCTTTTCCACAAACTTCGGCAGCCGCTTGGCGACCTGCTTGCCGATCTCGCGCAGCGAACGGTACGTGTTGCTGGACGTCAGGCGGGACAGATAGGACGACATCGCGCCGACGGGCGGCGCAATCGACATCTCGTTGTCGTTGAGAATCACGATCAGGCGCGAATCCATCGCGCCGGCGTTGTTCATGGCCTCATAGGCCATGCCGGCGGACATCGCGCCGTCGCCGATCACTGCGACAATGTTTCGCTCCTCGCCGGCGAGGTCGCGGGCGACCGCCATGCCAAGACCTGCTGAAATGGAGGTCGAGGAGTGGGCCGCACCGAAACAATCATATTCGCTTTCCGCGCGCGTGGTGAAGCCGGACAGGCCACCGCCCTGACGCAGGGTGCGAATTCGGTCGCGCCGCTCGGTCAGGATCTTGTGCGGATATGCTTGATGGCCGACATCCCAGATGACACGGTCATTCGGCGTATTAAAAACATGATGTATTGCAACCGTCAGTTCGACGACGCCAAGACCGGAGCCAAGATGACCGCCTGTGACCGCGACCGCGCTGATTGTCTCCGCGCGGAGTTCTGCCGCGACTTGCGGCAGGTCGCTTTCCTTCAGCTTGCGAAGGTCGGCGGGCGATTTGATTGCGTCAAGCAATGGGGTCGATGAGGTCATACCAAGGCTTCCAATGCGACAGTGGAACAAGACGGGAACATTTTGCAGTGTAGCATTATTGCAGCTATTCAGCAGTAGTTCTGAGGAACTGCCGGCTAAATGCCACTATTGTGTGACTAAAGGGCATCGTTTGAGGCATCTGTTAAGTTAACCGCCTGCCTCCCCGGCAGTTGCCTTTACCCCAAGCTGGTCGCCAGAAATAGAAAGAAAACCTGTGCTGACAAGGACTATTGTATCGCTTGTTCGTTTCTGCACGCGCCATGCATGGCTGGTCCTCCTGGCCGGCGTAGCTTTGGCAGCGGCGGCGGGCGTCTATTCCCACCGGAACTTCGCCATCAATACCGACGTCGCAACGCTGATTTCTCCTAATCTGGACTGGCGAAAGCGCGAAATCGACTTCGAGAAGGCGTTTCCGGGCCGAAATGACAGCATTTTGGCCGTTGTCGAGGCTCCGACCCCGGAACTCTCCCGGCAGGCGGCCGCCGCTCTTGAGAAGAAGTTGCTCCCACAGACCGACAAGTTCATCTGGATCAGGCGTCCGGGTGGCGGGCCGTTCTTCGACAATAACGGACTTTTGTTCTTGCCGACCCCTGAGGTGGCCAAGCAGGCCGGCCAGTTGGCCTCGGCAGCCCCGCTTTTCGACATTCTGGTGGACGACCCAAGTCTGCGCGGTCTGACAGGTGTGCTGGAGTTCGGCCTGGCCGGGGCCCAGCGGGGCCAGTATTCGCGAGATTCCATGGCACCGCCGTTGAATCTGGTCGCGGAGACCGTCGAGAAGGTGGCCGCAAATAAGCCTGCGACCTTCTCCTGGAAGGAACTGTCCAGCAACGAGGCCCTGACGGAAGCCGACAAGCGAACGCTCCTGATGATGCGGCCGGTTCTCGACTTCAAGGCGCTGGAGCCGGGCGGAGCCGCGGTCGATGCGATTCGCAAGGCGGCCCAGGACGCGAATCTTGCGGGCGGATACAACGCCAGGGTCCGTCTCACCGGGCCCGTCCCGATCGCGAATGATGAATTCGCGACGGTGCAGGAGGGCGCGCTCGTCACCCATACCGGGACGGTGCTGATCGTCCTCTTCATCCTGTGGTGCGCGCTGAAGTCATCCAAGATCATCGGTGCGGTGTTCCTCACCCTGGTCATCGGGCTGTCGGTCACCACGGCGGTCGGACTGATGCTGGTCGGGGCGTTCAATCTGATTTCGATTGCGTTCTTCGTGCTGTTCGTCGGCCTGGGGGTCGATTTCGGCATCCAGTACAGCGTGCGCTATCGCGCCGAACGTCACGAGAAGGATGAACTGGTTCCGGCGCTTGAGAAGGCCGCTGAGTATTCCGCGGTCCCGATCACACTCGCGGCGGTGGCCACAGCTGCGGGCTTCCTCTCGTTCTTGCCAACCGACTACAGAGGCGTGTCCGAACTCGGAATGATCGCCGGCGCGGGCATGATCATCGCATTCGTAGCGGCCATTACGGTGCTGCCCGCGTTGCTCAAGATCTTCAATCCTCCGGGCGAAGCCGAACCGCTCGGCTTCAAGTTTTTGGCGCCGGTCGACAGTTTCCTGGAGCGTCATCGCGTCGGCGTCGTGGTCGCGACGCTTGGCGTGGCGGTTCTCGGCCTGCCGTTGCTGTATTTCCTGCAGTTCGACTTCAACCCGATGAACCTGCGCAGCGCGAAGGTTGAATCCGTTGCGACGTATCTCGATCTGCGCCGGGACCCCAACACCGGCACCAATGCCGTCGAGATCTTGGCCCCGTCCGTGGCGGCGGCGAAGGAAATTCAGGCTCGGCTCGCGAAACTTCCCGAAGTGTCGCGAACGGTCTCGCTCGACACCTTCATTCCCGACGATCAGCCCGCAAAGCTCGCGATCATTCGCAAGGCCGCAGCGTCGCTCAATCCGATCCTGAATGAGACAACGCGCGGCGCCGCTCCCTCTGACGAGGAAAATGTCGCCGCGCTGAAGGGCTCCGTGGAAAGCCTGCGCAAGACCGCAGGCGATGACAAGGGGCCGGGCGCCGTGGCAGCACGCCGCCTCGCGGACGCGCTCGCGAAACTCGCGCAGGCCGACAAGGCCACGCGCGACAAGGCCGAGGCCACATTCATCGCGCCGCTGAACGTCGCACTTGATCAGGTTCGCGGCCTGCTGAAGGCGCAGCCGGTCAGCGTCAAAACCTTGCCGCCCGACATCCTGGCCGACTGGACCTCCGCCGATGGACGGACCCGCGTCGAGGCGCAGCCGAAGGGAGATCCGAACGACAATGACACGCTGCGCAGTTTCGCGAGCGCCGTGCTGAAGGTCGAACCGACAGCCATCGGCGGTCCGATTTCGATTCTGAAGTCAGGTGACACCATCGTGTCGGCCTTCATTCAAGCGGGTGGCTGGGCGCTGCTGTCGATCTCGATCCTGCTCTGGATCGTGCTGAAACGAATCGGCGACGTGCTGTTGACGCTGGTGCCGCTTGTGCTGGCAGGTGTTGTGACGCTCGAGATCTGCGTCCTCATCGGATTACCGATGAACTTCGCCAACATCATCGCGCTGCCGCTGCTGCTCGGCATCGGCGTCGCGTTCAAGATCTACTATGTGACGGCGTGGCGGGCAGGGCAGACCGACCTGCTGCAATCGAGCCTGACGCGCGCAATCTTCTTCAGCGCTATGACGACCGCGACGGCATTCGGCAGCCTTTGGCTATCGAGCCACCCCGGTACGTCGAGCATGGGCAAATTGCTGGCGCTGTCGCTGGTCACGACGCTCGCAGCGGCGGTGCTGTTTCAGCCTGCGCTGATGGGGCGTCCCCGCGACACTAACGGGGAGCGTTAGCGATCTCCGGGAGCAGACAGACCTCGGAGGTCGCAGCATCGGGCGATCCCGCCTTGGCTCCAGCCTTCGGAGGTGGTGTGGTCGCTGTCTTGGGGGTGCCGACCGGTGTCGGGAATGGTGCTGCGGTACTCTTGGGCGCTGGTGCAGTGGTTTTCTGACCGCCGGGTGCGGGTGCATGAGCGCCTTCAGCGACACGGGTCCAAGTCTGGCCGCCACAGAGGATCATGGCGACGCAGCCTTCGACGCGAAGGCTGGTCGGCGACTTGAGCTGAATGTTCGAGTCATAGGTCTTGCCGCTTGTGGCGTCGTAAATCTGACCTTCCCACTTGTCCTTCTCGTCGGTCACCCTTTTCATGTTCAACAGAACGGGGATGCCCAGTGTGGGACGCGTCCGTTTGGTCTTGTCCGGATTCTTGCTGTCGATGTTGCCCGGGATTTGTTCCGAGACAATTACACCCCAAAGCCGCGAGTTACAGTCGACGATTCGGATCGTCGCTTTGTCTTCCTCGACCTTCCATTCACCGAGCGGTTCTGCCGCAGAGGCAGCACCAGCAGCGGCGAGCAGGAACATTCCACTAAGGGCTATTTTTCGCATGAATCCTCGCGTGCATTGCAACCAATTTAAACACAAAAGCCGTTCGTTGTTCCAGAGATTGACAAATCGACGCATACACTAATTTCAGTTGACTAGACGCCCGGCAAACGAAGTATGTATGACATCATGCAGTCAAAT
>JAUSAX010000009.1 GCA_030652315.1 Afipia sp. | reverse complement strand
CTCTCGGCACAAAGTCCTGAACATTCGGCGGCAGCAGCAGCGTCTGATCGATATTCCAGGGGCGAAAGTACTTGCTCATAGCCAAAGGTTGAATCAGACTCGCTGACACTTGAATAGCGATTATTCGGACAGGCTCCTAGGAAGTGCATCTCATACGCCGACCCTAGACCCACTACGACACCGTCATTACAAAACTTGACAAAGGTTCCGCGCAGTATCGCAGTGCGCCATTTGCTCGCGCCATTCAGCTAAGCGGTAACCAACGCCGCTCTTCCACTCATTAACTCTGGTGCGAAACTCTTCTACGATGTCACGAGCTTCCACCCCGGCTGCCCCTTAAGTGCCTGATTCAGTCTTACGCTCACAGTCAATTCGCATACTCGGACCATGCGGGGTTGGCCGTGATCAGGACAGCGTGGCTTGTGGTTGCTTGTTTGAGTGGCCTGGCTCCAATGGCCGCTATCATTAACGCCGGAACGCCGACGCCTCCACCGACTGTGGGAGCTTCTGCGGAGCAAGCGACTGTCGGTAGAACCTTTTCACAGGATACGTTGACCAAGGCAGACAAGCTGGAAATTGCATACGTTCGTGACGTCGCTGTCGTAGAGCCAGCCACGCTGGCTACGAGGGCGCCCGGCGAAATTTCACCACGACCTCCTCGTTCAACAGCAACTCCTAAGATCGTGAGCCGGCATTGGCACGGTCCCAGCGCCAAGAGTCCGCAGCCGTGTCTCCGGGCCGACGGATCAAGAGCCAAGAGGCGAAGAAGAGTAAGAATTTCGACCGTGGGAAAGGCACCGTCGATCTCCGGGCCTGTCGACGCCCAGAGGGCTTTGCGGGATTGTTAAGGGCGCTGAACCTCACGCCAGGATGCGACACGTAGTTGGCGTTGTCCGACCTCCACTTCAATCACCAACAGCGACAGTCGTGCGAGTAGCCCGGCCACTACCACCAACTGGACAAGGAGAGACTTCAATGCAGGTTGAACAGGTTTCTCACTAGCTGCCCAGAAATGATACTCGTGAAGGATAATTTGGTCAGCGGAACGGCCGTCGCCGAGCTGCTGCCACTCGCGACCACCGGGGTGCTCGCCAGTTGCGGTTGGTTGGCCACAACCTTAGGCCCCTGCCGTTTAATGACCGTCCTCCTTTTTTTATCAACGCCAACTATTGGCGGCTGCGGAGGCGTTGACGCGTACGATTGCAGTAGAGATGGCTCGCTTGTGATTGTGGGTTCGACCGGCGTTGGTGGCGGGACGATGGTGGGCTGACTGGTATCAATAACGATGCGCTCGGGAGGATGCTGAAGTGAGGCTATCCGAATGACCGGTCTGTTGATCGGGTCACTAGCTGGTTCCGGCAAAGATCTGGGAAGGCACCAATCCACCAGGAACAGCAACGCAAATAGCGATGCGCCAACCCAGGCTATGTATCGTCCAATCGGCATAACCATGTCTCGCCGCCTTAGGAGCGTGACAAAGAGCAAACGCCGTAATTCCTGACACTTCGTAACTGAACGTGGTTACTCGTGAAATCGATGGCTGCAACGTACGTTCGATCGCCATTGCGCGGCACCGCTGGTTCATGCTGCGCTTCCCCTTCCGATGCTTGAGGCCTAACCATGAACCTCGTTTCACCATTAGCCTGAAGCGCAGCACCCAAAAATCTTTCAACTATCCACAAGCTGGGCCGGCCGATTACCCCATCTTTGGGTCAAACTGAGAAGAACCCAGTGTGAGCAAAGGTTTTCCGCTTTGCCCTCAAACTCAGACATTTCTCGACGCAATCGACATGTCTCAAAGGTGCCAAATCCAGACTCATGCACCGCAACAAAAAGGGGGATCTATTCGATCACTTATCGGCGCACGCGTGCGCGGGCTCATTCGGGCAACCCCGCTTTCCGAAGGCCCTCAATCAATAGCTTCAAGTGTGACTGTCCGCGCCGACCCATCCTCGCGGATATCGTGAAGGCGGGATCGGTCTCAAGCAGACGCGCCGCCGCCTCACGCGCCTCACCGTCGCGTCCGAGATGAGCGAAAGCGGACGCGAGACAGAAAGAAGCTGGCGGAAATGAGGGGTTCTGGCGTTGGGCTTTCTTCCCTGCGACGATGGCCTCGTCAAAGCGACGAAGCTCAATAAAGGCCATCCCCATCCCAACAAACATCAGGTGTAGCCGCGGGTCTACCGGGCTCGTGCGAATGGCACGTTCAAAGCTCCGGATCGCTTCCTCCGGCAGCCCCGCAATTCTAAAGACGTGGCCTCTGCTGCTCCATGCCAAAAATGAATTGGGGTTGAGTGCGACCGCCCGGTTAGCCATTTCGATCTCACGTTCACAATCGCCGACCATGAACGCCGAGATTATGGCAGCCATCGCTATCGTGTCTGGATCACCATCGTCGATGCTCAATGCCAAGCGAAGAAGCCGAACTGCTTCCCTCCTGTCGAATTGAGGATCGACAGCATAGCCATAAAAAAGGACCCTTTGCATGTGACAGACACCTGCCAGAGCCGTGACCAAGCCGAACTGCGGGTCCAGCTCCAAAGCGCGATGAGCCAGCCTGATCGCCTCGGCCAAGCCTTCGCGGGTCGATAGGTAAAACTGCTGCATGGCTCGGAGAAAGAGATCATATGCGGTGAGGTTCTCCGGTCGCCGCCGCGTCGCCATTGCAATTTCTGTTTGAAACAATTTTGGCTGAATGGCCGAGACGACGGCGACCGTGACTTCGTCCTGGAGAGCGAAAACATCTGCCATGTCACGCTCGAACCTGTCCGCCCAAATGTGCGCGCCCGTCACCGCATCAATCAACTGGCCTGTGATGCGAACCCTTCCTGTCGCCTTGCGCACAGACCCCTCAAGGACATAGCGCACCCCGAGCCTGCGTCCGACTTCCTTGACATCGACGGCTTTGCCTTTGAACGTAAAGCTCGAATTGCGAGCGATCACGAACAACCATTTGAAGCGCGAGAGCGCGGTGGTTTCTTCTACCATGCCATCCGCAAAATACTCCTGCTCGGGATCACCGGACATGTTCTGGAACGGAAGCACGGCGACAGACGGCTTGTCGGGGAGCGGCAGAGCTTGCGTGCTCTCGACAGGCGGCTCTATCGGCGCTGCCGGAGAACCGCTCGCATTCACCCTCAACCGCCACGCTCGCATCGGTTCAACAATATTCTTCAGGTTCTGCGGACCCATATCCTCAAAGGCGAAATCGACCTTCCCGCGGACCTGACGTTGTGCGTCGTCAGAGAGGCAAACGCCACCCGGCTCCGCAATCCCTTCAAGGCGAGCGGCGATGTTGACGCCGTCGCCAAAGATATCGTTGTCATCGACGATGATGTCACCGATGTGGATGCCGATGCGAAACTCGATCCGCTTGACCTGCGGCATCGTAGCATTTTGCTCAGCCATACCGCGCTGGACCTCAATGGCGCACCGCACCGCATCTACGACACTGCCGAACTCAGCGAGTACGCCATCGCCTGTGTGCTTGACGACCTTGCCACGATGTTCGCTGATCTTGGGATCAGCGAGTCCACGCAAACGCTCCCTCAGTCGGACGTGTGTCCCTTCTTCGTCCAAGCCGGTCAGGCGACTATATCCAGCCACATCAGCCGCAAGGATAGCTGCAAGCCGCCGTTCAACGCGATTGCCGGTCAAAACGGCCTCCCGAGATCGGTAGATCCGTCGGACATATCAAAGCATAGGGCGTTGCCCTTGGGCTAGGGCCAATGTCCGAGTTGGGTCCTAACCGGCATTCGATTTAGCTAGTCGATGAGTCATCTGCGCGCAGCATCAAATCTCGGCTAATTGGCAATCCTATAGCGCGCGCCGTTTTCATATTGACCACGAGCTCGAACTTGACAGGTCGCTCAATCGGCAGGTCGGCCGGTTTAGTCCCCGTCAAGACCCTCCGCAAGTAACCTGCAAGTCGCTTGGCCTCGAAAATCCTATCCGGCCCATAAGACAACAAGGCGCCGCTGGCGGCAAATTCACGCCACGCTGCGATGACCGGGAGCCAATGATCCAAACCATACTGCGCAATTCTTGGGCAACAAGATTAGTCAGACGCGACGCGACCACAAACAAACCGTTCACGCCATTAGTGGTTGCGAATAGCCCCGTGGGCTCAACAATGCCGGAAGCTCTCAATTAAACTGGCCCAAATCTCCAAAGCGGACCAATGAGCTGGCGGACCTCTATCCCGCTGGTCAGCTCCTCATTGGATCGATTGCGGATGTCTGCGGTGCTGGCGGTCGGCCATTGGCGCGGCGCAGGCATGGCGCTGGTCGAGAGCGCGGCGTAAGCGATCTCGCCCGGACGCCTGAAGGGCATCCCCGAGCAGGTTTGAGGATACGGCCGATTACTTCCCAAACCGTTCGTCGACATAAAAGAGCGTGAC
The DNA here is from genome assembly GCA_030652315.1 of Afipia sp. Taxonomy (GTDB): domain Bacteria; phylum Pseudomonadota; class Alphaproteobacteria; order Rhizobiales; family Xanthobacteraceae; genus Afipia. The sequence goes on along the minus strand of JAUSAX010000009.1, from coordinate 5,218 downwards.
GCCAGGGCCGAATCCCGAGGCGTTACCCGTAGGACCGCTCGGCGGCATCGCCGGCATGAAACTAAATGCACTGCCGGCGCCGGGATTGTCGATCAGGCCGTTCACCATACTGGCGGCCGCATAACCTTTGCTCCCTGGCACGTAGGTGCCCGAAACGATCACGGGCGGCTGGTAGACGCCGGCAGGAACGCTCCAATTCAACGTCGGATACTGCCCGGGGCTCGTAGCCCAGATTGACGTACTGAATTCGCTCGGCTTCGTGCCCTGAAACTGTGCGGTGGTCAGCCCGGTGCCGCCCGCGCTGGTGGCAACGCCCGAACTGTTGACGTCCCAATAGGACGCCGTCACCGTGGCGCCCGAACCTAAGAGGATCTGTCCGACCAGACCGCCGGTCATGGCGCCGCCCGTCACCGCGCCGGTCGAAAAACTCGTCTCGATCGAGCCCGGGACCGAGCTCTCGCTGTAGTAACCGGCGAAGCCGCCGGTCGAGCTGACGCCATTGACCGCGCCGGTCGCATAGTCGTTACGCACAATGGCGCCAAAATCCACCGCGCCAACGAAGCCTCCGGTCCGGTTGACGCCCGTCACGTTGCCGGTGGCGTAGCTGGACTGCACGACGGCCATCTTTTCGATCATGCCGATCAGCCCGCCAACCTGCCAGTTGCCGGTGACATCGGTTTTGGCGAAGCTATTCTGCACGACGCCATAGTCCTTGGTGCCGGCCAGCGCTCCGACCCAATTGCGACCGATCACACTGCCGCCGACGAGTCCAATGTTCGAAATGCTGCCGTTCTGGTGGTAGCCGAACAATCCGACATAGTCGGTCGCGGGCGCGTTGATCGTCAGGCCGGTAATTGTGTGGCCAAGTCCTTCGAGGCTGCCGTAAAAGCGCGTCGCACTGTCATTGGTGGTGTTGGTGCCGACCAGCGCCCGCGTGAAGGTCGTGCCGGTCGCGGTGAGATCGCTCGCCAGTGCGTAATTTCCTGTCAGGCCCGCACCATAGGTCGCCAGTCCCGACCCATCGACCGCATTTTGCCCATCGATGGCATCGAACTGGGCCATCGAATAGACCAACGTGTAGCTGATGCCGTTGCGTGAGAACGACTGGCCGGAGATGCCTCCGCTACCCGCATAGGTCACCGATACGCCCTCATCGAAGGTGACGCCCGTCGTCGTAATGCCGGTCTGAGCGCTCGCATTCAGGGCAAGCCCGCCGGCGCCGTTGATGCTGATCGGTGCGTTGATCGCTATGGCGCCGGCCGCATTCAGTGTGAGCGTGGTCGCGGCCGCCCAGGTGAGCGGCGCCGCCACCGTGATGTTGCCGGCCTGCACGCCGCCCGAGCCGGACGACACCGTGACGTTCGCTGAACCGAGCGCGGTCTGCAACGTGGTGGCATTGATGATGCTGTCGTTGGTATTGGCGCTGAAGCCGCCGCCGGTGTTGCCGGCGCTGGCCGAAATTGTCACGTTGTAGGGATCGAGCAGCAGCGTGCCGAAGGCGCCATTGGCTGCCGACAAGTCGGTAATGCCGGTATAGCCGAGCTTCGCCTTGCCGGAGACTTCGACCTCGCCGCCATTGCCGCTTTGGAAACCACCCCGCGCGGTTATGGTGCCGGCGAACATGGTGAGTTGGTCGGACCAGAGCACAACATCGCCGCCGTTGCCGGCGGTCGTTGCGTCGGCGCGGATCGCCGTCGTGGCATCGACCGTCAAGGTGTCGGCGTGTTGCAGCGGGCCTTCGCCCTGACGCCCGCCGCCGATGCGAATGGTGCCGCCGCCAGTCCGGCCGGTCACATCGATGGTCGCGCCTTCAAGCGTAATGTCCTGGCCCGTTATCGTAACAGCGCCGCCGGTCATCTTGCGCGCGGTCGCGTCCAGCCGTCCCGACACTTTAACCGCGCCGCCCTCGCCGCCGCCGATCACGATCGAGCCGGTCCGGCCGCCGATGGTACGGGCCTGCACGACGCCCGAGATATTCACCGCATTGCGGGCCGCATCGCGCGCGGTCGCCGCGCTGATGATCACGCTGCCGCCATCGGCCCGGATGGTGCCGGAGTTGCGGATCGGCGCATCGTTGCCGCCGCTCTTGGTCGGCACCGCGACCTGAAGAAAGCCGTCGCCGGAAAAGTCCAGCGTCACGCGCTCGCCCGAGCCCAGCCCGACCTTGCCGAGCGGCACGAAGATGTTGCCGCTATTCTCGACCGTGCCGCCGATCAGCGCCGCGTAACCGCCGCGGCCGGTCGTGATGGTGCCGGCATTGCTCACGCCCGCCGACTCGCCGGTGCCCGTGAAGGTACGCTTGCCGGACATGAAGTCGCTGTCCGAGATGCCGAGCGTCGAAGCGACAAAGCCGCCGGTGTTGACGACACCCGTACCGGTGATCGCGATACCGTTCGGGTTGACCAGATAGACCTGTCCGTTGGCGGTGATCGAGCCGGCGATGCTCGACGGCGCATTGCCGGTGACACGGTTGAGCAGCGCCGAGGTGCTGTTCGGCTGCTGGATGTTGACCGCATAGCCCTGCCCGACCGAGAAGCTCTGCCAGTTGACGACCGCGCTCTGCGAGGTCTGCGTGATGTTCAGTTGCGTCGGTGTCGGCGCCGCGGTCGCCACACTGCCGGCCGCGACGCTGCCGCCGGCCGGCAGGTTCTGCGCGAGCGCCGGTCCGACCGCCAACGACGTAGTGAGCGCGGTGGTCGCAGACAGCAAGCGGTACGTCGCTCGCCGTTTCATGGGCGGGCGCCCGATGCAGGAACTCCCACCGCCACAAACCGATCGATCGACAACTTCGCGAGTTGATCAAGCTGAGCCTGGCTCAATCCGCCATCGGCCGGCTTCACATCGCCGAGCTTGGTCCAGATTCCGGTCTTGGGATCGAGGACACCGACAATCGTGCCGAGCGTTTTCGTTACCGTATTATAGCTGATGAGCACCTGCCGACCGGTGCTGGGATCGTTGGCCACGATTCCATGCTCCGCCATCGCGATGCCGAGCAGTGGCAACGACGCCGAATTTGGCTCTTTGGAAGCCGCGATCAAGATCACAACGCCCTTGTCGAGCTGCGCTGCAAAATCCGTCGTCCCGGTCTGAACGGGGAAGCTTTCGCCCGGCGTTCCCGTGCTCCCCGCCCCGTCCGAGAAGGTGACCTTGTCGGCCACCGGATTTTCCCAGTTCACGCCTTTCCATTGCAGCCCCTTGCCGGGCTCGAACAGTTGGTCGATCTTGGGCGTGTCGTTCGACTGTTGCGCGCCCCGCAGCAGCATTGCGATAACGGTGGCGTCGCCGGCCTGGCTCTCGTAGCCCGGCAACACGTTGCCACTGTATTGTGCGGCATCGTACTGGCTCAACGGCTTATAGACCAAGCCGTCCGCGCTCTTGATCACCTGCGCACCGACACTGCCGGTCACGATGTCGTCGTCGGCGTTCTGCGTTGCGGCGGTCTGCGTCGGCGTCGGGCTGGCTTCTGTGGTCTGTGTGGGCTGGCCAGATGTGCTCGCCAGCCGGCCTGGTGTCGCCGTCAGCGGCGTGATGCTGCCCGTGCCGGATTGGTCAATCTGGAAGCTCATGGTCGTGCGGCTGGCTTGCGGCCCAAACGAAGCGTTCACGCCCGGATTTGCGTCGCCGCGGGGGACTGTGTTTGGCGCATCATCCGTGGCCGGAGGTGTCGGAGACACCGGGATCACAGGAACCGCCTGCCAGCTCAGGTAAGGATACAGCCCCGGACCGGTACGCCAGTCCGTGGCGTTGAAGCCTGCCGGCAGCGCACCCTGCAATTGCGCCGTGGTCCGGCCGATGACGTTGCCCTGCTGATTGTTATCGTCGAAGCCAATACCTGTCGCCTGCCCGCTGCTCTCGGAGTTCCAGTAGGATGTCGAGATCGTGGCGGCCGTATTGTAACCGACCAATCCACCACTGGTGATCACACCCACGACCCTGCCGGTAGCATAGCTGGTCTCCACGGTGGACAACGAGGCGTTCAAACCGATCAGGCCGCCATTGCTGTCGCCGCCAGTCACGGCGCCGGTCGCATAAGAGTTTCGCACTTTGGACGACTGGCTGTTCTGCCCAACGAGGCCGCCGGTGTTGACGTTGCCGAACACGCTGCCCGTGGCGTAGCTGTTCTGAACCGTGCCGCGCCAATTGTATCCGACCAGACCACCATTCCGCTCATTCCCACGAACGGTGCCCGTGGCGTAGCTCGCGTCGACGAGGCCTTCGTTCCGTCCGATCAACCCGCCGGTATTGTTGGTTGTCCCGGTGACCGAACCGGTAGCGTAACTGTTCTGCACGGCCGCAATGTTGAGCCCGACCAATCCGCCTGTGCCCTGAACGCCCGTGACCACTCCTGTGGCGAAACTGTTGCTCACGGTGCTGGTGCCGTTATTGTTTCCGATCAGCCCCCCGGTCATGGAAACCGTCCCCGTGACTGTGCCTATCGCATAGCTGTTGGTTACGGCGCCGTCGGTATTTTCGCCGATGAGGCCGCCGGCGGCATGGCTCGCCGTGACCGCGCCGGTCGCATAGCTGTTTGACACACGGCCGCTGTTGTAACCGATCAGCCCGCCGGCCAGCTGTTCGACGCCGGTAACCGCGCCCGTCGCATAGCTGTCGGTTACCAAGCTTAAAGCCTCGGCGCCCCCGATGAGACCGCCCGCGCCGGCCATCGCGCCGATCGCGCCGGACGCATGACTGAATTGCACCGTCCCGGCGTTGTACCCGATCAACCCGCCGGCATCCCAGTTGCTGGACGTGACCGCGCCGGTCGCATGGCTGGTGGTCACAAGACCATAATTGAAACCCATCAATCCGCCGGACTCGTCGTCCGCAGTGACCGCACCCGTCGAATAGCTGTTAGATACAACGCTGAGAGTATCGCCCCACCCGATAAGTCCGCCCGCGACATAAGGTGAGTAGACGTTGCCTGATGCATGACTCGATTGCACCGTGCCGCCGGCGCTGAACCCGACCAGTCCGCCGGCATTGAGCTCGCTGGACGTGACCGAGACGCTGGCGAAGCTGTTTTGCACGACGCCGTAATCGAGCCACCCGACGAGCGAACCGACGTCGCTACGCCCGGTTGACCGGCCCCCACTGAGTGGTCCGATTGGAATGTTAGTTTAGAGATTGCATTTTGACTACCTCCCTAGGTGTTGGCCAGACGATGGCTTCGGGTGCCGGCGGTCGATATCCAAGCGATGAGTGTGGACGCACGGTGTTG
>JAUSAX010000008.1 GCA_030652315.1 Afipia sp. | reverse complement strand
CTCTCGGCACAAAGTCCTGAACATTCGGCGGCAGCAGCAGCGTCTGATCGATATTCCAGGGGCGAAAGTACTTGCTCATAGCCAAAGGTTGAATCAGACTCGCTGACACTTGAATAGCGATTATTCGGACAGGCTCCTAGGGATGGCCGTGCGATTCGTGCATTTCGCACTGTTCAATGAAACCCTGTTGCAGCCGCAAGCCTATGCGGTCGAGACCGTCATCCTGATCGCGGCTTCCTGCCTGTCTTTTCAGCGCGCCCGGGCGCAGCAGATGGTCCGGCAGTATTACTGGCTGTACGAGCCGAGCGGCCCCCTCAGCTGGCGGCTGCGGCAAGATGCGCCAGCCAAGGCCTGAGCGCGGCCCAAAATTGCCGATGACTTGGCGGTAAAATCAGCGGACAATATGCGGGATCTGTTTGTCCGGCGGGCCGTCTGGCCGCGCCATTCGAGACCTGCATGAGGATTACCCTATGAAACCAACTCGTATCCTTGGCCTCGCACTCGGCGCGTCGATTGCCATGTCGACTGCTGCGTTTGCGCAAGACATTTCGGTCGCTGTCGCCGGTCCGATGACAGGCAGCGAATCTGCGTTCGGCCGCCAAATGAAGAACGGCGCGGACCTGGCTGTTGCCGACATCAATGCCGCGGGTGGCGTCAACGGCAAGAAGCTCGCGCTGCAAGTCGGTGATGACGCCTGCGATCCGAAGCAGGCCCGGTCGGTGGCCGAAAAGCTCGCGAGCTCCAAGGTCCCGTTCGTGGCAGGCCACTTCTGCTCGTCGTCGTCAATTCCGGCCTCGGAAGCTTACGCTGAAGGCAACGTGCTGCAGATCACACCAGCCTCGACCAATCCGGTGTTCACGGAGCGCAAGCTGTGGAATGTGCTCCGCGTCTGCGGTCGCGACGACCAGCAGGGTCTTGTCGCTGCGCAGCACATCATGAAGGCGTTCGCCGGCAAGAATGTTGCGATCCTCAATGACAAGACCACTTACGGAAAGGGCCTCGCGGACGAGACCAAGAAGGCGCTGAACGCGGCCGGATTCAAGGAAAAGCTGTTCGAGTCCTACAACAAGGGCGACAAGGATTTTAACTCCATCGTTTCGCGGCTGAAGCGCGAGAACATCGATCTCGTTTATGTCGGCGGCTATCATCAGGAAGCCGGTTTGATCCTGCGTCAGATGCGCGACCAGGGCATGAAGACGCTTCTGATGGCTGGCGACGCCATGAACGACAAGGAGTTCGCCTCGATCACCGGCGCGGCTGCGGAAGGCACCCTGTTCACCTTCGGTCCCGATCCACGCAACAAGCCGACCGCGAAGGCCATCGTTGATAAGTTCAAGGCGAAGGGCATCGATCCCGAGGGCTATACGCTTTACACCTATGCCGCGTTCCAAATCTGGTCGCAGGCCGCCGCGAAGGTCAAGAGCACCGATCCCAAGAAGGTCATGGAAGCCATCAAGGGCAGTGAATGGGACACCGTTCTTGGCAAGCTTTCTTTCGACGCCAAGGGCGACATCAAGGTGATCGACTATGTCGTCTACCGCTGGGACGCCAAGGGCAACTACGCCGAGATCAACAAGGGATCGTAACGCGATCCTGCATCCTTAAAGAATGTCATGGCCGGGCCTGTCCCGGCCATTTTCTTTATGCGCGCTGGTCAGCCAAAGTTCTGCAGGGCCGGGAACGTCTCCAGCAGCCAAATGCTGACGTCCGTGACCGCGCCGGTGAGAAACCCGATCCCCACGATAACCATCAGCACGCCCATCGCACGCTCGACCGTGGCGAGATGCTTTTTCATGCGCGCGAGCACCGAGGAAAATCGCTCGACCATGAATGCTGCGATCAGGAACGGAATGCCGAGACCGGCGGAATAGACCGCGAGCAACCCTGCTCCCTTCGTCACGGTGGTCTCCGATGCGGCAACCGACAGAATGGCCGCCAGGATCGGCCCGATGCACGGCGTCCAGCCGAACGCGAAGGCCAGCCCCATCACATAGGCGCCCCACAGACCGACGGGCTTGGGTATCGGCAGGCGTCCTTCCCGCATCAAAAAGCCGATGCGCGTGAGGCCGAGGAAATGCAGCCCCATCAGGATGATCGCGATACCCGCGACAATGGAAAGCTGCGCGGACCAAGCGCGAATCCAGCCGCCGATTAAGCTGGCGCTGGCGCCGAGCGCCACGAATACGGTCGAGAATCCCAGCACGAAAATCAGCGCGGACAGCATCACCGCGCGTTTCGAGGCCCGCTGCTCCTCATCATTGGCCACATGCTCGATGGTCGCGCCGGTGAGATAGATCAGATATGGCGGCACCAGCGGCAACACGCAGGGCGAGAGGAAGCTGATAACGCCGGCGGCGAGCGCTGCGGGGATGGAAACGTCTTGAATCATGCCGCTTATTGCACTGTCGCCCATATGCTATGCAAGCTCCGCGCCGGCCCTTCCGCGTGTTGTGATCGAGCGTGATCATAAAAAGGTGAGAGTTATGAAGAACCTGCTGACCGACATTCCCGGCGTCCGGGTCGGCCACGCCCATGACGCAACGGTCGCATCCGGCGTCACCGCGGTGATCTTCGACAAGGCCACTGTGACCTCCGCTGATGTGCGCGGCGGCGGCCCTGGAATCCGGGACGGTGCATTGCTCGAACCGGTCAACACAGTCGAAAGCATCGATGCGATCGCGCTCTCCGGAGGCTCGGCCTTCGGGCTTGAAGCCGGCGGCGGCGTGCAGGCATGGCTCGCCGAACAGGGACGCGGCTTTGCCGTGGGTGGCGCGCTGATCCCGATTGTCCCCGGTGCCGTGATGTTCGACATGCTGAATGGTGGTGACAAGGCATGGGGCCGCTTTCCTCCCTATCGCGATCTTGGCTACGCGGCGGCCGCAGCAGCAACCGATGCCCCGTTCGCGCTCGGCAGCGTCGGCGCGGGCTTCGGCGCGACCACCGCCAACTTCAAGGGCGGGCTTGGCTCGGCGTCCGCAGTGACGACAAACGGCGTGCGGGTTGCAGCTATCGCTTCCGTCAATGCGGTCGGCAGCGTGAATGTCGGCGACGGACCATGGTTCTGGGCCGCGCCCTTCGAACAGAACAGTGAGTTCGGCGGACGCGGGCTGCCGCCGTCCTTTACGCCCGACATGCTTGCGATGCGGCTCAAGGGCGGGCCCGCCGCGACGGCGATCGAAAACACCACGCTGGCCATTGTCGTCACCGACGCCATCCTCACCAAGCCGCAGGTGAAGCGCCTTGCAATGATCGCGCAGACCGGATTCGCCCGCGCGATCTATCCGGTACACGCGCCGCTCGACGGCGACATCGTGTTCGCTGCTGCGACCGGCGAAAAACCAGTTGATCCACTTTATGGGCTCACTGAACTTGGCGCGGTGGCGGCAAATGTCATCGCACGCGCCATTGCGCGCGGCGTCTATGAAGCGAAGGCGCTGCCTTTCGCCGGCGCGTTGCCGTCGTGGAAAGAACGATTTGGGAAGTAGCGGTCAGCGCGCTGGATACGCTGACCCGATTCAGCCCGCAGGCGAACCCCGGTTACATCAGATCCTGACGGAGACCGATTGCTTTGCAGATGCGGCGAGCGCATCTGTCTGGCGCTGCATCATTTTCTCAACGAGATTGTATTGTGTGGAAGCACCGCTTGACGTCGCCGACGATGCTGGCTGGCTCAGCATGATCTGCGATCCATCGGCATATGTCAGCGTGGTCGAAATCGAGCCGTCGCTGTTTGTCGTCGTCGTGCTCGACGCGCCTTGCAGGGCCTCCTTCAGCGCATCGGCACCGCCACCGGCCTGATGCGCATGATGACCACCGCCCTTGCCTTTGAGCGCCGTTGCCATTTCATCGAGACTGACGGAACCATCGCCGTCGGTGTCCATCTTGGCGAAAACATTATCCGCAGCAGCGATATTGGTGCCGCCCGCTCCGAGCTTGTCCTCAAATTCGGCCTTGGTGATCTTGCCGTCGCTGTTGCCGTCGATCTGCGCGAACAAACTCTTCAATGCGTCCGATGGGTTGGCTTTGCCGTTGGAATCCTGCGCCGACAGCAGCGCGTTGAATGTCGATGGTGACAGCGCTCCAGCCGGAGTGGAACTTGTCGCGGACACGGACGTCGCGCTCGGCGTGCTGCCGCTCGATCCGGTCACATCGAAGATGGAATTCGTCTGCTTGACGCCGGTCTTGGCCGCGGCCGACTTGTTAGGCGTCAGCGACGACAGCAAATCCAGCGCGCCGATAGCGGCGGCTCCAACGGCACCTGCGGCAAAGAACATCGCGATACTCCCCAAAGCCGGTGACAAGCGGCTGAGATCATCCCGATGAGTATCCAGCAATTGCCGTGCCGCTACGAGAAACCCAATAAATACGGTCATTTCCACCGTCCGGACGGTGCTTCCAGCACGGCAATTTCTGCCGTGACGGCAGGATTTGCCGCCGAATCCGTACTGTTCCTGTGTACGCCGCCTGCCTCACATTGCCCGCGCGCAGGCGGCGTGTTAGGCGAAACCAGCCGTCCAGAATACGCCAAGGGAAGCACCGGAAGCCGCCATGTCACAGCCCCTTGCACCCCGCCCGCTGATTATCGCGCCATCGATCCTCGCGTCGGATTTCTCGAAGCTTGGCGAGGAAGTCCGTGCCGTCGATCAGGCGGGCGCCGACTGGATCCATCTCGACGTCATGGACGGCCATTTCGTGCCGAACATTTCCTACGGCCCCGATGTCATCAAGGCGATGCGCCCGCACTCGAAGAAGATATTCGATGCGCATTTGATGATCGCGCCGTGCGATCCTTATCTCGAAGCTTTCGCCAAGGCTGGCTGCGACTACATCACGGTCCACGCCGAAGCCGGCCCGCATCTGCATCGCTCGCTGCAGGCGATCCGCGCACTTGGCAAGAAGGCCGGTGTGTCGCTCAATCCGGCGACGCCCGCGAGCGCCATCGAGTACGTCATCGACATGGTCGATCTCGTGCTTGTGATGTCGGTCAATCCCGGCTTCGGCGGCCAGTCGTTCATCCCCTCCGTGCTGGAAAAGATTTCGCAGGTTCGCGCGATGTGCGCCGGACGCCCGATCGACATTGAAGTCGATGGCGGGGTCACGGCGGACAATGCCGCCAAGGTCGCCGCCGCCGGCGCGAACGCACTGGTCGCCGGATCGGCCGTGTTCAAGGGCGGCACGATAGACAGCTACAAGGCGAATATCTCCGCGATCCGCAATGCGGCCGCCTCCGCGCGCGGCGAAGCGATTTAATGGTGCATGTTGGACCAGTTTTTCGTCATGGCCGGGCTTGACCCGGCCATCGACGTTTTGCTTGGTCTGACCTCGAAAAAGACGTGGATGCCCGGCACAAGGCCGGGCATGACGGTCAGACTAACAGGACTTTGCCGATGATTCCCCGCTATTCCCGCCCCGAAAAGGTCTCCATTTGGGAGCCGCAGACGCGTTTCAAGATCTGGTTCGAGATCGAGGCGCATGCCGCCGACGCGCTCGCCGAACTCGGAACGATTCCGAAGGATGCTGCGAAAACCATCTGGGCCAAGGCCAAGGACGCGACCTTCAACGTCGAGCGCATCGACGAGATCGAACGCGAGACCAAGCACGACGTGATCGCCTTCCTGACGCATCTGGCCGAGATCGTCGGCCCGGAAGCGCGCTTCGTGCATCAAGGCATGACCTCGTCGGACGTGCTCGACACCTGTCTCAACGTGCAGCTCTCGCGCGCTGCCGATATCCTGATCGCCGACATCGACAAGGTGCTGGCCGCGCTCAAGACCCGTGCCTTCGAGCACAAGATGACGCCGACCATCGGCCGCTCGCACGGCATCCATGCCGAGCCGGTCACGTTCGGTCTCAAGCTCGCCTACGCCTACGCCGAATTCACCCGCGCCCGCGAACGTCTGGTTCTGGCGCGCAAGGAAATCGCTACCTGTGCGATTTCAGGCGCTGTCGGCACGTTCGCGCAGATCGATCCACGCGTCGAAGAGCATGTCGCCAAGGCCATGGGCTTGGCGGTCGAACCGATCTCGACGCAGGTGATCCCGCGCGACCGCCACGCGATGTTCTTCGCGACATTGGGCGTCGTCGCCTCGTCGGTAGAGCGTCTCGCCACCGAAATCCGCCACATGCAGCGCACCGAGGTGCTGGAAGCCGAGGAGTTCTTCTCGGAAGGCCAGAAGGGCTCGTCGGCGATGCCGCACAAGCGCAATCCGGTGCTGACGGAAAACCTCACCGGTCTGTCGCGCATGGTGCGCGCCTATGTGACGCCCGCGCTGGAAAACGTCGTGCTCTGGCACGAGCGCGACATCTCGCACTCCTCCGCCGAGCGTATGATGGGACCCGACGCCACCGTGACGCTCGACTTCGCGCTCAACCGTCTCGCGGGCGTGATCGAAAAGCTGCTGGTGTATCCCGCCAACATGCAGAAGAACCTCGACCGCCTCGGCGGCCTCGTCCACTCGCAGCGCCTGCTGATCGCACTGACGCAAAAAGGTGCTTCGCGCGAGGACGCCTACAAGCTCGTGCAGCGCAACGCGATGCCAGTCTGGCGCGGCGAAGGCGACTTCCAGTCACTTCTGAAGAAGGACGCCGACGTGAAAAAATATCTGTCGGACAAGGAGATCGAGGAACAATTTGATCTCGCGTATCACTTCAAACACGTCGATACGATCTTCAAGCGGGTGTTTGGAGCATCCTGAACCGATGAGCATCGTCACCGCGGTGAGTCTGCGAAAAGGCCACCACTTCAGCAAGACGAACTCCTTGAGCATCCGCCTGCTCAAGGGGCTCGGCGTCGACGGTGACGCGCATATGGGCGAGACGGTGAAACACCGCTCGCGTGTCGCGAAAGATCCGACGCAGCCGAACTTGCGTCAGGTGCATCTGATCCACGAAGAGCTATTCGACGAGCTGGCCCCGAAAAACTTCATCGTCCGGCCCGGTGAGATGGGCGAGAACGTCACCACCCGCGGCATCAACCTGCTGGCGCTGCCGGCTGGCACGCGGCTGCATCTCGGCGAGACCGCCTTGGTCGAAGTCACCGGGCTGCGTAATCCCTGCATCCAGATCGACCGTTTCCAGCAGGGCCTGATGGCCGCAACGCTGGACAAAGGCGCCGATGGCAATCTGATCCGCAAGGCCGGGGTCATGAGCATCGTGCTGGCCGACGGCGACGTCCGGCCGGGCGATGCGGTCCGGGTCGAACTGCCGGCGGAGCCACATCGGCCGCTTCAGCCGGTCTAGCCGCCCTGATTACAACAAAGTGGTAACCGCAGATCGGCTATCATGGCTTTTGTGTCCCAGGCACCAACGATACTCGTGTTTGACTCCGGCCTCGGCGGTCTCACCGTATTCCGCGAGATCGTCAAACTGCGGCCGGGCGCGCGCTATGTCTATGTGGCGGACGACGCCTATTTCCCCTACGGCCAGCACACCGAGGACGAGATCGTCGCCCGCGTGGTGCCGCTGGTTGGCGATCTGATTGCCGAGCATGCCCCCGACCTTGCCGTGATCGCCTGCAACACCGCGTCCACGCTGGTGATGACGCATCTGCGCGAGGCCTACAGCGTGCCGTTCGTCGGCACCGTGCCCGCCATCAAGCCTGCCTGCGCCTTATCCCAAACCAAGCGCGTCTCCGTGCTGGGCACGCGCGGCACCGTCAAGCGTGAGTACACCAAGGCGCTGATCCGCGATTTCGCGCAGGGCTGCGACGTGACGCTGGTTGGCGCGGAAAATCTGGCAAACCTCGCGGAGGCCGCATTGCGCGGGGAGCACGCCAGCGACGAGGCGGTCGCAGCTGAAATTGCGCCTTGCTTTATCGATGGCGATGCCAGAACCGACACAGTGGTCCTGGCCTGCACGCACTATCCCTTGCTGATCAGCCAGATGGTTGCGCTGGCACCATGGGCGGTGAACTGGATCGATCCCGCGCCCGCCATCGCACGCCGCGTGAGCGACCTGCTTGGCTCCACCAACGGCGTCGGAGAGACACACCGGGCTGAATTCATCTTCACGTCGGGACAGGCGCCTTCGCCCGTACTGGCGGATGCACTTGAGCCATTCTTTGGCTCCCGCGAAGTCGCCTGAGACCCTTCCGCCGGTATCATTCGACTGCTAGCTTCTCCCGCGGTCTGTTCCAGAGAGAACAGCGAAAGGGAGATTCACATGCTCAAGAAGACAGTGCTTTGCATTTCTGTTCTCGCGCTCGCCGGCATAGGCGCGGCCCTCGCCCAGCAGCCGCCCGCGGGCATCAAGCGTACGCCGCTCCAAACCATCGCCTTCCCGGAAGGCTACAACACGGTCACCGGCCTTGCCGAACTGGCTCCGGGAACAAAGGCCGGCCGGCACACCCATCCCGGCGTCGAGACGGGCTACGTTCTGGAGGGCGAACTGGTGTTGTCCATCGACGGGCAGCCCGACAAGATGCTGAAAGCTGGCGAATCCTACCAAATTCCAGCCGGTGCCGTTCACGATGCCGCCGTTCATGGCGATAAGCCTATGAAAGTGCTGGGAGTTTACATAGTGGACAAGACCAAGCCGCTGGCCTCCCCGGCCCCCGCGAAATAGCCGATCTGTTTGACATTACGGGGGATTTTTCATAGAACCCCGTTGCTCGCGGGCCGGTTTCGGCCCGCGTTGCGTTTCGCGACCCGTGGTCTTCCTCATCAAGCTTATGAGGCGGACCTGTCAGCACCGGGATCATATCCCGCTGCACAGGAGGGCGCGTTTCCTCAAAACTCAAACTTACGAAAGAGGACGCGATGACTAAGCGTAGTGAGGCGAAGTACAAGATCGATCGCCGTATGGGCCAGAACATCTGGGGCCGCCCGAAGAGCCCCGTCAACAAGCGCGAATACGGCCCCGGCCAACACGGTCAGCGCCGCAAGGGTAAGCTCTCCGACTTCGGCACGCAGCTGCGCGCCAAGCAGAAGCTGAAGGGCTACTACGCCAACATTTCCGAGCGTCAGTTCCACTCGATTTACGTTGAAGCCAGCCGCCTGAAGGGTGACTCGGGTGAGAACCTGATCGGCCTGCTCGAGCGCCGCCTCGATACCGTTGTGTATCGCGCGAAGTTCGTCGCCACCATGTTCGCGGCCCGTCAGTTCATCAACCACGGCCACATCAAGGTGAACGGCAAGCGCGTCAACATCGCCAGCTACAAGGTGAAGGTCGGCGACGTCATCGAGATCAAGGAATCGTCCAAGCAGCTCACCTTCGTGCTGGAAGCCAACCAGCTCGGCGAGCGTGACACCCCCGACTATCTCGAAGTCGATCACGGCAAGCAGAGTGCCAAGGTCACGCGCGTTCCGGGTCTTTCGGAAGTGCCGTTCCCGGTTCAGATGGAACCGCACCTCATCATCGAATTCTATTCGCGCTGATCTCTTCAGCCGGATACAGAAATACGAAAGGCCGCCTTATCGGGCGGCCTTTTTGTTTGCGTGAATTCCATCCGCTATTTCAGCGCGCCGTAGATCAGGCTTCTGAGCGCCGACTGAATTCGTCCGCGCTGCGACGGGGACTGGATCATCAGGACAGCGAACATGTCTTCCTTCGGATCGACAAGGAAGTATGTTCCGCTGCCCCCGCTCCACTCGTACTCGCCGACGGAGCCGGCCCAGTGGCTCACACCCGCTTCCGTCCGCACGGCGACGCCGAGACCGAAGCCATAGCCTGCGCCGGGAAAATAATAGACCCACGGCTTGATGCCCGCCGCCTCGCCGATATGGTTCGACGTCATCAGGTCCACGGTCTTGCGCGCCAGAATGCGCTTGCCGTTGAGTTCACCGCGATTGAGCAGCATCTGCACGAAGCGCGCGTAGTCCGCGATCGACGACACCATGCCCCCGCCGCCCGATTCCCATTTGGTAGCAATACGCGGATCGCGATCCAGCCTGTCGTGCCTGTTGGGAAGCGGATCGGCGAGCAGCGCCTGCCTCGAAGGATCGGTGACAAAGAAGCTTGTATTCGTCATGCCGAGCGGATCGAGCAGGTTTTCCTTCTCGAACTGATAGAGCGACTTTCCCGACACCACCTCGATCACCCGTCCGAGCACGTCGGTGGCGTGGCCGTAGGTCCAGTAATCGCCGGGCTGACTGATCAGCGGCAACGCGGCAATGCGGTTCGCGACCTCCTCATTGGTGAACTTGCCCGACATCAGGTCGGCATCTTCATAAGGCTTCTTCACCACACCATAAGCCAGCGAGGCGTAAGGTATGCCCGCGGACTGCCGCAGCAGATCGTGGATCTGGATCGGGCGCTTCGGCGCGACCAGATCAAGCGCGGGCTTGCCGTCAGGACCAGGTTTCTCCTCGCCGACCTTGATATTGTAAAAGCCGTGAATGTATTGCCCGACCTCGTCATCGAGCGCGAGCTTGCCTTGCTCCACCAGCATCAGCGCCGCCACCGACGTGATCGGCTTCGTCATCGAAAACAGCGTGAAGATGGTGTCGGGCGTCATCGGCGCCTTGGTGGCGACGCTGCGCACGCCGAAGGCTTCGTAATAGGCGGGCTGGCCGCGGCGCTGGACCAGCACGATGGCGCCGGGAATCTTGCCGGTCGTCACCTCGTTGTTGAAGTATTCGGTGATGCGCGCCAGCCGCTCGCTCGAGAAGCCTGCCGCTGCCGGCTCTGATTTTCCGATGCTGCCGGCTGACGCCTGCGCGACGAAAAAGCCGACCGCCGCCATCTGAAACATGCACAACGCCAAGGCGCGGACGGTCACGCGATAAACAATTGGGGAATGCAAAGTCAGCCTCATCGGAAACTGAAACATCAAGATGCAAGCCTAGCGATTGATAGTCTCAATGCAAGCAATCCTCCTTGGCCAACGCACCTAAAATCCCGTGACTTCTATTGGACCCGCGGCATTTTATTGAATACATCAGGCAATAGCACATGACGCCGCACAGGACGTCCAATGAGAATGACCCCAGCCTCTCCCGATCCGAAGCTACCGCCGGTTCGCATCAATCTGATGTCGGACACCCAGACCCGGCCGACGCCTGCGATGCGCGAGGCGATGGCGCGCGCAGAGGTGGGCGACGAGCAGATCGGCGACGATCCCACCACGATAGCTCTGTGCGAACGCGTCGCCGATATGCTCGGCAAGGAAGCCGCGGTCTTCCTGCCGTCGGGGACCATGTGCAATGTGGCGGCAACGCTGGTGCATTGCCGTCCGGGCGACGAAATCCTGGCGCATCCCTCCGCACATGTGCTGACCCGCGAAGGCGGCGCGCATGCAGCACTCGGCGGATTTCAGATCACGCCGCTGCCTGGCGAGCACGGGATTTTCACACCGGAGACATTTCGCGCGGCAATCCAGCCGGTCTCGCGCTACTCCGCGCCACAACGCGTCGTGACCGTCGAGCAGACGGCGAATATCGGCGGCGGCACCATCTGGAAAAAATCCGTTCTCGACGAGATCGCGGCAATCGCACGCGAGCATAAACTTATCACCCACATGGACGGCGCGCGGCTGATGAACGCGTGCGTGGCTACCGGAGTGTCCGCGCGGGACATGGCTGAAGGCTGGGACTCGGTCTGGATCGACTTCAGCAAGGGACTCGGCGCACCTGTCGGCGCGGTGATCGCGGGGACCGACGATTTCATCGACGAGGTGTGGCGTTGGAAACAGCGTCTTGGCGGCGCGATGCGCCAGAGCGGCATTTGCGCTGCGGCCTGTCTCTACGCGCTTGATCATCACGTCGACCGCCTCGCCGACGACCATGCCAATGCCCGCGCGCTGGCGCGTGGTCTCGCACAAATCCCGGGCATCACAGTCAATCAGCCCGAGACCAATCTGATCTTCTTCGATCCGACAGCAACCGGCATCACTACGCCGCTAATGATTTCAGAACTGCGCAGGCGCGGCATCCTGACCGGCGCGCTCGATCACCGCATCCGCGCCTGCACCCATCTCGATGTGACGGCGGCGATGATCGACGAGACCGTTTCAACTATTCGCGCCATCGCATCGAAAGCCTGACCTATCGCTCGAAGGCATCATAGACCATGGCCTTCAGAGCCGGCTGAATCCGGCCGCGCTCCGATGGCGACTGAATCATCAAGATAACGAACATGTCCTGTCCGCGATCGATCCAGAAATAGGTCCCGCCAGCGCCGTCCCACTTGATCTCGCCGAGCGAGCCCGGTGGCGGCGGTGTAGCGTTGCCGGGTTCGGTGCGAACCCCGAAGCCGAGGCCGTATCCGAAGCCATCACCCGGAAAATAGTATGCGCCGCGCTTCACTGCGGTCGCAGGCGCGATGTGGTTCGCGGTCATGTTGGCGAACGTCTCAGGCTTCAGATAACGCCTGCCGTCAAGTTCGCCACCGTTGAGCAGCATCTGTGCGAAGCGGCTGAAATCACCGACGGTCGACAACAATCCGCCACCACCGGATTCCCATTTCGTGAACAACCGTGGATTTCGCGCGCGTCCGGTTCTGAAAATGCTGTCGCTCGATATCGGTTCGGCTATCCGGCGATGCTTGGCCGGGTCGGCAACGTAGTAGGCCGTGTCGGTCATGCCGAGCGGTCCGAACAGCCGCTCCTTCTCGAACTCGAAAAGCGATTTTCCGGACACCACTTCGATGACGCGGCCCAGAATATCCATCGAGTGGCCGTAGTCCCACAGGGTGCCGGGCTGTTCGGCAAGCGGCAAGCGCGCGATCTTTTCGGCGAGCGACGCATTGTCAGTACCATCGGCGAACAGGTTCGCGTTTGCGTAGGCATTTCGAACAAGGCCCTTGCCGTAGAAGCCGTAGGTGATACCGGAGGAATGGCGCAGCAGGTCTTCGATGGTGATCGCCCGATCCGGCTCGACCAGCTTCAGCATGGGATCGCCGTTCTCGGCTTTGGTTTCAACACCCACCTTTACCGTCGCGAATGACGGAATGTACTTGGACAGCGGATCGTCGAGCTTGAGCTTGCCGTCGTCGACCAGCATCATCGCCGTCACGCTGGTGACCGGCTTGGACATCGAATGGATGCGGAAGATCGCATCCGGCGTCATCGGCTCGCCGGAGACCGTGTCGATCTTGCCGAAGGACTTGAGATAGGTCTGCTTGCCGTGGCGCTGGATCAGAACCGCCGCGCCGGCAATCTTTGCGTTGCTGACTTCAGCGTTGAAATAGTCGGTGATGCGTTCAAGCCGCTGCGGCGACAGTTCCGCGTTTGCGGGATAGACCCGCATCGCGCTGTCAGCACATGCGTGACTAACAGCGAGCGCGACCATCGCAGCAGGAAGCACACTCCAGATACGCCGCGATCTCATCGGGTTCCTGCTTTCAGTTGGCAGTAAATCCATCAGATACGCACGCCGCCCGGCGCGGTTGCACCGGGCGGTCTAGATCAGGCTTTTACTTCTCGAACGCACCGTAAACGAGATTCTTCAGCGCGATGCGGTGGCGGCCGCGATGCTGCACGGTCTGGGACATGAACACCACGAACATATCCTCCTTCGGATCGACCCAGAAGGTGGTGCCACCCGCGCCCGACCAGTTCATCTCGCCGGCGCTGCCCTCCATGACGCTGACGCCCGGTTCGGTCCGCACCGCAAATCCGAGACCGAAACCGAAGCCCGGACCGGGCAGATAGTACGGACCATTCACCACCCCGGAGGCGGGGCCAATATGGTTCGATCCCATATAGGCGATGGTCTTCGGGCTCAGGTAGCGCTTGCCGTCGAGGGTCCCGCCATTCGCGATCATGCGCGCAAAACGCGCGTAGTCGCCGATGGTGGACATCATGCCGCCGCCGCCGGACTCCCACTTTTGCGCGATCCGCGGGTCGTTCATGTCGGCGTCATTGCCGATCTTGCGATCATTCGGGAACGGCTCGGCAATCAGCGGCTGCTTCGCCTTGTCGGTGACGTAGAATGTGGTGTCCTTCATGCCAAGCGGATCGAGAATGCGCTCCTTCTCGAATTGATAGAGCGATTTTCCCGATACGACTTCCACCACGCGCCCCAAAATGTCGGTCGAATGGCTATAGTCCCATGTCGATCCCGGCTGATAGGCCAAGGGCAGCTTCGCAATGCGGTCCGCGAAGCCGGCATTGTCGACATCTTCCGAGAATATCTTTGCGTCGACGTAGGCTTTCTTGACGAGCCCCTCCCCGAAGAAGCCGTAGGTGATGCCTGACGTGTGGCGCATCAGATCCTGCACCGTCATGGGACGGCGGGACGGCACGAGATCGAGCGTCGTCTTTCCATCCTCGCCCTTCTTCTCGACGCCGACCTTCACGTCCTTGAACGCGGGAATGTAGTTCGCGACGGGATCTCCGAGCTGGAGCTTGCCCTCCTCCACCAGCATCATCGCTGCGACCGTCGTGATCGGCTTGGACATCGAGTAGATGCGGAAGATGGTGTTCGCCGTCATCGGCGCCTTGGTGGCAGGATCGCGGACGCCGAAGGTCTCGTAATAGGCGATCTTGCCGCGGCGCTGGATCATCACCACTGCGCCGGGAATCTTGTTGGTGGCGATTTCATTCTTGAGGTAGTCGCCGATCCGCGCGAGCCCTTTGGGCGACAGGCCAGCCTCAGTGGGCTGGGTGCGGACAACGCTATCGGCAAAAGCGCCCGTTGCAGCGAGCAATGTGGTGGCAACGACGAGCGACGCCTTGATGTGGCGAGACACGAGCATAGAAAAACCTCCCAAGTCTTTTCAGACAAACGCCCGGATCGTTGGCGTCCGGGCTTGGGAGGACTGTATCGGCCCGAAAGGCCGCTGCACAAGCGAGACGGCGACGTGTGCCGCCTCGCCTGGAAACATCAGCCGGCAGGCTGCTGGATCGCGACGCCCTTGTCGGCGAGCAACTGTTGCAATTCGCCGGCCTGGAACATCTCGCGGATGATGTCGCAACCACCGACGAACTCACCCTTGACGTAGAGCTGCGGAATGGTCGGCCAGTTCGAATAGATCTTGATGCCGTCGCGCAGTTCGGACGATTCGAGCACGTTCAGGCCCTTGTAGGCGATGCCGACGTGATCAAGAATCTGGACCACTTGGCCCGAAAATCCGCACTGCGGAAACTGCGGCGTGCCCTTCATGAACAGCACGACGTCGTTGGACTTCACTTCGTTGGCGATGAATTGGTCGATGCTCATATTCGCGTCCTTAACTGCCTCGGTCCTGCGGCTGGGCCGGGATATCCTCAACGGCCTGTCGCTCTGACCATATATGTAGCGTGAAACAGGTCCGCATCCCAATCAAATTGCTGAAAGGGTGCCATGCCACCCCCGAAAAGAGGCCAAAGTGGACCTCTCATGCCCGGCCTCCCCTAAACAGCAACATAGCTGCCGCGTATCACTTCATGGCCGACGGTGCCTTTTATCTCCGGCGGGGCGACCTATCTAGAGCATCCATTCTGCGGAACCGATCCGCAGAAGCATCGTTCTCTCCTCACCCGGAGATTCTCGTGACGAAACCAGCATCCCAGCCAGACGCCCGTGTCGCCATTTCCTCCGCAAATACGGCCGAATCCCGCCAAGAATTTCGCGATGAACTGGCTGCAAGGCTGCTGACGGCCTACAGCACCGTCCGGGACGAGACCGAACGGCGGGCGGCTTCGCTATCCGCCGAGGACCAGTTGGTCCAGTCGATGCCGGACGCCAGCCCCGCCAAATGGCACCGCGCCCACGTCACCTGGTTCTGGGAGCAATTCCTGCTCGGCGAACATTCACCGGGCTACCAGCCCTATCACCCGGACTACGCCTACCTGTTCAATTCCTATTACGTCAGCGCAGGGCCGCGTCACGCCCGGGCCCAGCGCGGCCACCTCACCCGTCCCGGCGCGGACGAGGTGACGGCCTATCGCAAGCACGTCGATGCCGCAGTCGCGGCATTTTTCAGTTCGGCGGACGTGGAAACGCTGGCGAAGCTTGAGCCGCTGATCGACGTCGGCCTCAACCATGAGCAGCAGCATCAGGAACTGATGCTCACCGACATCCTGCATGCCTTCGCACAAAATCCGATCCCGCCGGCCTATGAACCCGGCTGGACGTTTCCGGCGGCGCACCGTGATGGCGATGCATGGGTCCCGCTGATGGAAGGCATCCACACCATCGGCCACATCGACAATTCATTTCACTTCGACAACGAGAAGCCCGCGCACCGCGCGCTGGTCGGCCCCGTCAGGCTGGCGCGCAATCTTGTGACGAACGCCGAGTGGCTCGCCTTCATGAAGGACGGTGGCTACTCGACGCCGACGCTGTGGCTGATGGACGGATTCGCTGCCGCAACCAACGAGGATTGGCAGGCTCCCGGCCACTGGCGCAGTGTAGATGGCGAGTGGAAGATCATGACGCTCGGCGGATTGCAGAGCATCGATCCATCAGCGCCCGTCTCGCACGTCAGCTACTACGAAGCCGACGCATTCGCGCGCTGGAGCGGAAAGCACCTGCCGACGGAAATGGAATGGGAAGTCGCCGCGCGCGCGGGCCATCTCAACGACGCCTTCGGCATCGTCTGGCAATGGACCCGCAGTTCGTACTCGCCCTACCCCGGTTATCGCGCCGTCGAAGGCGCGCTCGGGGAATACAACGGAAAATTCATGGTCAACCAACTGGTGCTGCGCGGCTCATCGCTGGCAACGCCGGACAATCATAGCCGCATTACCTATCGCAATTTCTTCTATCCGCATCATCGCTGGCAGTTCACCGGACTGCGGCTCGCAGATTACGCCGTTTAAACCCTGAACACATGAGATCGTCATGAATGTGCATGTCAACGCGCGGGCCGATGCTCCGCTTCACGATCAAATTGACCATTCCTTCGCTCAGGACGTGATTGCGGGACTGTCGCAGCAGCCCAAAAAGCTGTCGCCAAAGTATTTCTACGACGAGGCGGGCTCGAAACTCTTCGAGCAGATCACGCTGCTGCCGGAATACTATCCGACACGCACCGAACTGCGCATTCTGCGCGACCGTGGCTCGGAGATCGCCCAGGCCATCCCCGCAAACGCAGCGCTGGTGGAATTCGGCGCCGGCGCCACCACCAAGGTGCGCCTGCTGTTGAAGCAGTGCGCCTTCAAGGCCTACGTGCCGGTGGATATTTCCGGCGACTTTCTCAACGGACAGGCCAGCGCCTTGCGCGGGGACTTTCCCGATCTCGCCGTTTATCCGGTGACCGCCGATTTCACCAAGCCGTTCGAATTGCCGCCCGAAGTGAAAGGCATGCCGAAGGTCGGCTTCTTTCCGGGGTCAACCATCGGCAACTTCGACCCGCATGAAGCCTGCGCCTTCCTGCGCAGCGCCCGCGCCATTCTCGGCGAAGGCGCGACGCTGATCGTCGGCGTCGATCTCGAGAAGGACGAGCGCGTGCTCCACGACGCCTACAACGACGCGGCGGGCGTAACCGGCCAGTTCAATCTCAACGTGCTGGCGCGGATCAACCGCGAACTCGGCGGCAATCTCGATCTCGACGGCTTCAAGCACCGCGCGATCTACAACCGCCAGCGCCATCGCATCGAGATGCACTTGATCAGCCGCAAGCCGCAGACCGTGCGGGTGCTGGATCATACGGCGACGTTCCGCACCGGCGAGACGATCCACACCGAGAGCAGCTACAAATACAGCATCGAACGCTTCACGGCGCTGGCTCGTGGCTCGGGATGGACTCCGCGGGCCTCATGGACCGATCCCGACGGGATGTTCTCGGTTCACGCGCTGGTGGCGGAGGCATGATCCCGAAAAGCATGCCCTCGGGCTCGACCCGTGGGTGGAACCGATTTTCGGACGAGATCATGCCCCGGAAACAGACTTAGATTTCGTCCGTTTTCGCGCGCGAGCCGAGCGAGATCGCTTCCCATGCCGCGACGATCAGCATGATGACGGTTGTCGCCGATGACAGCATCAGCGGCGACAGGAAATGCGCGAACGAGATCAGCACGATCAGCAGGCCGATGCCGATCAGATGCGAGAGCTGAAAGATGCCCCGGATGCTGCGCTTGAACAGAATGGTGCCGATCAGAAACAGCAACGGCCCGCCGATCATGGTGAGTAAGGTCTTTGTGTCGGTATGGCCTTCGGGATGCGCCAGCAACAGTTCGTCGCCCACCGCCGAGACAACGATGCCGGCGACAATCGGCAGGTGCAGATAGGTATAGGCGAGCCGCGCCAACTTTCCGGTCTCTTCGGAGTGAGAGATATGCTCCGCCCCCGCTTCCGCGCCGATGTGGAAATACACCCACCACATCGCGATGCTGCCGATCAGCGCCACAACAAAGCCCATAATTACCGGCGCGGACCATGCAGCTGACGCGAAGGTCGCGCCAGTAACCACAACGGACTCGCCGAGCGCGATAATGATGAACAACGCGCAGCGCTCTGCCATATGACCGCCTTCGACCTCCCAGTCTTGGAGAGGCGTCGCGCCTAGAGCGGGCAGCCGAAATCGCATCGCTGGACCGCAATACTCGATCGCCACCGCGACAATCCACAGAAGAAGCCGCGCCTGCCCCTCGGCGAACCCGCCGGCGATCCAGAATACGCCACTGCATACGAACCACAGGGTGATGCGCAATAAATTCATGCGCAAGCCGGGCTCGGATCGAGGTATCGACCAGAACGTGAAAGCCGACCGCCCGACCTGCATGACGACAAAGGCCAGCGCGAACGCCAGCCCCCGGCTTTCAAATGCCTTGGGAATGGAGGTGGACAGCAGCAGGCCTGCGATCATCAGCCCGAACAGCATCACGCGGACCGGCGTGCGCTCCGGGTCGAGCCAATTGGTGATCCAGGATGTGAAAATCCAGACCCACCACACCGCCAGAAACAGAATCGTGGTCTGCAGAACGCCGAGCGGCGTGAAATGCGCCAGCAGCGTGTGGGAGATTTGTGTGATCGCGAAAACAAAGACGAGATCGAAGAACAGCTCAACGTAGGTGACACGGTGATGCTGGTGCGGCGCACGGGCTCGCAACAGGTTTCCGTTTGTCGACACCATTGCCCCCGTCCCGACGGT
This sequence comes from Afipia sp., assembly GCA_030652315.1. Classification (GTDB taxonomy): domain Bacteria; phylum Pseudomonadota; class Alphaproteobacteria; order Rhizobiales; family Xanthobacteraceae; genus Afipia. The sequence continues at coordinate 18,330 of JAUSAX010000008.1, read as the reverse complement.
CAGGCGTCAGGCACGCCCGTTTGCAGCGCCAGCGCATGCAGCACGCCGCCCATCTGCCCTTTCAACGACTGATAGACGATCTGGTGCTGCTGCACGCGCGATTTCCCGCGAAAGGCTTCGGAGATGACGGTGGCGGCGTAGTGATCGCCGTCACCCGCGAGGTCGCGGATTTCCACCTTCGCGTCGGGCAACGCAGCCTTGATCATCGTTTCGATGTCCCGCGCGTCCATTGGCATATCTTTGAATCTCCTGATCTTGAGCCGTTTCCGGCCCCGGCAATACACCGAAATATGACTGATTCTAGCCCGTGCAGCCTGCGCCGTCACGCGAGCATTGCGCAGGATCGCTCCTATATTGTGACCTCAACAGGGAGCCCGTCATGAATGTTCGCATGAGAATTCCAGGCCCGGACCACCCGATTACGGTTACCCTGAACCCCAAACGGGTCCGGGTCAGCGTCGGCGGCGACGTCATCGCCGAAACCAGCCGTGCCTTGACGCTCAAGGAAGCGAGCTACCCGCCGGTTCAGTACATCCCGCGCGAGGACGCCGATCCTGCCAAGCTGAAACGCACCGAGCACAGCACCTATTGCCCCTACAAGGGCGACGCGAGCTATTTCAGCATCGTTTCCGGCGGCAAGACGCTGGAGAACGCCATCTGGACCTACGAGACGCCCTACGACTCGGTGAAGGAGATCGCCGGTCATCTGGCGTTCTATCCGAACAAGGTCACCATCGAGGAACTGTAACTTATCTCACGACATCCGCTATGCGTGTGCCTCGATCAACGGCTGTGCCACGCACAGAATCACATGGAACAACCGTCTGCCCCTTCTGTTGCCTCCCCAACGGTACCTTTGCCGCACAGGAGGCTTACGATGAGACATTTCACGATAGCGCTTTTAGCTGGTGCAGGCGCTCTTTTTGCCGGTGGCGCGATCGCAGCGCCAATGACGAATGGCATTTCGGGTGTGAAAACCGGATCAGACATCGAGCATGTCCGCATGGTGTGTGACGAAAACGGCCGATGCTATCGGACCCGTGGCGCACGCCGCGTCGTTGTTCAGGACGACTCGTATGCTTACGCTCCGCGACGCCAATACAGGGAGCGTGGTTACTACAATGAAGGTCCGAGCGTCGGCGTATACGGTGCGCCCGGTGTCGGCGTCAGCATAGGCGTCGGACGCGACCGCTGGTAATCCTGCAAATCGCAGTCAGCATTAAGAAAACCGCAGGCGAGCCTGCGGTTTTCTGTTCCAGCGCTTCACTGCCATGCGACTTATACCTTGAGTGATGCCACCGCGACCCAGGCTCATCGGGACCGCTCAACGAAAACGCCCGCCGGAGTGACCGGCGGGCGAAGTTGGGATGCTTTCGTTTCTACTTTTTAACCAGCGGACATTCGCTCTCGGCCAGTGGCTTGAACGACTGCTCGCCGGACATTTCGGCCAGCTGCTGATAAAAGTCGCCGCGATATTTCGAATCCGCCGGTGACTTGACCTTCATCAGGAAGGTCTTGTGCATGACGCGGCCGTCCTGCCGGATCTGGACGTTCTTGTTGTAGAAGTCGTTGACCGGCAATTCTTTCATTTTCGCGGCCACCGCCTTGCCTTCATCCGTCCCGGCAGCCTCAACCGCCTTCAGATAGTGAAGCACGGACGCGTAGGTTCCCGCGGTGATCAGGTTGGGAATGAAACCACCCGAGCGCTCCATGAACCGCTTCGCCCAGGCGCGTGTTTCGTCGTTGGCGTCCCAGTAGAAGGAGGTCGTGAGCGTCAGGCCCTCCGCGATGTTCAGACCAACGCCTTCGATATCGTTGATATAAACGACGAGACTGGCGAGGCTCTGCCCGGACTGCACGATGCCGAACTCACGCGCCTGCTTGATGGCGCTTAGAAGATCCGCACCAGACATCGCGAGGCCGATCACCTTGGCCTTGGACGCCTGCGCCTGAAGCAGGAAGGACGAGAAGTCCGGCGAGCCGAACGGAAAGCGCACGCTGCCGAGCACCTTGCCGCCGCTTTCGGTGACGAAGTGACTGGCGTCACGCTGGAGCGAATGACCGAAGGCGTAGTCGCTGGTCACGAAATACCAGCTGTCGCCGCCCTGCTTGGTGACCTGGCTCGCCGTTCCCTTGGCGAACGCGTAGGTGTCATAGCTCCATTGCGATGTCGTTGCCGAACAGGCCTTGCCCGTCAGTTCAGTGGTCGCGGCGCCAGAAATCAGCAGCACCTTGCCGCGAGGCCGCGCGATTTCCTGAGTAGCAAGGGCAACTGCAGAGCCCGCAACGTCGGTGATGGTGTCCACGCCCTCGGTCTCGAACCATTTGCGGCTAAGCGCGGAGGCAATGTCCGCCTTGTTCTGATGATCGGCAGTAATCACGCTGATCGGCTTGCCCAGCACCTTGCCGCCGAAATCATCGACCGCCATCTGCGTCGCTTCGACGGAGTGCTTGCCGACGAGATAGGCGAAGCCGCCCGAGTGGTCGGTCAGCACGCCGATCTTGACGGCGTCGTCAGACACCTGCGCCTGCACAGCACTAGATGCCATCAGCATGGCCGCAACCGTCAGTCCGATCCTGGTTGTTCTCACGATAACTCTTCCTCTCTCTATGTCCTGTTGTTCGGCTTCAGACCGGCAGCGCGATGCCGTCATGGCCGGGGTCGGCGCCGCCGTCGAGCTTGTCACCGTCGATCCGAATGCCGTGCACGGCTGCGAAGCCGAACGTGTAAGGGCTGCGGATCACCTGGTAGCCGTCGGCTTCAAGTTCGTTGGTAACGCCGTGTACGATGCGATTGGTAACGTCGATGGCGTTGCTGGTCGCGGAAAAGCGCGGCGCACTGACTGCTTCGGTCATGGTCATGCCGAAATCGATGACGTTGAGAATGGCCTGCAGCACACCCATGGCGATCTGCGTCGCACCGGGCGCGCCGATCACCAGATAAGGCTTCTTATCGCGGAAAATGATCGACGGGACCACCGACGTGAAGCGCGCCTTGCCCGGCGCGATTGAGCCGGCGCGGCCCGGCCGCGGATCGAACACGCCCATGCAGCCATTGTAGAAGAAGCCAAGCCCTTCGGTAATGACACCGGACGGCATGCCGAGCGAATGGGTCATCGTCACGCAGTTGCCATCCCGGTCGACCACCGACACGTGGGTGGTGTCCTTCGATGGCATGCCCGAGTTGAACCGCGGCACGTCGCCTTTGACGTGCGACTTGATTTCGCTGGCCATCGCAGCGGCATAATCCTTCGACGTCAGCTTCTGGACGGGCACATCGAGAAAGGCCGGATCGCCGATCGAACGATCCTTGTCGGCGGTCGAGCGCTTCATCGCCTCGCACACCACCCGCAGATATTCGGCGGTGTTATGCCCGATGCCGGAAAGATCGAAATGCTCGAGAATGTTGAGCATCTCGATCAGCATGATGCCGCCGCCGGGCGGGTTGTTGGTGGTGACTTCATAGCCGCGATAGTTGCCGCGCAGTGGCTCCCGCCATTGCGGCTGGTAGTTTGCAAGATCTTCAGCGGTGATGAGGCCGCCATTTGCCTTCATGTCCGCGGCGATGCGCTGTGCCAGTTCGCCGCGATAGAAGACGTCGGAACCGCCCTCGGCGATCATGCGCAGCGTCTGCGCGTAGTCCGGGTTGTGAACGACGTCGCCGACGCGCTTGTATGTGCCGTCCTCGCGGCAATAGAGCTTGCGGCCGGAAGCTGTAAACGAGAGCCGATCGATTCCCGAAGCACGGTCCATCAGGCCGGGATCGGACCAGAAATATTCGACGTGCGGCCGCACCATCCAGCCGCGCTCCGCCCATGCAATCGCCGGCGCGACAATGTCCCGCCACGGCAGCACGCCGAATCTGGAATGCGCCTCGTAATAAGCCTTCAGCGAAGCCGGCACGCAGACCGACTGATAGCCGAGATCGTTCACCTTGCCGCGCAGGATGAAGCCATAACCGTCGCGCGCTTCACCCTCGATCAGGTCGGCCCACATGTCGGGACGCGCAGCAGCAGGCGCCGGCGCATGGAAATCGAGATACTGATGGAAGCCCTGTCCGGGAAAATAGATGCCGGCGCTGCCGAAGCCCGCGATGCCGGTCATTAGCGGGTCGATGACGCCCTGAACCAGCGCACAGGCGATCGCTGCGTCGATGGCGTTTCCGCCCGCCCGCAACACGTCCGCACCGGCCTCCGCCGCTTCGGCCTGCGCCGCGACGATCATCGCCTTCCCTTTCGGCATGCTCTCTCCGTCAGATGTCTTGTGGCTACACCATGCACCCGCGCAAAAAGGCGGCCGAAACACCGCGTTCTTTCAAGGGAGCAATGGCGCGATTTGACAGAGGGCATTCATGCCTGTCCAATACCAATGATGCCTCGATTGATGCTTTATTGGTAACAAAGGAAAGGCCGCCTTCGCGGCCGTTGCGCGATGGTCCGTCCCCTGCTTCCAGCCAAAATCCCTTACTTTCTCGCCGTCGGTGAGACGCTGAGCTTCCGCAAGGCCGCCGAGAAGCTCGGCATCGCCCAGCCGGCGCTCAGCCGCAGCATCCGGGATCTTGAACTCCACCTCGGCTTCACGCTTTTCGAACGATCGACCCGCCGGGTGATGCTGACGCCCGCCGGCGAGGTGCTTTACCGCGAAAGCGCTGACGCCATGCAGCGCCTCGCGCGCGCCACAGTGCACGCGGAACGCGTTGCACAGGGCCTCAGCGGTACAGTCAGCGTCGGCTATTCGACATTTGCCGCGACCGGCCCGATGTCCGACATCATCATCGAATTCCGGAAGCGCCACCCACAGGCACAGGTCGGCCTGCGCCTGCTCGCCTCATCTGAACAAGCTGCGGCATTCGACGAGGGCACGCTCGATCTCGGGTTCATGATGTCGAACGTCGTCGTGCCGCCGCAGCAGACAATTCCCATCTCGCGCGAACGGCTGGTCGCGCTGGTTCCCACAAGCCATGCCTGGGCGGAAAATGATGTAATCTCGCTGCGAACCCTGTCCACCGCTCCGCTGGTGATCGGCAGCGCCCGGCGATGGCGCGGCTTCCGTGCACTCATCAACGGGCTGATGACGGAGCGCGGGCTCTCCCTGACGATTGCCGAGGAAGCCGATGACGTGCCCGTGCTGCTGCAACTGGTGCGATCAGGTTTTGGCTGCACGATTCTAGATGCATCGTTCATCCCGACCCTGCCGCCGGGGATTGCGCCGCTGGAGATCGAAGACGCGACCGCGACACTCGATATCTCGCTCGTCTGGCGCAAGGACAATCTGTCGCCGCTGGTGGCGCGTTTCGTCGATGTGGCGAACGCATTCTTGGCGTCGCGCCAGGACGCGCCGCGACGGCGGACTCGCCAGAATCGAAAGTAGCCGCTGCGGCGCGCTCAGCCCTTCCCGGCCATGTAGGCGGGCAGCCAGTTCTCGTAGCCCGCCTTGAGCGACGCCACCGAAACCGAGGTCTCGCCTTCGACCGCGATATCGTGACCGCCGGTCTTGCCGATGACGTGGCACGGCACGCCGACAGCCTTGAGCTTGCTCAGCACCGTCAGCAACTGCTCTTCCTGAACGGTGATGACGTAGCGCGCCTGATCCTCGCCGAACCACCACGCATGCGGCACGATCTCGTCCGGCGGTGCATCAAGAATAGCGCCGATGCCGCTGGCCATTGCCATTTCGGTGAGCGCCACCAGCAGGCCGCCATCCGCGACATCGTGAACAGCAGTCGCTGTGCCGCCCTTGATCATGCCGCGCACGACGTCGCCGTTGCGCTTCTCGACATTCAGATCGACCGGCGGCGGCGCGCCCTCTTCCTTGCCGCAGATGTCGCGCAGATACACCGACTGGCCGAGCCAACCCTGCGTGTCGCCGATCAGCAGGATCGCCTCGTTCTCGGCCTTGAACGCCAGCGTCGCGGACTTGGTGAAATCGTCCAGCAGCCCAACGCCGCCGATCGACGGCGTCGGCAGAATGCCGCGTCCGTTGGTCTCGTTGTAGAGCGACACGTTGCCCGACACGACCGGGAAATCCAGCGCGGTACACGCCGCAGCAATACCCTTCAGGCAGCCAACGAACTGACCCATGATCTCGGGGCGCTCAGGATTGCCGAAGTTGAGATTGTCGGTGATCGCGAGCGGACGTCCGCCCACCGCCGTGATGTTGCGCCACGCTTCGGCCACTGCCTGCTTGCCGCCCTCGAACGGATCGGCTTCGCAATAGCGCGGCGTCACGTCGCAAGTCAGCGCGAGGCCCTTCGGCCCGTCCTGCACGCGCACCACCGCGGCGTCGCCGCCCGGACGTTGCATGGTGTTGCCGCCGATGACGTGATCGTACTGCTCCCACACCCAGCGCTTCGAGCACAGCTCGGGCGTCGCAATCAGCTTGGACAATGCCTGCGAGATCGAGACCGGCGGTTTCACATCGCGGGCATGAATCACCGGTAACTGCGGCGACGGCACATGCGGACGGTCATAGAGCGGCGCTTCCGACTCCAACTCCTTGATCGGCAGATCGACCATCACGTCGCCGCCATGCTTGACGACGAAGCGCTGCGTCGGCGTGGTGTAGCCGACGATGGCGAAATCCAGACCCCACTTCTTGAAAATCGCCTCGGCCTGCTTTTCCTTCTCGGGCTTCAGCACCATGAGCATGCGCTCCTGGGACTCCGAGAGCATCATCTCGTAAGCGCTCATGCCGGTTTCGCGCGTCGGCACCGAATCCAGATCGAGCTCGACGCCGAGGTCGCCCTTCGCGCCCATCTCGACCGCCGAGCATGTGAGGCCCGCAGCGCCCATGTCCTGAATCGCGATGACGCAATCCGCTTCCATGATTTCGAGGCACGCTTCGAGGAGGAGTTTCTCCGCGAACGGATCGCCGACCTGTACGGTCGGGCGCTTCTCGGCGCTGTCATCGTCGAATTCAGCGGACGCCATGGTTGCGCCGTGAATGCCGTCGCGGCCGGTCTTGGAGCCGAGATAGACGATCGGCATGTTCACGCCGGACGCCGCCGCATAGAAAATCTTGTCGGTCTCGGCGAGACCCACTGCCATCGCGTTAACGAGGATGTTGCCGTCATAGCGTGTGTGGAAACGCGTCTGACCGCCCACCGTCGGCACACCGAACGAGTTGCCGTAGCCGCCGACGCCGGCGACGACGCCGGACACGAGGTGCCGCGTCCTGGGATGGCTTGGGTCGCCGAACGACAGCGCGTTGAGGCAGGCGATCGGCCGCGCGCCCATGGTGAACACGTCGCGCAGGATGCCGCCGACGCCGGTGGTCGCGCCTTGATACGGTTCGATGTAGCTCGGGTGATTGTGGCTCTCCATCTTGAAGACCACGGCGAGCCCGTCGCCGATGTCGATGACGCCGGCGTTCTCGCCCGGCCCCTGGATCACCCACGGCGCCTTGGTCGGCAGGCCGCGCAGATGCAGCCGCGACGACTTGTACGAGCAATGCTCGTTCCACATCGCCGAGAAGATGCCGAGTTCCGTGAATGTCGGCACCCGGCCGATCAGTTTCAGAATGCGCTCGTACTCGTCCGGCTTGAGACCGTGGCTGGCGACGAGATCGGGGGTGATCTGGGGTTCGTTCCTGATCGTCAAGGTGACGTCGCTCCGGGTCAAATGCTTCGGCATCCCTCCGGGCAGCCAGAGGGGTCGGATAAGGCGGAATGGGCGTGATTCCGGGCTTCTTTGTGCACGGCAGCCCGGCCTGCGGCAAGCATCAGATAGGGAGAAATCCCGGCTAAAAAACCCCCGGTTGCGGGCCGGCCCCATGAGGCTCTAAGAGAGGCCCGGCACGGCTCTCATGGCCTCTTTTTCAAGGATCCTGGTATCTTGGACGACATTGTACAGAAGACCCCACGCCCCCGCCCCGACCTTCTGATCGGGACCGAAGGCGAGTTCGCCGGATGGCGAACCTGGAGCCGCGACAGCTTCGAATCCAACAACGGGCCGTTCTGGCACCGCTTCGAGGACGACGGGACCGTTCGCTGCGCGTTTCGGGTCGAGAAGAAGCACCTCAACGGCATGCGCAACGTCCATGGCGGCTGCTACATGACGTTCGCCGACTACTGCCTGTTCGCCTTCGCCGCCCGCGAGCTCGAGGCCCCGGCAGTCACGGTAGCGTTCGCATGTGAGTTTCTGGACGCCGCCAAGGAAGGCGATCTGATCGAGGCCGTTGGCGGCATTACCCGCGCGGGCGGTTCTCTGATCTTCCTGCGCGGCACGCTGGTCACGGGTGATCGGCCGCTGTTCACGTTCTCCGGCACGATCAAGCGGATGAAGAAGAAGGTCTAGGGCTCAAGGGCGCGGAATTAAGCCGCGCTCTCCAGATGCGCTACGAGGCCGGCGAACAAGCCGCGGCCGTCGGTGCAGCCCATGATGTCTTCGACGTGGTTTTCCGGATGCGGCATCATGCCGAGCACGTTGCCCTTGTCGCTGACGATGCCCGCAATCGAGGCCGCTGCGCCGTTGATATTGTGCGTGTCGCCAACTTCGCCGTTGGGCGAGCAGTAGCGATAGAGCACCCGGCCCTCGCCTTCGAGCCGGCGAATGGTGTCTTCGTCGGCGGCGTAGTTGCCTTCGCCGTGCGCCACCGGCACGCGGATCACCTGTCCGGCGTTGTAGCCGCGTGTAAAAGCCGTATCGGAGCGCTCGACGCGCAGATGCACGTCGCGGCAGATGAACTTGAGCTGCGCGTTTCGCATCAGCACGCCGGGCAGCAGGCCCGACTCGCAGAGGATCTGGAAGCCGTTGCAAACGCCGAGCACGAGGCCGCCATTGGCCGCATGGGCGCGGACGGCATCCATGATCGGCGCACGCGCCGCGATAGCTCCGCAGCGCAGATAGTCGCCGTAGGAGAAACCACCGGGCACGACCACCAGATCCGTGCCCTTGGGCAACGCTGTGTCTGCGTGCCAGACCATCGTGGAATCGTTGCCGGACGCGAGCTTGAGCGCACGCGCCATGTCGCGTTCGCGATTGATGCCGGGGAAGACGAGAACAGCTGATTTCATCGGTCGCCTAGCCCGAGATCTCGACGCGATAATTCTCGATCACCGTATTCGCGAGCAGCTTGTCGGCTGCTTCCTTGAGCGCGGCTTCGGCCTTCGCCTTGTCCGCGCCTGCGAGTTCGATGTCGAACACCTTGCCCTGCCGCACGCTGGCGATGCCATCGACGCCGAGCGATTTCAGCGCTCCTTCGATCGCCTTGCCCTGCGGGTCGAGAATGCCGTTCTTCAATGTGACGGTGATGCGCGCCTTCATATCGAATTCAGCTCTTCACCAGCACCGGGCCGGAGCCCGCGGGACGGTCGTTCTCGATCAGGATGCCGAGACGCTTGGCAACTTCGGTGTAGGCCTCAAGCAGCCCACCGAGATCGCGGCGGAAGCGGTCCTTGTCCATCTTCTCGTTCGACTTGATGTCCCACAGCCGGCACGAGTCCGGCGAGATTTCATCGGCGACGATGATGCGCATCAAGTCGTTCTCGAACAGCCGTCCGCATTCCATCTTGAAGTCCACAAGACGGATGCCGACGCCGAGAAACAGTCCGGTGAGGAAGTCGTTGACGCGGATGGCCAGCGCCATCATGTCATCGATCTCCTGCGGCGTCGCCCAGCCGAACGCAGTGATGTGCTCTTCGGAGACCATCGGATCGCCGAGCTGGTCGTTCTTGTAATAGAACTCGATGATCGAGCGCGGCAGCTGTGTGCCTTCCTCGATGCCGAGGCGCTGCGACAGCGAACCCGCCGCCACGTTGCGCACCACGACCTCGAGCGGCACGATCTCGACCTCACGGATCAACTGCTCGCGCATGTTGAGCCGCTTGATGAAATGGGTCGGCACGCCGATGTCGTTCAGATGCTGGAAAATATATTCCGAGATCCGGTTGTTGAGGACACCCTTGCCCTCAATGACCTGATGTTTCTTGGCATTGAACGCGGTGGCGTCGTCCTTGAAATGTTGAATCAGGGTTCCAGGCTCAGGCCCTTCGTAGAGGGTCTTGCCCTTGCCTTCGTAAATGCGACGCCGACGGCTCATAGGGATGTACCGTGTGTTGTTGAAGTCCATGAAGTGGGGTGCTCCGGGTGATTTACGCGACCCACGGCGGAGCTGCCGTGAAGTCCGGAATCGTGAAACAAACCGCGAACCAGACTCATCGGCAACCTAACCGATTGATGTGACGGATACAACGCAACGAAAGGCGTTTTACCCGCTTCCTGCGACCTCTCGGACGTTGCTTTGCGGGGTCCGCAACCCCTATATGCTGGGTTCCGCCGCCGGTTCAGGCAAATCCCAGATTCAGCTTACGGAACAGATATATGTCGACTTTTGACAAGCGCCAGGAAGGCTTCGAGAAGAAGTTCGCCCTCGACGAGGAACAGAAGTTCAAGGCGGAAGCCCGCCGGAACAAGCTGCTGGGCCTGTGGGCCGCCGAAAAGCTGGGCAAAACCGGCGACGAAGCCGCAGCCTATGCCAAGGAAGTGGTTTCGGCCGATTTCGAGGAAGCCGGCGATGCCGACGTCCTACGCAAGGTCGCAACGGACCTCGCAGGCAAGGCCACCGAGCAGGAAATCCGCGCCAAGATGGACGAACTGGTGGCGGTCGCCGCCGCCCAGATCAAGGCCGGGCAGTAACTCTGCCGCGTTCAAAACGAAAACGCCGCGCGATCCGATCGCGCGGCGTTTTCTCGTTTCAGACTGGACGCAGTTACTTCAACGCGTCCTGAACCTTGGCGATGCCAGCGAGAACACAGACCTCGTCCTTCTCGCCACCGGGCGCGCCCGATGCGCCGACCGCGCCTATGACTTCGTTGCCAACCTTGATGGGAGCTGCGCCGCCCACCCCAACCACGCCGGGAATCTGCCTCAAGTAGGCGGTTTCAGGCTTCTCGGTCAGCTTCATGAATTCCAGCGAGGTCTGGCCGCGCGTGCGCGAGGTGTAGGCCTTCAAGCGGCTGAACTCCATGGTGTGAGGATTGGTGCCGTCGCCGCGAACCTGCGCCGCGACGTTGCCGGCCTTGTCCACCACGGTGACGGACACCTTGTAGCCGTCCTTGGTGCACTGCTCGATGGTGCCCTGGATGATGGCCATGGCCATCGCCATCGACACATTCTTCTCAACCTGCGGCGCCTGCGCATGGGCCGGACCGGCAAGAACGACCGCAGCCGTCGTTAGCGCTGCGAGACCAAGTGAACGCATATGGAAGCCTCCCTGATTTTATTTGGTTAGTTGGCAATCATCCTGAGCAACAACATTTTCTAGCGCGCTTTAATCCCGCGGCAGAACAACAATCGATGCTGCGGAAGCGAAGTCGGCTAGGCGACTGCAAGGCGGTCGAGCTGCGCGGCAAGGTCGCTTTCCACATCCGCTGCCTTGATCAGGCAAACGCGATATCCCCGCGCCGCGAGCCATTCGCCCCGTGCTGCGCGGTCCCGCGCGATCACGTCGGTCTCATTCGCATTGACGAGTTCGATGGCAATCCGTTTCGAGAACGACACGAAATCCGGGATATGGCGTCCCACCGGTGTCTGCCGCTTGAAGTGCGATGCGAAGCGGCGGTCCGTGGTCAGGGCCTGCCACAGGATGCGTTCGGCATCGGTCGGATTCCGCCGCAGCAGACGCGCAAGCCCCCGCACCGTGCCGCTATCGGACGGCGCGCGTCCGTCGGAGTGCTCGGCCAGCAGCGCGCGCAACCGCGTCGCTTCGTTGCCGTCGAGAACCCCGCCCTTGGCGGGGCCTTTGCGGCCCTCCGCAATGGCCATCACAACACCGTGCAGGGTGTGCATGTCCTGCTTGGTCGGCTCCATCCGGGTGAAGATGTTGCGCATGTTCACCAGCATGGTGTCGCGTTTTTCCGGCGGACGGAGGAATTCGACCTTGTCGAGTTCGTTCACGAGATTGTCGAAAAACGCCTGCATCTGGTGGTTCGAGGCCCGCTCCGAACGTTCCGGCATGTCGAACGGCAGCGTGTTGGCAGTGACCAGCTTGAACCATTCGTAGCCCATCAGCAGAACTGCTTGAGCGAGGTTCAGCGAGGCGAAACCCGGATTGACCGGAAACGTGACAATGCGGTTGGCGAGCGCAACCTCGTCGTTCTGCAAGCCGTAGCGCTCGCGTCCGAACATGATCGCCGCCGTGCCGTTCACAGCGGCTTCCCCGACGATCTGGCGGGCGGCCTCCTCCGGACCGACCACCGGCTTGGCCTGATCGTGAGCCCGCGCCGTGGTCGCGAACAGGAGGGAGCAGTCGGCCACCGCCGCCTCGACGGTGTCGAACAGTTCGACTTTATCGAGAATGTGATCGGCGCCTGCGGCGGCGCGCTGGGCGGCCATATTGGGCCAGCCGTCGCGCGGATTGACGATGCGCAGTCGCGTCAGCCCAAAATTGCCCATGGCGCGCGCGCACATGCCGATGTTTTCGCCAAGCTGCGGTTCGACCAGGACCACCACGGGTCCGGCCAATTCCTTGCGCGTCTTGGTTTTGTCGGTGCCTGAACCGGTCATGATCTCTGCTTTTGATTTTTCCGCTGTGCCCTGCCGTAACGCAGTTGAGGCTGAACAGGTCAAGACATTTTTCTGGATGATGGAAAACCGGCCAAACTCACCGCAATGCGGCCATGCCGAAAAATGCGGATTCGGCTTTGAGTTTTTACCACCGGTTGGAGTAGCCTGACCCTGGGGGTCACCCATGGCTCAGACAGATAATCAAGCCGCCGCCGGCCCTACCCCACAGCAGGCGGCTCCCGCGACATCCGGCCAGCCTCCGGAGCGCTCGCCTTTAAGAGCCATGCTGCGCCGGTTGGCGATTCCAGTCGTGTGCGTGATTGCCGCGGCGTTCTTTGTGACGCTGGCAACGCTGCGCTGGGACGCCTGGGTCGGCAGCGCCGTCACCCAGACCACGAACGACGCTTACGTTCGCGCCGAGACGACGCAGCTCAGCAGCCGGGTTGCCGGCGAGGTGATCAAGGTCGCCGCGAGCGACTATCAGCGCGTCAAGGCCGGTGATCTGCTCGTCGAAATCGATCCGGCAGACTACCAGGCGCAGGTCGCGCAGGCCGAGGCAGCTGTCGCGGGCGCCCAGGCCGCCCTCGATAATCTCGCCAATCAGGTCGAGCTCCAATACGCCACCATCGCGCAATCCGAAGCGCAGCGCGCCTCCGCGGAGGCCGTCCAGGTCGAGGCACAACAGGAGCTGGACCGTCAGCAGTCGCTGACCCAAACCTTGTCGGGCACACGCCAAAGACTGGAGCAGGCGACTGCGGCGCTCGCCAAGGCGGAGGCAGATGTCCGCGCCAGCCGGGCGGCGATCGCCGCCCAGCGGCATCAGCTCGAAGTTCTCGCCGGAACTAAAAAGCAGCGTGCCGCCGACGTTCTCGCCGCTCAGGCGGCGCTGAAGGCCGCGCGTCTCAAGCTCGGCTACACCCGGATCGTGGCACCGTTCGACGGCGTCGTGGGCGCGCGGCAGGTACAGCCGGGAGACTACGTCAATATCGGCAGCAATCTGTTCAACGTGGTGCCGCTTCCGAACGTCTACGTCATCGCGAACTACAAGGAGACGCAGCTGACGCGCGTGAGAGCGGGACAGCCGGTAGAGATCACGATCGATACCTTCCCCGACGAGAAGTTGCGCGGCCACGTCGCGCGCATCTCCCCGGCGAGCGGATCGCAGTTCGCGTTGCTGCCACCCGACAACGCCACCGGCAATTTCACCAAGGTGGTGCAACGGATCCCGCTTCGGATCGAATTCGACAAGGGCCAGCCGCTGCTCGACCATCTGCTGCCGGGGATGTCGGCGGTGACGCGGATCAATACCGAGGGAACAGTTGCCCCTTCGAACGCCGGAGCCAAAGCCGGTGGCGGAAGCTAAAATCATCGCGAGCGGGCCAGTCTCGGCCGGTCAGCCGGTCCACTATCCGCTGCTTGCGGTAATCGCCGTCCTGCTCGGCTCGTCGATGGCGAACATCGACAGCCGGATGTTTTCGATCGGCCTGCCCGATCTCAAAGGGGCCTTTTCGCTCAGTTACGATGAAGGGGCCTGGCTGAGCACGGCGTCAACCGCATCACAAATTTTCATCGCGCCCGCGGTCGCCTGGCTGGCCACGGTGTTCGGCCTGCGCCGCATCCTCGGCGTCCCCAGTCTCGTCTTCGCGGTGATCTCGCTGGTTCTTCCATTTGTCCGCGATTACCAGACACTTCTTGCCCTCACCATCCTTCATGGCCTGCTGCTCGGCACCTTCGTGCCGGCCACGCTATTGATTATTTTCCGCAACCTGCCGATGCAATGGTGGCTGCTGGCGATCGGGATCTACGCCCTGAGGGTCGGCTTTTCGCTCAACTTCGGTCCCGCGCTGGTCGGCTTCTATGTCAATCAACTCGGCTGGCAGTGGCTGTACTGGCAGGATGCGATCATCGCCGTGCTGATGGCGTTACTGGTTTACTTCGGTGCCGCTCGGGATCCGATCAACCGCAAGCTGCTGGAAACCGCGGACTGGGGCGGCATGCTGTTGCTCGGGACCGGCATTGCCATGGTCTACGCCGGCCTCGATCAGGGCAACCGGCTGGATTGGCTCAATTCCGGAACCGTTGTCGCGCTGCTCGCCTGCGGCGCGGTTCTGCTGGTAGCGTTTTTCATCAACGAGGCCCTGGTGAAGGAGCCGTGGGCGCACGCCAATGTGCTGTTCTCGCGCAATATCGGATTCGCTCTGCTCGTCATCCTTCTCTACACTCTGACCAGTCTGTCAAACTCGTCGCTCGTGCCGAATTTCCTCTCAGCCGTGGCGCAGCTTCGGCCCGAACAGACCGGTCGCCTGCTTTTGATCTATGGCGTTCTGCCCCTGGCGGTGCTGTTTCCCCTCTCGATCTGGCTGCTGCGGCGATTCGACGTGAGGATCGTGCTGGTGATCGGCCTGATCACCTTCGCCGCCGCCGCCCTGCTGGGAACGCAAATCACCAACACCTGGCGGCTGGCCGATTTCATCCCGATTGTGCTGCTGCAATCGGTCGGCCAGGCATTCACGCTTTTCCCGATCATCATCATTGCGCTCTCCAATTCCGATCCGACCCGGGCGACGGCGTTTGCCGCCTATATCCAGATCATGCGGCTGGGCGGCGCGGAGTTCGGTGTCGCGCTGATGGGCACCTGGCTGCGGGTGCGCGAACAGATCCACTCCAATCTGCTCGGACAGCACATCACCCACGCCACCGATCAGGTGGAGCGGTTTCTCGCTCACATGTCGGGCTATTTCGCTGGCCATGGCACCGCAACGGCTCCCGCGCGCAGCGTCGGAACGCTGGCTGGTATTGTCCAGCGCGAAGCAAACGTGCTGGCCTATATCGACGGTTTCTGGCTGACCTTCGGCTTCGCGATCGCGGGGCTGCTTGTCACCGCGCTGATCACCAAATCTCCGCCGGGACCCTTCACGCCGGTCGCAAAGAGCCGATAGCGTACCCCGCACCGCAACATCGGCCCGCCATTCAATCCAAAGCGTGAGGATTCGAAATCCGGGCGGTGAAGGTCTTGAATCAAGTTCTGATGATGCGGATTCAAGCTGCGAAGACTTTGAATCACCGTCTGAAGATTTTGATTCAACCTGTGAAGGGATTGATTCAAGAACCGAAGAGAGTGATTCAAGTCCCGGCTCGCCGTCCTAGAATTATCCTTATAAATCAATGAGGTTAGCGAATCGTTTGAATCTCATGCGACACGCGAGACACCGCTGCGGACGAGTCGCGGTTTCCCCAAACGACAGCGGCCGGAAGTGTCGGGCACTTTCTTCTTTGGACGCTTTTGAGCGGGCCAGCAAAATACCTAAGTATTTGCGTGGGATGGCTCCAGATTTGCACGTCAGAAGCATATCCAGGCGGGCATGCCAGAAAGTCTCAGGTGCGTTGCCTTCCAGCCTGCGAAGGCGGGTGCTATAGCCTCGCTACGGAACCTGTTGCGGTTCTCTCGCCCTCTCCGCCCCCAATATTAAGGCCCGATCCCCCATGGCAAAAATCAAGGTGACCAACCCCGTCGTCGAACTCGATGGCGACGAGATGACCCGGATCATCTGGCAGTACATCAAGGACAAGCTGATCCACCCGTTCCTCGATGTGAAACTCGAATACTACGACCTTGGGATGGAATACCGCGACAAGACCAACGATCAGGTCACCATCGACGCGGCCAACGCGATCAAGAAGCACGGCGTCGGCGTCAAATGCGCCACCATCACCCCGGACGAAGCCCGCGTGAAGGAATTCGGCCTCAAGGAAATGTGGAAGTCGCCGAACGGCACCATCCGCAACATCCTCGGCGGCGTTGTGTTCCGCGAGCCGATTATCTGCAAAAACGTACCCCGTCTGGTTCCGGGCTGGACCAAGCCTATCATCATCGGCCGCCATGCCTTCGGCGACCAGTACCGCGCTACCGATTTCAAGTTCCCGACCGCAGGCACCATCACGCTGAAATTCACCGGCGACGACGGCAAGGTCATCGAGCGCGAAGTCTACAAGGCGCCGAGCGCCGGCGTGACTCTCGCGATGTTCAATCTCGACGACTCGATCCGCGATTTCGCCCGGGCCTCGATGAATCTTGGCCTCGTCAAGGGCTATCCGGTCTATCTCTCGACCAAGAACACAATCCTCAAGCAGTACGACGGCCGCTTCAAGGACATCTTCCAGGAAGTGTTCGACACCGAGTTCAAGAAGGACTTCGATGCCAAGGGCATCACTTACGAGCACCGCCTGATCGACGACATGGTGGCGGCTGCGATGAAGTGGTCCGGCGGTTACGTCTGGGCCTGCAAGAACTACGACGGCGACGTGCAGTCGGACACCGTGGCGCAGGGCTACGGCTCGCTGGGCCTCATGACCTCCGTGCTGCTCACGCCGGACGGCAAGACCATGGAAGCGGAAGCCGCCCACGGCACCGTGACCCGCCACTACCGCGAGCACGAGAAGGGCAAGGAAACCTCGACCAACTCGATCGCGTCGATTTTCGCCTGGACCCGCGGCCTCGGACATCGCGCCAAGCTCGACAACAATGCCGAACTGGCAAAGTTCGCGAACACCTTGGAGCGAGTTTGTGTCGAGACGGTCGAATCTGGTTTCATGACCAAGGATCTTGCCTTGCTCGTCGGCGCCGACCAGCGCTGGCTCTCGACCACCGGCTTCCTCGACAAGGTCGCGGAAAACCTCACCAAGGCAATGGCGACCTAAGGCGCGCAGCACGCCGCACTTCAAATCTTTCAACGGCGCAGACACTGTCTGCGCCGTTTGCTTGTGAACTTCAAAAAGAAACGGAATGACGAACATGCCTCGGGATCAATTCAGCTTCTTCCACCCCTTCCGGATCCGCTATTCGGAGATCGACGGTCAGGGCGTGGTGTTCAACGCCCACTATCTGACGTTCTACGACACCGCGATCACCGAATATTTCCGCGCGCTGGGCTACGACCAGTATGCGGATGCCAAGAAGACCGGCATGGACTTCCACGTCGTCAAATCCGTCGTGGAATACAAATCTCCGATCCGCTTCGATGCGGAGATCGAGGTCGGCGCCCGCGTTGCACGGATCGGCAGTTCCAGCATGACGTTCGAGATGGCGATCTTCCAGAAGGACAGCGCGGACCTGATGGCCACCGGCGAAGTGGTCTGGGTCAACACCGATCAATCCACACATCGGCCCGCTCCGATCACCGCTGAAGTCCGCAATCTCATCACCACACGCGAGAAGCAGTTCGCATCGTGACTTCGTCGCACTGATCATGCACGCTTTGGCGACGATCTGTCCGCCCGCGAACGCATCAGGGATCTCGACCGGCAGTCCACGCGACGCATATCTACCGGCTGGCAACCGCGCCGGGCGGGGCGAACTTGTAACTCAGGCGACCGACAATGGTATCCAGCTTGGTCTTGTCGTCGACCGACGTGAGAGACGTGTTCGCGCCAGTATTGTAGGCGGTGTAACTAGCCCGTCCGAGATCGATGTGGTTGTATTCGATGCCAAGGATGAAATTCTGCGTCAGCATGTATTCGAAGCCGGCACCGACGATCACGCCACTCCTGAACCTGCTGCCGGGATTCCACGCGGAAGAACCACCACCGAAGTTTGAAGCTGCTGACAGTTGAACTTCACCGCCTGCCCAGCCCCCCTTGCCGTAGAACAGCACCCGGTCCCAGGTCACGCCGAGGCGACCAGCGATTGTGACGATATTGCTGATCTTGGTCGTCTGGGTATCGGTGCCGGGATAGTAAGGGCTGGCGATCGTCGTCTTGTGATCCAATCCTGACCATGTGCCTTCGATGCCGGTCACGATCGATCCAAGCTGATAGTTGAATCCTGCCT
>JAUSAX010000007.1 GCA_030652315.1 Afipia sp. | reverse complement strand
CTCTCGGCACAAAGTCCTGAACATTCGGCGGCAGCAGCAGCGTCTGATCGATATTCCAGGGGCGAAAGTACTTGCTCATAGCCAAAGGTTGAATCAGACTCGCTGACACTTGAATAGCGATTATTCGGACAGGCTCCTAGGTCGGGAAACGCCACGGAAAAGCCCAAGCAAGCGGATTTCAAGGCACGGGTCGAGCATGTGTGTTCGGTCAGCCTCGCAGGCCAGACGCACGAGCAACGGCGTCACCTCTTCAAGACATCGCTCGATGAAGCATGGCGTTTTTCAAATTGGCTGACCCATATGGCGAAAAATCCTATCGTGCCGGCCGAAGGCCTGTTCCTGGAGGGACGTTTGATAGGCACCGCTCAGGTCGGCGATCTTGGCGATCGCGCGCCTGTCGCCCCAAATGATCTGCACGAAAGCGAGGCCCCAGTCGCCGCAGAATTCATCCGCGGTCAGGCCGTTCTCGGCAGCTAGGCGTGAGGTGAAGCTGGTCGGCGTCTCGCTTGGGCCAAGCGGGATGGTGAGCGGCAGCCGGGTCAAAATTTCGCCCGCTTTCGGGTGCGCTTCTTTTTCTTGTGCCTCAGGGCGAGAATTCGCTGAAGGGAGACACGAAAACCCCGATAGCGGCGGGCGCGATAATCACATTGACCATCAAAACCGCCGAGGGAAAATCGGGACAGGTAAAATTCAAAAAGTAGGAAAATCAATTGCGGGGCGAACTCCCTGACGGATTGGATGCCATTCAACGAACAAGATCGTGCGATCACATCGGTTATGCGATCCAAACCCGTTGCCCGCCACGCCGGCCGGGCGTTGGCTCGGTCTGCGGCCCCTGTCATTTCTTTTGCTTTGTTCGCAGCCGATGCAGGGCGGGAGCTGCGAGCAGTCAGAAGCCGCCTGCAGTGCAAGTCGGTCCGAGCGCAGCCTTGGTAGGTGCCGTGTCTTCTTCTCTTACAGGGCCGGAGCCAACGCATCGATGATGCGGCAATCAGCAATCGTTCCACAACTGCATTGGTTGATCACGCTATCCAACTCGGCCCGGAGGGCCTTTAGGTCCGATATCTTGCGGTCTACTTGTCTAAGATGTTCTCGAGCGATTGCGTCTACAGATTCACAAGATCGCTGCTTTTCGTCGGAAAGGTCGAGCAAGTTGCGCACTTGGTCCAATGTGAAGCCCAGTTCTCTTGCGCGGCGTATAAAGCTTAGTCTGGCCAGATGCTCCGGAGCGTAAGACCGGTAATTGCCTGTGGTGCGACTGGGTGCCGGAAGAAGGCCAATGTTCTCATAGTACCGTATCGTCTCGACCTTGGTGGTGGTTGCCTTGGAGAGGTCGCCGATTTTTAGGACTTGCACGGACATGCGCCATTGACCCTCTAGTTGCTACAGGGTCTATATGAGTAGTCACGTCGAAAAAGTCGAGGTGACAAGTGACAGTTTTTTCCGTGCCGAGCCGGGTGACCCAGCCGCTTTCCTTCCGCGTCGTAGGCCTCGATTGTCAAAACGAGATCCGTCAACTGAAGAGTGCGGTTGGTCCGCTTGTGGGTGGTGAAGACAACCTCTCCTTCGACACCAAGGCCGGTCGGATGGACGTTGCGCCAGGTGTTTCCCCAGGGATTAATGCCATTTTAGTTGCGGTCGCCACCACAGGTATGGTCGCGGAATTGTTAAGCGACCAAAAGACACCATTGAGCGTATCGGCGACGGACACCGTTTGTGTGGGCTGCGCTGGCGACGTTGCTTTCACCGCTCCCGTACCTGCCGCAGTCCCAGACGGAGTGGTGTTCAAGATCCATGGTATGGATTGCGGGGACGAAGTCGCGGCTCTCAAGCGCGAAGTCGGATCGTTGGTCGGCGAGGACAGGCTTGTATTCGATCTCATCAACGGCCGGATGTCCGTGAGCGGCAATCCCGATGCAGCCATGTTGGCAAGCATCGAGAAGGCTGTTGCGCGGACTGGCATGCGTGCGGAACAGTGGACCGAAGGCCCGAAGACTGAAGGTGCTCTTGCCGAAGACCGAAGGCGACGCACCCAATCACTCCTGACGGCAGCCAGCGGAATCCTGACTGCACTTGGCTTTGCCATTCATGCTTCGTCCGCGGGAAGCGTGCTTGCCGCGCTCAGTGAAACTCCTGGGGTGTTCGCACCTGCGCCAATCGCCGCCATCCTGGCGTATGCGCTGGCTGTCGTCTGTGCGATCAGATATGTCGCGCCGAAGGCTCTACTTTCCGCGCGACGTCTGCGGCCTGACATGAATTTGCTGATGGTCATTGCCGTCGCGGGTGCTGTTGCGATTCACCAATGGTTCGAGGCGGCCACCGTCTCATTCTTTTTCGCGCTTGCCCTGGCGCTGGAGGCGTGGAGCCTTGGGCGCGCGCGTCGGGCCGTAGCAGCGCTGATGGAACTGGCTCCAGCCGTTGCGCGCGTGAAGTTTGGAGGCGGAACGGAGAAGGAAATTCCTGTCGCGGCGGTGTCAATCGGTGCTCACATCGTTGTACGGCCTGGCGATAAAATTCCGCTCGACGGAATCGTCCTGACCGGTGCAAGCGAAGTGAACCAAGCTCCCATCACCGGCGAAAGCGTCCCCGTCTCGATATCGGAAGGTTCTGTGGTCTACGCCGGAACGATCAATGGCGAAGGTGCGCTGGAAATCGAAACCACAAAGGGCGCGCAAGACACCACGCTCGCCCGCATCATCAAAATGGTGGGCTCCGCGCAAAGCCGCCGCGCGCCTTCCGAGCAATGGGTCGAACGCTTTGCCCGAATCTATACGCCGAGCGTCATGGGGCTTGCTGTGGCGGTGCTCGTCATTCCGCCGCTTATATTCGGCGGAGCATGGGACGTATGGTTTTATCGCGCCCTGGTTCTTCTAGTCATCGCGTGCCCTTGCGCACTCGTCATCTCCACTCCGGTGAGCATCGTGGCGGCTCTGGCTGGCGCCGCGAAACAAGGCGTGCTGGTGAAAGGCGGCGTGCATCTCGAGACACCGTCGAAGCTCAAGGCAATCGCCATGGACAAAACCGGCACGCTGACGCAAGGACGCCCCAAGGTCGTCGAACTCGTCACCTTCAACAATCACAGCGAGGGCGAACTGCTGAAGTTGGCTACTGCCCTTGAAGCTCGCAGTGAGCATCCTTTGGCGAACGCGATACTTGAAAAGGCGGCCGAAGCCGGAATAGCGGCAGCCCCTGCCAGTGGGGTCCAGGCAGTGCGCGGCAAAGGAGTTGTCGGTCGCATCGGCGAGCAACATGCTTGGTTGGGATCTTGTCGCTTTATCGAAGAACACGATGGGCTTTCGAATTCGACCGAGGCGCTTCAAGCAGCCGATGCTCTTGCAAGTGCTGGACGTACTGTTATCGGCGTTGGCGATGACCGCGAGATCTGGGGCCTGATTGCCGTCGCCGATGCGGTGAGACCGGAGGCCAAGCGTATTGTGGCCGACCTACACGCGGCAGGTATCGAGCGCGTCGTGATGCTGACTGGCGATAATAGGGCCACTGCTGAAATGATCGCGCGGGAAACTGGCGTCGATGAGGTGCACGCGGAGCTCTTGCCCGAACAGAAGGTCGAATCTGTTGAAAGGTTGGTCGCGCGGTACGGTCATGTCGGGATGATTGGAGATGGCGTAAATGATGCTCCCGCGATGGCACGCGCGAACGTTGGCATCGCCATGGGAGCAATCGGCTCTGATGCTGCCATCGAGACTGCGGATATCGCTCTCATGCAGGACGATTTATCGCGCCTGCCTTGGCTCATTCGTCATTCCAAGGCGACTCTGGCCATCGTCCGGCAGAACATCGGCTTCTCGCTTGCTGTCAAATTGCTTTTTACAGGTCTGACGATCGTCGGATGGGCATCGCTATGGGGAGCCATCGCAGCCGATGTCGGGGCTTCGCTGCTCGTCGTGCTGAACGGGCTCCGACTATTAAATCGCGACCAGTCAGCTCAGACGTAAATCCATCGACGACTGGCCGTGGTTCGACTGCCTCTGACGCCAGAGGCGAAACTGGGCGCACTCACTGAAATAAGCTGGCGGATGAAAGTTCTTGGGTTGATGAGCTATTTCTTGGGCATACACCGATGACGCTTGACCTTTCCGTCGTCGGCATTGTCACGGCGTTCGCGGCCGGAGCGGTCTCGTTCCTATCGCCGTGTGTCCTTCCCCTGGTGCCGGCATACATCTCATATGTTGCAGGTCAAAGCCTCCCACCGGCGGACGGCGATCAATCGGTCCCGGCTCGGATGCAGCTTCGCGTACTGTTTTTGAGTGTATGCTTTGTCCTCGGATTTACGACGATCTTTGTGGCACTTGGTGCCGGCGCCAACGCCTTGAGCTTGGTGCTCGCAGTTTACCGATACGAAATCAATATACTTAGCGGTCTACTGGTAATCCTGTTTGGTATCTTTACGACAGGCCTCTGGCGTCCTGCTTGGATCGAGCGCGACACGCGCGTGCAAATCGCACGGCCGGGCACAGGACCGGTCTCTGCCTATCTCCTCGGTACTGCATTTGCGTTTGGATGGACGCCCTGCATTGGTCCGGTCCTTGGCGCAATCCTTGCAGTCGCGGCTTCGTCTTCCTCCGGCGCGAGCGGTGTGGCGCTGCTTGCCATTTACTCTCTCGGCCTTGGGTTGCCGTTCGTTCTGGCGGCGCTTTTTTCCAGCAGATTTGTCGGACGCTTGGGAAAATTTGGACGCGCCGGTCGCATTTTGCAGTTGATTGCCGGATTCGTGATGATCGCTATGGGGGTTGCAATGATTACCGGTCATCTCACTGACGTTGCGATCTGGTTCTTCGAAACGTTTCCGATGCTGGGTCAAATCGGCTGAGCAGGCGCGCAGGTGGAGTGTGATAATGCGAGCAACACTGGCGGTGGCTGCAACATGGTACATCATAGACCAAGCCAGCAAATGGTGGATACTCAATCATCTCATGAATCCGCCGGCGACGATCAGCCTTACGCCGTTTTTTAACATAGTGCTGGGCTGGAATACCGGAGTTAGCTTTGGGCTGTTTGGAGGCCTTGGTGTTCCGGCGTGGATTTTCGTGGCATTCGCGATCGCGATGTCCGCAGCCCTTTTGGTCTGGTTGGGTCGCGCTAACGTCCCATTCGTGCGCGTTGCCATCGGCTTGATCGTCGGTGGAGCGCTCGGGAATGCCACGGACCGCCTACGGCGCGGTGCCGTACCTGATTTTTTGGATTTTCATCTCGGGAATTGGCACTGGCCGGCCTTCAACATGGCCGACGTCGGGGTCGTCTGCGGAACATCTCTGCTGATGTTGCATTTCGTCACACAACCGGGCAGCGCCAACACGGCAAGCACACAAGAAGAACGCTGATGTTTGTAAGCACGGCTTGCACTCTATAACGCTTCGGAGTTCGAATTGTCGAAGATCATCGCCACACTTATGGTTTCAGTCATTCTCCTGGGATGTTCGACGCCTCAATTTGACGCTGCTAAGCATCTGCGGCCGATACCCACAGTCTTATTGTCAGACATGCAGGCCAAGGGAATGACCTCGTCAGCCCCGATCTTGGTGCGCATCTTCAAACAGGAAAATGAACTTGAAGTGTGGAAACGCGAGAGCAGCGGCCGTTACGCTTTGCTGAAGACGTACGGCATTTGTCGATGGTCCGGCCAGTTAGGTCCGAAAAATCGGGAAGGAGACCGTCAGGCCCCTGAGGGATTCTATCTCGTTACGCCTAAGCAAATGAACCCTCGCTCGGAGCTCTTTCTTTCATTCGATCTGGGATTTCCGAACGAGGTCGATCGGGCGCACGGTCGATCTGGACGTCATTTGATGGTGCATGGTGAATGCACTTCGAGCGGATGCTACGCGATGACGAATGACGGGATGGCTGAAATATATGCGCTTGCGCGGGAGGCGTTCGCCGGCGGCCAAAAGGCCATCCAAGTTCAAGCATTACCGTTTCGCATGACAGCTGAGAATCTGGCCAAATACCGTGCCGATCCAAATTTTGCGTTTTGGAAGAATCTGAAGGAAGGTTCGGATCATTTCGAGGTTGTGCGTCACGAGCCTAGAGTTGACGCGTGCGGCGGGAACTACGTTTTCAATGCGAGCGCGCCTCGGGGCCCGCTTCGCGCCTCTCGGCCCTGCCCGGAATTGGTGTATGAACCAGAAACAGCGGCACTTGTTGAGGAAAAGCAACGCAACGACACCCAACAGGTAGCTCAGCTCGTGCGCGCCGGCACTGGTGCATTCAAACGCGTTTACCTCGATGGAGACATGCACAAAAGTTATCGGCGCTTATTGGACGCGGCACCCTCATCATATGCGAGCTTCAACGTCGCCGAGGTCAGTCGGCTGGAGGCGTTAAAGGGAGAGCCGCTAGAAATGCCAATCCAATAACTGCATTGCTTTGCGAGCGCTGAGATGGATTAGGGAGGTCGAGCACGGTCACCTGCCGGCAGGACGTTAAGCAGCTTGAAAATTCAAGCCGTTGAAGGGTGGCTGAAAGTCGGCCGCTGACCATAGGAAGCTCCGATTCCGCTCATAATCGGGCCAAGACGAGAGAGAGAATGGACAGTCAGAGTATCAGGGCTATTCTGGAGAACCGGCAAATCGGTATTTATTTTGGTACCGTCGTGGTGGCAGGCATAAGCGCCTTGCTTCTCCCTGGCACGACTACTCTCGAGGCCGGTGTCAATCCTGCGCTTGCACTGATGCTGTTCGTGACCTTTCTACAGGTACCGCTTGCAGACCTCAGGCAACATTTCGCTCGGCTCGATTTCCTCGCAGCTCTGCTCATCGCGAACTTCATCGCCGTTCCGCTTCTCGTGGCGGCGCTTGTTCAACTCCTCCCTGCTGGCTCTATGGAGAGACTTGGTGTGCTCTTGGTGCTGCTCACTCCTTGCATCGATTACGTCGTGACGTTTTCACATCTGGGCCGAGCCGATGCCCGTTTGTTGCTGGCGACGACACCAGCCCTGCTTATTCTGCAAATGCTGCTGCTACCGATTTATCTTGGTCTGTTGCTTGGGGAAGATGCCGCCGGTCTCGTGCAGTTCGGGCCTTTCGTCCATGCATTCGTGTGGTTGATTGCTGTTCCTCTCGTTCTTGCTGCCGTCGTGCAGTTATGGGCTGCGAGCAGCAACGCCATTACTCGGATGTCAACGGTGTTGGGGATGCTGGCGGTGCCGGCGACAGCGCTTGTCCTGCTCGTGGTCACCGCCGCCGTGGTGCCGCGGCTTGGGTCGGCAATGAATGCTGTGTTGCACGTGCTTCCAATTTATGTAGCGTTCGCGGTTTCCGCGCCCTTGATCGGTTGGAGCATTGGGCGACTGTTCCGTCTCGATGCGCCGGCCGGCCGATCAGTTGCCTTCAGTGCTGGGACGCGGAATTCGCTCGTGGTGCTGCCGCTTGCATTTGCAATACCCGGCGCAGTCCCGGTATTGCCTGCCGTCATTGTAGCGCAGACGCTTGTCGAGCTGGTCAGCGAACTACTCTATGTTCGCTTCATCGGGAAACTCGGTCCGGCCCCGTCATTGTCCGACGCGGCCTAACCTGAACAGATGCGAACGGACCCTGGCCAACACAGACACTCGCGTACGCGGTCATACTGACATGCCTATAACTCGCCCTTCATCACACATGAGTTCGGTGCGCGTTCGATTGCTCACGTTCGTATGTAAATGGGGCTACCGGTTAACTATTCGGGCGCGAACCTGGTGTGAGCCGCTGATACAGGAATCCGCGCTACGTTCAGGCGAGCGAGTGCTGGAGGTGAGCGCGGAGGGTTGCAGCTTGTGCGAGGTGCTTGCACGGCAGTATCCCGCCGTACATTTTTCTGCCGTACAGCCTGCGGGATCAAACAAGAGCGTTCGCGGCCCCTTAAGCAATCTCGAGCTTTTGCACGGGGATCAGTACTGCATCGATTGCCGTGCTGCATCATTCGACAAGGTGATCTTATCGCTCGCGCTGCATCCTTTACGGCAGAGTGATAAGGTTGCCCTCCTCAAGGAGATGAGGCGAGTATTGCGGCACGGCGGTACACTGCACATTGCCGACTTCGACCAGCCGCTGCACCGGCGAGAGATCCACGCACTTCGCGGCACCGGCTACTTGTTCGGCTCTGAGACCGCGAAGCCCCATCTCGACGGCAGTTGGTTGAATTTAATCAAGCAGACAGGGTTTGATGGTGTACGTCGCGTGAATACCGTTTCCGAGATAGTCGGCCGCATCGCCATAATCCGCGCACGCCGCAGCTGAACGGGGCGGAGGGGTCGGTGATCGTGGTCATTAGACCCAATTGCGGTTGCTGTTCAGGCTGGGTGCGCCATCTCAAGGATGCTAACTTCGCGGTTAAGGTCGAGGAAACGACAAGCCTTCACGGCGTCCGGAGTCGTCTCGGCGTGCCGTCTGACTTGGCCGCTTGTCATACCGCTGAAGTGGGCGGATATGTCCTCGAGGGACATGTCCCTGCAGCCGCTGTACGACAACTGTTAGAGAAGCGGCCCATGCCGTCGGGTTGGCGGTCCCCGGTAGGATCACCCGGGATGGAAGGCGGCGTGCCAGATAAATATGAGGTCGTTCTTTTCGGCGCTTCCGGCCGTCAAATGGTTATGCGTTTCATCGGTGGGGATATCGCCGGTTAAGGCGGTTCTCATAACCATGTCGTAGGTAACGATCGCGCGATCGTTACCCTCATTGTGGTGGCGAATTTGTAATGTGATCCGTCTTCCCAAGTCCACGATCCTATGTGATGTTAAGGTCATGGGTTTTTGCCGATTCATCAGCCGTTTGCTGGCGGTCTTTGCGATTGTTGGGCTCGTTGCATCGCCGCTGGCCACGCCAGCGGCGGCAAAACTGCTGCCGGCGGGCGAGATGAACGATATGTCGATGATGTCCGCCGACATGCCTTGCTGTCCGGATACGCAGAAGAGCAACGATTGCCGGGATTGTCCGCTTCGCGCGATGTGCACACTGACCGTTGCTCAGGCTGAACCTCCTATGGCGACCGAAATTTTGGCACCTCCGCCAACTCGCCGCCCGTTCTCAGCTTTCAACGATATGATCGCCGATAGCCTCGACGGTTCTCCCCCCGACCATCCTCCTCGAATCCTGATCTAATCGGCGCTTTGGCGCCGGTTCGCTGCCGTTCGGCCTTCAGGCTGAGCGGGTAAAATGCATGCCGCTTGCGGTAGACCAGGACATTGAGGATTGAAAATGAAGACGTTCAACTACACGCGCGCCGTTCGGGCCGCGCTCATCGGTATTGCGATGACCGGATCGGTCACCGCCGCACGCGCCGACATCAAAGACTATGAGTTCCAGCTCGTCGATCAGACCGTCAAGGCTGGCCCGGACAAAATCGTTACGGTTCGGCTCGTCAACAAGACCACCGGCAAGCCGGTGCCTGATGCGGTGATCTTCGCAACGCGTCTCGACATGGCGCCCGATGGCATGCAGGAAATGGCGACGAAGATCGTGCCCGCTCCGGGCGCGGAGCCGGGCAGTTACAAGTTCAAGGCGACGTTTGGGATGGCGGGCCGATGGCAGCTTTCTCTCGGTGCAAAGGTCCAGGGCGAAACCGGCACTGTCGAAAGCAAACTCGTCATTACGGCGCAGTGATGAGACCGGTCAGCCTGGCTATTGCCGCCACCGCCGCGTTGATCGCGGCGGTGGGTGGCGGATTCATCGCGGGTCGCAGTCAACATCAGCCAGCCGAAGGGGCAGACCGGGCGGTTCTGGCACCCGCAGCGGCGCAAATGAATAGCGCAACGATCTACTACAAGGATCCTGACGGCAGACCGTTTTACTCACTAACGCCAAAGAAGGCGCCAAACGGAGGTGACTACACGGTCGTACCTGCGAGCGCCGATGTCAGTTTCGACGAAACGCCAGTGACCGAGAGCGCATCCGCGACAACCACAGAACGCAAGATCAGATACTACCGCAATCCGATGGGACTGCCGGATACGTCGCCGACGCCGAAAAAAGATTCGATGGGGATGGATTACATTCCGGTCTATGAGGGCGAGGACAGTGACGACGGATCGGTGAAGCTTTCGCCAGGGAAGATCCAGCGTACCGGCGTCAGCTCCGAACCCGCCACATCGCGCGTCATTCGAACCCTCATTCGCGCGCCAGGCACGATCCAACTCGACGAGCGCCGCATCTCCGTCATTTCGATGCGGGCCGAAAGTTGGGTCCAGAAAGTTGCAAACGTCACCACCGGCAGCAAGGTCAGCAAAGGCCAGCCGCTGATGGAAATCTACAGTCCATTCGTGGCCTCGGCGGCCGCCGAATACATCGCCACCATCACATCGAAAGGGACGAGCGGGGTGGCCGTGTATGGTCGCGGCTCGCGACAACGGCTGATGAACCTCGACGTTCCCGACGCGGCAATTGCCGCCATGGAGAAGAGCGGCACCGTTCCGATCACCATCGACTGGTCGGCTCCGCGCGACGGCATTGTGCTCGAACGTAACGCCATTGAAGGCATGCGCGCGCAGCCCGGGGATGTGTTGTTCCGGGTTGCGGATACGTCCGTGGTTTGGGCGATGATCGACGTCGCGGAACGCAGTCTCGGCACGATTTCGGTTGGACAGCCGGTAACCGTAAGGGCGCGCAGCTTTCCTGGCCGCGAATTCGCCGGGAAGATCAGTGTCATCTATCCGCAAGTGAATCGGGAAACACGAACCGCCCGGGTGCGGATCGAATTGTCCAATCCGGATGGCGCTCTGCTTCCCGACATGTATGTCGATGCGAATATCGATATTGGCAGCTCGCAGCCTGTGCTTACCGTACCTGAAAGTGCCGTTCTCGATACTGGCAATCGTCAGGCGGTATTCGTCGAGAAAGGACAAGGGCGCTTCGAGCCGCGCGAGGTGAAACTCGGCCATCGCGGCGACGGCTATGTCGAAATCCGACAGGGCCTCACGGAGGGTGATCCTGTCGTCGTCTCGGCCAACTTCCTGATCGATGCGGAAAGCAATCTGAAGGCCGCCCTTAAAGGGTTTTCGGACGCGGGAGGCCAGCAATGATCGCCCGCGTTATCAGTTGGTCGGCTCGCAACCTGCTGTTGGTCCTGTTCGGCACCGGCTTCGCCGCCGCCGCCGGCATCTACGCACTGGTCCATCTGCCGCTCGATGCGATTCCGGATCTCTCCGACACCCAGGTGATTGTCTACACCGAATATCCGGGCCAGGCGCCGCAAGTGATCGAAGACCAAGTCACTTATCCGCTGACGACCGCGATGCTGACCGTGCCCCGATCCAAAGTCGTGCGCGGCTTCTCGTTCTTCGGGGTGTCATTCGTCTACGTCATTTTCGAAGATGGCACCGACATTTATTGGGCCCGCTCGCGGGTACTTGAATTCCTCAACGGCGCGGCCTCGCGGTTGCCCGCCGGTGTAAGCCCGACGATCGGTCCCGACGCCACGGGCGTGGGATGGGTCTATCAATACGCGGTGGTGTCGAAGGAGCTCAACCTCGCCGATACGCGGACCATCCAGGACTGGAATCTGAAATTCGCGCTCGCGAAGGCCGAAGGTGTCGCTGAAGTCGCGAGTGTCGGTGGCTTCGTCAAGCAGTACAACGTCATCCTCGATCCGCAACGCATGCGCGATCTCGGCATCACCATGCAGAAGATGCGCGACGCGATCCGCGCCAGTAACGCGGATGTCGGCGGCCGCACCGTCGAACTCTCCGAGTTCGAATACGTCATTCGTGGCAAAGGCTATCTGAAGGGAATCAACGACCTCGGCAACATCGTGCTGAAGACAAACAACGGCACGCCGGTTCTGCTGCGGGACGTGGCTCGCGTCGAACTTGGACCGGATGAACGGCGCGGGATTGCGGAACTTAACGGCGAGGGCGAAGTCGCCAGCGGCATTGTGCTGCAACGGTTCGGCGTCAATGCGCTTGATGTGATCGAGAATGTGAAGAAGCGCTTCAAGGAGATCGCGAGCAGCCTGCCGAAATCGGTCGAGATCGTTCCGGTCTATGACCGCTCCAACCTGATCAATGCGGCCATCGCCACGCTCAAGCATACGTTGCTGGAGGAAAGCATCGTCGTTGCGTTCGTCTGCATCGTGTTCTTGCTGCATGTCCGCAGTGCGCTGGTCGCCATCCTGATGCTGCCGGTCGGCGTGCTGATGGCGTTCGGTGCGATGAAGCTGCTTGGAATAGGGTCAAACATCATGAGCCTCGGTGGTATCGCGATTGCGATCGGTGCCATGGTCGACGCGGCGATCGTCATGATCGAGAATGCGCACAAGCACCTGGAGCGAGCTGAACCCGGGCGGTCAAGAGTCGACATACTGATAAACGCGGCGTCCGAGGTCGGGCCGGCGCTGTTCTTTAGCCTGCTCATCATCACCGTGTCGTTCATGCCGATCTTCACGCTGGAATCGCAGGAAGGCCGGATGTTCAGCCCGTTGGCATTCACCAAGACGTTTGCGATGGCCGCTGCTGCGTTGCTGTCGGTGACATTGGTTCCGGCGCTGATGATCATTTTCGTGCGCGGCAAGATCGTTCCGGAGCACAAGAATCCGATCAACCGCTTCCTGATCTGGATCTATCGGCCGGTGATCAAGGCCGTGATGCGTGCCAAGGCACTGGTGATCCTCATCGCGCTGGCAATTGTTGTGGTGACGGTGTGGCCGGCGCGTCAGCTCGGCACCGAGTTCATGCCTAACCTCAACGAAGGCACGCTGCTCTACATGCCCACCACGCTGCCGGGAATTTCGGTGACCAAAGCGGGCGAACTGTTGCAGATGCAGGACAGGATCATCCGGTCGTTTCCGGAGGTGGCGTCGGTCTACGGCAAGGCCGGCCGTGCAGCAACCGCGACCGATCCGGCCCCGTCCGAGATGTTCGAGACTATCGTCAATCTGAAACCCAAGGAGCAATGGCGGCCGGGCGTGACGATTGATGGCCTGATCGCAGAGATGGACAAGTCCCTGCAGTTCCCCGGCGTCTCGAACGCCTGGACCATGCCGATCAAGGCACGCATCGACATGTTGTCGACCGGTATCCGGACGCCGATCGGCGTCAAGGTGATCGGGACCGATCTGGTCGTGATCGACAAACTGGCGAAACAGATCGAGCAGGTTTTAAAAGCTGTGCCCGGAACGTCGTCGGCCTATGCCGAGCGGGGCATCGGCGGATATTATCTCGACGTGACACCGGACCGTGAGGCGTTGGCGCGCTATGGCATCATGGTCCAGGATGTTCAGGACGTAATTGCGACCGCACTCGGCGGCCAGACGGTAACCACAACAGTAGAAGGCCGTCAGCGCTACAGCGTCAACATGCGCTACCCCCGGGACTTGCGCGAGAATCCACAGGCCATCGCCAACGACGTTCTGGTTCCGATGCCGGCCGGAGGTGCAGTGCCGCTTGGGGAGGTCGCCAAGATCGAACCGGCGCGAGGGCCGACATCGATCCGCACCGAGAACGGACAGTTGGCCACCTATATCTACGTCGACATCCGCGACCGCGATCTTGGCGGCTATGTTGCCGACGCGCAGCAGGCGGTGCAGGCCAGCATTCAGTTCCCGGCGGGATATTATGTGGTCTGGAGCGGCCAGTACGAGTATCTCGAACGCGCGACAGCTCGCCTGAAGATCGTGGTGCCGGTGACGCTACTGATCATCTTTTTGCTACTGTACCTCAACTTCCGTTCCATCACCGAGACCATGATCGTGATGCTGTCGCTGCCGTTCGCGCTGGTCGGCGGCATCTGGCTGATGTGGGCGCTGGGCTTCAACCTGTCGGTAGCCGTCGCGGTCGGTTTCATCGCGCTGGCCGGGGTCGCCGCAGAGACTGGCGTGGTGATGCTGATCTACCTCAATCAGGCCCTTGCCGAGATCAAGGCGCAGCGTGACGCCGAAAAGCGAACACTGACCCGTCACGACCTCTACGACGCCATCATGGAGGGCGCCGTGGAGCGGGTGCGACCGAAGATGATGACGGTGGTCGCTATCATGGCGGGGCTGCTGCCGATCATGTGGAGCACTGGCACTGGCTCTGAGATCATGCAGCGCATCGCCGTGCCGATGATCGGCGGCATGATCTCGTCAACGTTGCTGACGCTGATCGTGATCCCCGCGATCTATGGGTTGATCAAGGGCTTCCGTTTGCCGGCGAATAATCGCGGAAACGGTCATCCGCCGTCGTGGGCCATCGAGCCGATCAAGGAAGACTCGCGACTTGTTTCGGAACCCGCCGAGTGAGCTGAATCATGATGGTCTTATCGGCAGCGGCGTTCATCAAGTATCTCCGCTCTGGCAATAAGGAAGGGTCAGCCATGGACAGGTCCATCATGACGGTGCTTGCGACAATCGTATTCTTGCCGCCTGCATTTGCACAGCAGGGCGATGCAGCTCGAGGCCAGCGCGATTTCCAGGTCTGCGCGCCATGCCACTCGCTGGAATCTGATCGAAACATGACGGGACCAAGTCTCGCCGATCTGTGGAACCGAAAAGCTGGTACGCTACCGAGCTTCAGCCGGTACTCACAGGCCCTGAAGTCGTCGGGAATTACCTGGGACGACACCACGCTCAACGAGTGGCTTCGGGATCCGCAACACCTCATTCCTGGCAACACGATGCCGTTCCCCGGCGTAAAGGACGCGGGACGGCGCGGCGATCTTTTGGCGTTTCTCAAGGAGGCGACCCAGCCCGGTCACGCTCCGCCATCGGTCGTGCAACGCGGCAATCAAATGGGCGGGATGATGGGCATGATGGGTGGCGGCGCGGTGCCAAATCTCAAAAAGCTTGAGCCTGATGAACGGGTCCAGACGATCACGCATTGCCGGGATACCTACCGGGTGACGACCGCAGACGGGAAAACGCGGGATTTCTGGGAGCGAAATCTGAGGTTCAAGACTGACGTAGGTGAAGATGGGCCACAGAAAGGTGCTCCGGCGATCGTATCGGCAGGCATGATGGGAGACCGGGCCGACGTGATCTTCGCAGTACCCGAAGAGATCAGCGGAGCCATCTCATCGCATTGTTGATCGGCGCCAAGCCCATCAACCCACGACGGTGGGAAACTGGGTCAACGATTTTTCGATCCAGGGCGCTGTCGACTGTAACCAAACCGGCTGGATCAGCGAACTCATAGAGATAATGCAAGTATGACGACCCACGAAATCGAACTCAAGACACTGATGCTTGCCAGCCTGGATGGCGACGCGGCCTCGCATCGCGCGCTGCTCGAGCGATTGAGCCGCCGTCTGCGCGCGTACTACAAGGGCAAGCTTGTGAGAATTGGGAGGGGCGCAGCAGAGGCGGAAGATTTGGTCCAAGAGGCGGTATTGGCGATCCATTTCAAGCGGCATACCTATGATCCCGCCGAGCCTTTGACGCCCTGGGTGCACGCCATTGCACGCTACAAGCTGATCGATTTCTTACGTCGGACTCGCGCATCACTTGCCGATGTACCTATCGACGAGGCCGATACCATAATGGCGCACGATGACAATCTCAGCGCCGAAAGTAGTCTCGACCTTAAGCGGCTGATGCAACGGTTGCCGGAAAAAATGCGATGTTCCATCGAGGCGGTGAAACTGGACGGACGGAGTATCGCTGAAGCTGCAGACCGGTGCGGTATCTCGGAATCGGCCGTAAAAGTGAACATTCACCGTGGGCTCAAGGCGCTGGCTGCCTTGATTGCCCGGGAAGTCAGAACATGAAGACAGATGATTTGGTTGAGATGCTGAGTACGAACGTTGAGCCGGTTGACCGTCGGCTGGTCGGTCGAACGGTTTGCATCGCCGTTGCTGCTGCTTCAGTGTTGGCGTTTGCGTTCATGCTGATCGGGCTGGGTATCCGGCCAGATCTGATGACGGTCCGCGCCTTCACGTTCTTGTTGCTGAAGCTCGCGTTCACGGTTGGGGTCGTAGGCGTGGCATCGGTCTATCTTACAAAGCTGGCACGCCCCGGAGGGGAGCGCCGAACCTCGTCTTTTTTGGTTACTATGCCGTTCGCCGCGATTGTGCTGCTTGCAGCAATCAGCCTTGGGTTCGCGCCCAGATCGCACTGGGACAAGATGATCGTGGGAGATGAGTGGCTTGAGTGTCTTCTCTCCATTCCGGTCATCGCGATCGTGCCCTTCGCCATTGCCATCTGGGCCCTGCGAAAATCTGCCCCAACGGACCTCGTTCGCACGGGAGCTTTCGCCGGTCTCATTTCTGGCGGTGTGAGTGCGATGGCTTATTCCCTTCATTGCGCCGACGATTCATTGCCGTTTGTTGCAGTCTGGTACGGAGGCACGATTGCGCTGTGCACCTTCGCAGGCGCAATATTCGGACCGCGGTTGTTGCGGTGGTAGCGGATCGTGCAGGTTGTTTTCACGTCAGCGTGAGGTTGTAACCGGCCGGTGATTTGCTTCGAACTCATTTGTAGAAGCGCACGTGACGCGCTTCTCAATGACAAGGAGCCGGACCATGTTAAAGAAAAGCTTTCTCACGATTTCGCTCATGCTGCCGCTTGTAGCGATATCAGCCGCAGCCCACGCAGGCTCGACAATCAGCGATAAGAGCTATTGGCCGAATGAGGCCAGGCGGACTGTATATACATATGGTGTAACCGTCCCGCAAAACGACCCGAGTTCTGCGTTCGCGTCCTCAGTAATGGCGCCGCGTTTTCAGGTTTCGCCGAGGGGCAGTACAGGCGGAAGCGGCCCGCGCTATCACGGCGGTCCGAAATTCCAGTGACGTCTAAACGAGTAGAATGCTTCGCGTCGTTGTCGCGCAGCATTGAATATTCTGGACGTAAGCAATGGGTTGCGGATGAGGCGGATCACCGCAACCCTCTCACCGCGAAGGGGGCAATAGATTCCCAAATGAATGAGAAATTAGGTAGCTATGTGATTTCGCATTCTAAAGCAGCGAGTCAAACTGGTCTGGAGGCCGTCATAAAGGAGGTGGTCTCAATATCCATGGACTGCAGTGACTTGTCTTCACGAGTCGAGGGAGGTTCAAGTTAGACCCCCGGGTAGGGTGCGATTGCTCCGTAGAATAGTTAGCTTCCCAGCGACGTTCGCGCAGGGGACATGTGATTGTTTGCTGACGCTATCCAGCGACATCTATCGGTACGCAGAATCTGCGAGCGTGATCACGTTCGAACACTTCTCGTCGAAGTATCTATCCTCGAAAGACAGCGATAGACGGATTTTGCGAAGCCCAAAAATGCGCGTGCAACTTCAACAGCGAAGAAAATCTGACGGTATGGGGGACGGTATTGAAGAATCAAGGCAGCGAAAACATTCGCTGTTTCAATATTTTGAAAGGGCGATTGATGAGAGAGTGGGAGTGACCGGGCAGGAGAGTTTGCGCCGGCCACGCCCTACGACCCACGCGTGATGATCTAACCGTCAAGAGGATGGCAGGGCGCAAGATTAGTCTGTCCTAGTCGCTCTCACCATTGGCCAAGCCGCCAATACGTGACGTGCGACGGCGTTAAGTTGAGCGCGGGACGCTCCGTCCCGCGCGAGAGTCGACATCCCTTGAATGGCGGCGAATACGAGATCCGACAGCCCTTCGGCGTCGGTGCTGATTGGCAGCACCCCTCTTTGAACGTCCTCCTGGATCCGGTGCCGCAATGCCAATCTCCCGCTCGTGCGTATCTCGGCTACGGCGGCAAGCACGTCCGCCGCGGTTTGCGAACCTGTGGCCGTTGCGCTGGCGAGCAGACATCCGGGCGGCGTACTGTCGCCCGTGAAGAGAGAAGCTGAGGTCTCGAGCAAATCCCGGGCCGCGGCAAACGCAGTTGTGGCGTTCGAGATGGACTGTTCCCGCTGTTCGTCGGTGCCGGCGTAGCGCTGTACCGCTTCTAGGAAGAGCTGCTTCTTGTCCCCGAATGCCGCGTAGATGCTTGGGGCCGTCACTCCCATCGCCTTGGTCAGGTCGTTGATCGAAGTGGTTTCATATCCGTGGCGCCAGAACGTCAGCATCGCCTTCTCCAGGGCGCACTCCCGGTCGAACGACAGGGGACGCCCCATTTTGCGCCTTGTTCTCGTTTGGCGTTCGATTTTCATAGCGATCATTATGAATTACTTGACATCCGGCTGCAACCGCCTTTAAGACAAACGTATTGATCACTATGAAAGTCGGAAAAGTCATGAACGAGAAGCGGCTACAGGTGGGCGTGATCGGCGCGGATACGAAAGCAAGTTGGGCGCAGGTCTCCCACATCCCGGCTATTCAAGGACTTGGGAACCTTGAACTGGCGGCCGTCGCCACGCGCCACGAGGAAAGCGCGAAAGAGGCGGCAGCGGCGTTCGGCGCCAAACGCTGGTTTGCCGATCCTTTTGCCATGATCCGCGACGACGCGATCGACATCGTGACAATCGCGGTCAAAGTTCCCGATCATAAGGCGCTCGTTCTGGCGGCGCTTGAGGCCGGGAAGGCTGTCTACTGCGAGGCCCCATTGGGCATTTCGGTGGAAGAGGCGGAGGAGATCGCCGCGGCAGCGGCCTCCGGGCATGTCGCCATCGGGCTTCAAAGCCATCTCAATCCCGCAGCGCGGCGAGCGGCTCAGTTAATCGCGGAAGAGAAGATCGGCCAGCCCCGGCATGCCCGCATCATCTCCACTACGTTTGGCTTCGGTCCCGAAACCTTGAGTACATACCTGTATTTCGAGAAGGCTGCGTCAGGCGCCAATCTCCTGACGATCACTGCAGGCCACACCCTGGATCTCCTCGAAGTCGTGCTCGGCGCGATCACCGAGGTCGACGCCCGCCTGAAAACGCTCTGGCCCAACCCCACGGTCGCCGATAGCGATCAGTCCGTGACGCGAGAGGTTCCCGATCACATCGATGTCCTTGGAACGACGACCTCTGGAGCCGCATTCACCGCAGACATCGCGGGCGGCATAGCGGCCGAAGAATCGCGCTTCGAGTTCGAGATTCTGGGCACCCATGGATGGCTCAAGCTGACGGGCGGCCACCCCTACGGAATGCAGGCCGGCGATCTCACCCTCACGGCGAGCGTACCATTTGATGAACCTGATGCGCCCGCGGTCAGGGGTGGCCTTCTGGACGCCGCCTTGAACGTGGGAGAACTATACGCCAGCCTGGCTCGCGACATCGCGGCGGGTACGCACCACACGCCTGACTTCGCCCACGCGCTGCACAACACCCGCCTTATGGATGCCGTTGCACGCGCGTCACGATCGGGACAGCGGCAGTACCTCCGAGCGAACCAGAGCTAAGCTCCCATAGCGAGATCAATGTCTTAGGATGGCACTGAACAATCGAGTGGGAGTGATCGGTTGAGATTTGGACGGCCGCTGCTCGGTGAGCACGGCATCGGCCCAGCGAAGGAACCATATCTCGCCGTGACGTGTTGTGGTTGCAACCTGCGTCCAGGATAACCTTTGATCTGCGTCGAAGATGAGCTGCCGACCAGCTCCGAAAATGAGAGCGTAGATTTTCATGTCGATCGAAAACTTGCTTCGTCTTGACGGGGACGTTGCCATCGTCACCGGGGCTGCCGCCGGCATCGGCCGATCCATTGCCGAGACCTTCGCCAGCGCGGGCGCGGCCGTGGTGGTGGCGGATCTCAAGAAGGAGGGGGCCGATGCGGTCGCCAAGGCAATCGGCCAGGCGGGCGGCAAAGCCATCGGTATCGAATGCAACGTGACCGATGAGGCGCATCGCGCAGCGGCCGTTGACGCCGCGGTGAAAACTTTCGGCAAAATATCGATCCTCGTGAACAATGCCGGCGGCGGGGGACCCAAGCCATTCGACATGCCGCTTGAGGACTTCGAATGGGCCTACAAGCTCAATGTATTCGCGACGTTCCGCCTGATGCAGCTTGCTTCGCCGCACATGCAGAAAGCCGGTGCAGGCGCTGTCCTCAACATCTCTTCGATGGCCGGCGAAAACAAGAATGTTCGTATGGCCTCCTATGGCTCGTCCAAGGCAGCGGTCAATCATCTCACGCGTAACACCGCGTTCGATCTCGGTCCCATGGGTATTCGCGTCAACGCGATCGCGCCGGGCGCGATCAAGACCGACGCGCTGGCCAAGGTCCTCACGCCTGAGATTGAAAAGACGATGCTGAAGCACACGCCGCTCGGGCGCCTTGGCACGGCCCAGGACATTGCAAACGCAGCCTTGTTCCTCTGCTCTCCTGCCGCTTCGTGGATAAGCGGCCAGATCCTCACCGTTTCCGGCGGTGGTGTGCAGGAGCTCGACTGAGTGGCGAGGTTGAGTAATAATTAGCGTTGACTAATGAATTAGTGATGACTAACGTGTTCGCATGATGCAGACACACACCATCGACGCCGTCATGCGCACGCTTGCCGACCCCACGCGGCGCGCTGTGTTCGAGCGGATCGTCAGTTCCGACGAGATCACCGTGGCGGAACTGACGAAGGGAAGTGGCGTGACGCAAGGCGCCGTCTCCCAGCACCTCAAGTCATTGAAGCAGGCAGGCCTGGTCGCCGAGCGCCCCGAGGGCCGCAAGGTGTTCTATCGCGCGGAGCCGGAAGGCCTCGCGCCGCTTGTCGACTGGATGAGCCACTACGGCGTCTTCTGGCGCGAACGGTTCGCCAACCTCAGAACCCTCCTCAAGGAGATCGATCCATGAGCGACGCCGCACTGAAATCCGACACCCAGGCCATCGTTGTTGACGAGATCCTCCCGCATGCGCCGGAGACGATCTGGAAAGCGCTGACAACGGGCGAACTGATCGGCCGATGGCTGATGACGCCGAACGGGTTTGAGGCCGTGAAGGGCAAGCGTTTTACATTCCAGACGACGGCGGCCGGGGCGTGGGACGGTGTCATTCACTGCGAGGTGCTGGAAGCCGTGCCGAACGAGCGGCTCGCCTATGCCTGGAAAAGCGGACACAAGGACAACGCCGGATACGGCTCGGTGCTGGACACGGTCGCGACGTTCATCCTGTCCAGAGTTAAAAGCGGAACGCGCCTTCGCGTTGTCCATTCCGGCTTCGTGCTCCCGAGGAACGATACGGCTTTCAGAAGCATGGGCGACGGCTGGAAGAAATGTGTTCCCAGCATCGGCGTGATCGCCGGGGAACAAATCGCTCCGAAAAAGTTGCAGTAACCAGCGGCAAGCTGTGACGGCGAGATCGAGCGGCTGACCGGGCCGCGCGACGGGACATCTTTGTCTTCAAGGCAAGTCAACAAACAGGAGGCTTCACCATGCAGCATCAGATCGTTTCGCGCGAGGAGTGGGAGGCTGCGCGCGAGCAGCTTCTCGTGAAGGAGAAGGCCCAGACGCGCGCACGCGATGCGCTGGCGGCCGAGCGCCGGCGGATGCCGTGGATGGCTGTTGAGAAAGCCTACGTATTCGACGGGCCGAACGGCAAAGTGAGCCTGCTCGACCTGTTCGCGGGTCGCCGCCAGTTGATCGTCTACCGCGCGTTCTTCGAGCCCGGCGTACACGGCTGGCCGGAGCATGCCTGCATCGGCTGTTCGCTAGGAGCCGACCAGGTCTCCAACCCCGTCCATCTGAATGCGCGCGACACGACGCTCGTGTATGCTTCGCGTGCGCCGCAAGCCGACATCGCGCGCCTCAAGGCGCAGATGGGTTGGGAGCATATCCCTTGGGTCACCATCACCGACAGCTTCGACGCAGACTTCGGCGTCGATGAGTGGCACGGCCACAACGCCTTCATTCGCGACGGCGAACGCATATTCCGCACCTACCTGATCAACACGCGCGGCGATGAGGCGATGGGCACCGTCTGGAGCTACCTCGACATGACAGCGCTCGGGCGTCAGGAGGAGTGGGAGGACTCGCCGAAGGGCTATCCTCAGGAACGGCCGTACAAGTGGTGGAACTGGAACGACAGTTACGTCCCCGGCGCCGCGCCTGACCCGAAGTGGGTCGCGGTGTCCGATGCCGGAGAGGAGGCGTTCCGGAATAAAGACGACGCGAAAACATGAGCGCGACTTGTTCAGGTGCGCCCGACGGCGGGCCGGTGCGCCGGAACGCAGGTGCATTCCGGGCCGCCGAGTGGCTGAGCCTCGCGGCCGCGCCGACTTTCGCGATCATGGCGCTGCTGACGGGTGTTCTCGGTGAAGATGCGCCGGCGATATTTTGCGCGCACGATGCGTCACCGCTCGGTGGCATGGTCGCGATGTACGCACTGATGAGCGCCTTTCATTTGACGCCATGGCTGAAGCTGATCTCCGGCCGGTAACATCGGATGTCGCGACAGCGGCTAACCAATCCGTGATTGGATGATATCGATCGTTCGCGGTAATCCTCCCGATGATGGAATAACAATGTCTCCGAGGCGCGAGCCACGGCAATGAGGATGAATGATGACGATCTCGACACGGCGCGCGGTATTGGTGGGAGCGTTACCGGTGGCTGCATCACTGGTGCTGTCGCGTTATGCGAGTGCAGCCGAGGCCCTTCCAAAGATGACCGTCCATCGCGATCTGGCGTGCGGTTGTTGCGGCGGTTGGATCGAGCATGTGAAGGCTGCGGGCTTTTCAATCGATGAAATCGAAGTTGCCAATCTCGTGCCACTCAAGACGAAGCTCGGCGTGCCCGTGGAGCTTTCCTCCTGTCACACGGCGGAAATCGGCGGCTACGCGATCGAAGGACATGTGCCGGCCGACGCGATCAAGCGCTTGCTTGCGGAGCGGCCGCAAGCGAAGGGCCTCGCCGTCGGCGGCATGCCGATCGGCTCTCCGGGGATGGAAGTCGCGGGAACTCCGCCCGAGGTGTACGACGTCGTTCTGTTCTCGGCTGACGGGGAGCGCGTGTTCGCGCGCTATCGCGGAACGCAGGCGATATGAATCACATCGCCGTCGCCTGCTGATACAACATCATCATTTCAGCATCGCGCGCGATGCTCACGAAGCGTTCGATGGTCGGCGTGGTATCTCCCGTGCGCCATGTAATCCCGGTCTCTAAGATCGGGGCGGTGCCTGCCAGGTCGATGTAGCTGACGCCGGTGCGCGCGAGGTTGCGCAGCGAGGCGGGGACGAGCGCGATGCCCATCCCGGCGGAGACAAGACTGATGATGGTTTGCATCTGGATCGCTTCCTGCGCGATCCGCGCCTGTCCGCCGTGCGCCGCGTAGTATTCGGTCACGAGATCATGGAACGCCGGCGCGCTCTGCCGGGGGAAGATGATCAGCGGCGCGCCGACCACGGATTCAGGCGCGAGCCGGTTCGCCGCTAACGACAGCGTGCCGTCGGCAAGCCAGCTTTCCGGAACGGCGGCGACAAGCGGTTCGGTGACGAGCGGCAGATAAGAAAGCGGTTTGGGAAATGCCGCGCTCGGCGGAGGGATCACCAGACCGACATGGCCGTGGCCCTCCAGCAGGTTTGCGATCTGCACGTTGCTGGTCGCTTCGGTCAGCGAGATTTCGACATTCGGAAACAGCGATGCGTAGCGGCGCACCAGCAGCGGCAGAATGCTGTAGTCGGCGGTGCTGACGAACGAGAGCGCGAGGTGTCCGGCGGTGCCGTCACGCAACTGATGCGCGATCCCGGGCAGAGCCTTCACGCCGTCGAGCGCGGCGCGGACATGTGAGAGCCACTCCGCGCCGAACGGCGTCAGCGCGACGCTGCGTTTGGTCCGCACGAACAGCGGTGCACCAAGCTCGCGTTCCAGCGTCATGATCGATTGGCTGAGCGGCGGCTGGGTCATGCCGAGCCGCTCGGCGGCGCGGCCGAAATGCAGCGTGTCGGCCACGGCCGCGAAGTGCCTGAGCTGGCGAATGTCCATTTAATACTCTGAGCGACCTAGTTCCTTCGTAATAATATATTTTACAGAACTCTAGAACCCCCTTATTGGAAGCATTCCAATCTAGGGGGAACAACAACATGCCGGCATATCGCTCCAGAACCTCAACCCATGGCCGCAACATGGCCGGCGCACGCGGGCTTTGGCGCGCGACAGGCATGAAGGACGAGGATTTCGGCAAGCCGATCATCGCGATCGCCAACAGCTTCACCCAGTTCGTGCCGGGGCACGTCCATCTGAAGGATCTGGGACAGCTCGTCCTGGGCGAGATCGAATCCGCGGGCGGAGTCGCCAAGGAGTTCAACACCATTGCGGTCGATGACGGCATCGCGATGGGCCACAGCGGCATGCTCTATTCGCTGCCGAGCCGCGAACTGATCGCCGACGCCGTCGAGTACATGGTCAACGCGCATTGCGCCGACGCATTGGTCTGCATTTCCAATTGCGACAAGATCACGCCCGGCATGCTGATGGCGGCGATGCGGCTTAACATCCCGACCGTCTTCGTTTCCGGCGGTCCGATGGAAGCCGGCAAGGTCGTGGTGAAGGGCAAGAAGCGTTCGGTCGATCTGATCGACGCGATGATCGTCGCCGCCGACGACAGCTACACCGACGAGGAAGTCGCCGCGGTCGAGCGCTCGGCGTGTCCGACCTGCGGCTCCTGCTCGGGCATGTTCACCGCCAACTCGATGAATTGTTTGACTGAAGCATTGGGCCTGTCGCTGCCGGGCAACGGCTCGGTGCTGGCGACGCATGCCGATCGCGAACGTCTGTTCCGTGAAGCGGGTCATGTGATCGTCGATCTCGCACGCCGCTGGTACGAGCAGGACGATGCGACCGCGTTGCCGCGCAATATCGCGAGCTTCGCTGCCTTCGAGAACGCGATGAGCCTCGACATCGCGATGGGCGGATCGACCAACACCGTGCTGCATCTTCTGGCTGCGGCGCAGGAAGGCGAAATCGATTTCACCATCGCCGACATCGACCGGCTGTCGCGCCGGGTGCCGTGTCTCTGCAAGGTCGCGCCCGCCAAGAGCGACGTTCACATGGAAGACGTTCACCGCGCCGGTGGCGTCATGGCCATTCTAGGCGAACTCGAACGCGCCGAGCTGATCGATACCAGCCTGCCGACCGTGCACGCGCCGACCATGGCCGATGCGCTCAACCGCTGGGACATCGGGCGCACCAACAGCGAGTCCGTGCGCAACTTCTTCCGCGCAGCACCGGGTGGCGTGCCGACGCAAGTTGCTTTCAGCCAGTCAGAACGATGGGACGATCTCGACACCGATCGCGAGAAGGGCGTGATCCGCTCGGCGGATCATCCGTTCTCGAAGGATGGCGGCCTTGCGGTGCTGTTCGGCAACATCGCGCCGGAAGGCTGCATCGTGAAAACCGCCGGCGTGGATGAATCGATCCTCACGTTCCGCGGCAAGGCGCATGTCTTCGAAAGTCAGGACGATGCGGTCTCCGGCATCCTTGGCAACAAGGTCAAACCGGGCGACGTGGTTGTGGTGCGCTATGAGGGACCGAAGGGCGGCCCCGGCATGCAGGAGATGCTGTATCCGACGAGCTATCTGAAGTCGAAAGGGCTCGGCAAGGTTTGCGCGCTGGTGACCGACGGCCGGTTCTCGGGCGGAAGCTCGGGTCTTTCCATCGGCCACGTTTCGCCGGAGGCGGCTGAAGGGGGACTCATTGGTCTGGTGGAGACGGGTGATCCGATCCTGATCGACATTCCAAATCGCATCATCAGCGTCGAACTCGACGAGGCCGTGCTTGCGGCGCGGCGCGCGGCGATGGAGGCCAGGGGCAATGCGGCGTGGAAGCCGGTTGACCGGAAGCGCGTGGTATCGCCCGCGTTGCGCGCATATGCGGCGATGACGACCAACGCATCGCGCGGCGCCGTTCGCGACGTGTCTCAGGTCGAGAAATAGTCGCTGACATTTGCTTCAAGCGCTGATGCGAGCGGCATCAGCGCTTAAGCAATTCATAAACAACCGGGTTGTCGGCGCACGCGCCGAGGCCGCATTCCAGCAGCGTCGAGATTACATTCAACGCCGTCAGGCCGATGACGAGCCATACCGCCGTGCGCGCGAACGCCGACGCGGGAGGCGCGGTGCGGGTGCCGTCGAACTGCTTGTCGAACAGCAGGATCGCCGAGATCAAGACGATGGCTGCGATGAAGCCCAGCAGCGCCCACGTATAGTAGTGATAGCCGAGCATCGCCGAGCCGTAGCCGGCATCGCCCGGCATGATGTGCAGCAGCACCTGGCGCGTCGAGACCATCGCCCCGATAAGGGCCGCCAGCAGCGACAGCGCGTAGTGGCTCGGGCGCGGTCCGAAGCGGATATTCAGGATCGGCCCGATCGCCAGCGCCGTGAACATGATGCGCTGAAGCAGGCACAGCGGGCAGGGGAGTTCATTCAGCATGAACTGCGCGGCGAATGCCGCCGCCAGCACGGCGGCGACACCGTAGAGACTGAGTGCGTTGAGGGTGACGGCGCGTTCCGGGGTCATCAGAACGACAGCTTCAGCGTATCGGTCGCGTGATGGAGATAGGTCGCGACA
The DNA here is from genome assembly GCA_030652315.1 of Afipia sp. Classification (GTDB taxonomy): domain Bacteria; phylum Pseudomonadota; class Alphaproteobacteria; order Rhizobiales; family Xanthobacteraceae; genus Afipia. Next base: position 10,424 of record JAUSAX010000007.1, on the reverse strand, counting down.
CACGCAATGAGCACGACGGCGGACAAGGCGAGTGTCAGCGAGCGCGAGCCGCGCCATGCGACGAGCATGGTGACGGTAACGGCGAGAAACAGCGCTGTGAATTCCATCGTCTCTTCCTGAGCGAAATGCCGCCTGACTGTAAGGCAGATTCGTCGATCCACCAGCGGCGTTTCGCTCAGGTCTTGTCGTTTATGCGGTGAAGATTATCCCTTCACGTGCGCAGCCAGTTTCTCGAGCGTTTGCATGCCGAGTTCGACCGCGCCGAACTTCATGACGGCATTTCGGGCTTCCACAGACGGGAAGATCGATTTCATGGTCAAGAGCGTGCGGTTCGCGCCCAGCGCTTCGAACGTGACGGCGACTTCGAAGCCACGCGGATCGTTGTCGATATCCGAGTCGTGCAGGTAGGCGAGGCGTTCGCCGGGCAGGATCTCGCGATACGCGATGCGGTTCGGATAATCCGTGCCGTCCGGCCCATGCATGGTGAAGCGAAACAGGCCGCCGACACGGCAGTCCATTGCGAGCACTGTGACGGTGAAGCCGTTGGGGCCGTACCATGTCTTCAGCGCCTCGGCTTCGGTGAAGGCGCGGAACAGAACCTTTGGAGGCGCATCGAATTCGCGTTCCATGGTGATGGTCGGTTTGTCCGCAGGCGTGCTCGCCTTGACCTTGAGAGTCGTCGTCATGTGTCGCTTTCCTTTGACTGAATGTCTTTGAGGTACAGGTCGAGCTTGCCGAAGCTCTCCTCCCAGAACCGTCGGTACTGATCGAGCCATTCGGTCGCTTCCTTCAGCGCCTTCGGTTCCAGACGGCATGGCCGCCATTGCGCCGAGCGGCCGCGCGTGACGAGGCCGGCGGTTTCCAGAACTTTCAGATGCTGGGAGACGGCGGGGAGGCTCATGTCGAACGGCTTCGCCAGTTCCTGCACGGAGGTCTCGCCCAGCGCGAGGCGGGCGAGGATTGCCCGCCGTGTCGGATCGGCGAGGGCCTTGAAGGTCATGTCGAGAGCGTCTGTTGGCATGGTCCAACCTGTATTTAAGCGGATGCTTAAATACGATCTGTTGCCCGGATCGTCAAGCCGGAAATATCCGCTTGCATCTCAGACCCAGTGAAATCAATGTTCTTGTTTTGTTCTACTGCGTCATGAAGTGCGGATCATGTCCGAACAGCTTGTTTTTCCGGGATTTCCGATCCCGCGCGCGATGACTGATCGCCTGTTCTTTGCGGTTCTGCCGCCGGCCGTCGAGCAGGTCAGGATCATGAAGCGTATCCAGCTTTTGCGCGCGGAGCTCGGACTGACCGCTCAGCCGGTTTCGGCGTCGTGCCTTCACATCTCACTGCACGGCCTCGGCGACTATTGGGCAGGTCTGCCGGAGGCATTGGTGGAGACGGCGATGAGGGCCGGTGGCAATGTTTCAACGCCGCCGTTCGAAGTCAGGTTCGACCGGGCGATGAGCTTTTATCGCCGACAGAGAACGCGGGCATTTGTGCTGCGGACTCGCGGCAACACGGCTGCGCTGTCAGGTCTTCATCGCGCGCTCGGGGACTGCATGAAGGCCGAAGGTCTGGGCAATCAGGTCGCGTCATATTTCACGCCGCACATGACGCTGCTCTATGACACGCGCATGGTGGAGGAGCATGCGATCGAACCGCTTCGGTGGGATGTGACCGAACTCGTTCTGGTCCACAGTCTTCTCGGCCAGCGAAAGCACGTTCATCTCGCGCACTGGCCGCTGCGAAGCTAAGTTGCCGTCCTCGAATTGATCAGGGGGCTGACTTGCCGACCGTCATCTACGGAATCAAGAACTGCGACACGATGAAGAAAGCCCGCGCGTGGCTGGACACGCACGGCATCGACTACAACTTCCACGATTACAAAACCGAGGGCATCGACAAGGATCGTCTCGCACGCTGGAGCAAGGTGGCCGGTTGGGAGGTTCTGCTGAACCGGGCCGGTACTACGTTCCGGAAATTGCCGGACGCCGACAAAGCCAATCTCACCGAGAAAAAGGCGATGGCGCTGATGCTCGCGCAGCCTTCGATGATCAAGCGTCCGGTTCTGGAAATCGGCGGCAAGCTGCTGGTCGGCTTCAAGCCGGAGAGCTACGAGGCGGCGATCAAATAGCCTCGCTAAACGAACTCGATGGTGTCGCCGGGCGCGATGCGGCCGGGCAGCTTGTGAAATAGATCGCGGTCGATCACGGAGCGCTGAACGTAGATCGGCAGAACGTCGTTGCCGCGCATCAGGTTTCTGATCTCGAAACCGCCGTCGTCGCTGATCGTCTTCAGCGAAGCGAGGATGCGGTTGACGCCGGCGCCGTCGGAAAACGGCATCAGCAACCGCTCGTAGTCGACCATGCGGCCGTAGAGGTCGCTGACCTTTGAGATGGTGTAGATCGGCAGCCGCCGCCGTACGCACTCATAGTAGGTGGGCATGACGATCGGTTCGAGCTTGGCGCCGAGATACTCGTCGAGATAACGGCCCTTGCCGGTGGTGCCATAGGCGCTCGACATCCGGGTGCCGTCGCTATCGATGATGAACCGCGGCCGGTCTCCCGCGCCATGCACGGTATAGTAGACGAGGTCGTCGGCTTCTTCGGCGATGCGTTCTGGCAGATAGTCGTCAAATTTCGGCAGTCGATCCTGCCGGGCATATAAGCGCAGCCAGCAGTTCAAGAGCTCGCGCTGCTTGATCGATTTCACAGTGGTCGGACTAGCGCTTTCGAATTTCATGACGACGTCCCGAAGCGGTGTTGGGGAATGTCCTTGCCAGCAATCATCGGGCTTTGGTCGAAATTTTTGATGAAAGGGGAACTCTGCCGAATATTAGGCTTAACAAGCCGTTTCACGGCTTCTGCCAGCCGCAGCCGCTATGGCCTTAGGCACCGGTGGACATTATGAATTTTGCGCGCTACGCATAAACAGGTGGCAGCAATGCGGCTTGCGCATCACTAACAATTCGATACATATTCCGGCCGGGTTGCCGGGGTCGAAGGCTTCGGAAGAGCGCTAGGGGCGGCGCAAAAAACGGTCACACGCGGAATGGCTTGCGTGAAGGCTGACAGGGGGAATTTTGCTTGTCTGATGAGTTCATTCTTGAAACCTCAGGGTTGACCAAGGAGTTTGCGGGCTTTGTGGCCGTGAGCGACGTCAATCTGAAGGTTCGCCGCGGAACGATTCATGCGCTGATCGGCCCGAACGGGGCCGGCAAGACGACGTGCTTCAATCTGCTGACAAAGTTCCTGAAGCCGACCAGCGGGCAGATTCTCTACAAGGGACAGGACATCACCGCGATGGCGCCCGCCGACGTGGCGCGGCTCGGGCTGGTTCGGTCGTTCCAGATTTCGGCGGTGTTCCCGCATCTGACGGCGCTGGAGAACGTGCGGGTGGCGCTGCAGCGCCAGCACGGCTCGTCGTTCGATTTCTGGCGATCGAAGTCGGTTCTCGATCGTTTCAACGGACGCGCGGAGGAATTGCTCGAAGACGTCGGCCTGAGCGACTTCGCCAAAACGCCCGCGGTGGAAATGCCTTACGGCCGCAAGCGCGCGCTCGAGATCGCCACCACGCTGGCGCTCGATCCGGAGATGATGCTGCTCGACGAGCCGATGGCCGGCATGGGCCACGAGGACATCGACAAGGTCGCCGCGCTGATCAAGCGCATTTCGCAGAAGTACACGATCCTGATGGTCGAACATAATCTCAACGTCGTCGCCCACCTGTCCGACACCATTACGGTGCTAACGCGCGGCAAGGTGCTTGCGGAAGGCAACTACGCGACGCTCACCAAGGATCCGCGGGTCAAGGAAGCCTATCTGGGAGCCGGCCATGAATAACGTTGCAGGCTCGCCAGTTCTTGACGTCAAGAATCTCCAGGCGTGGTACGGCGAATCCCACATCCTTCACGGGATGAACTTCGAGGTTCGTCCGGGAGAAGTAGTCACCTTGCTCGGCCGCAACGGCGCCGGCAAGACCTCGACGCTCAAGTCGATCATGGGCATCATCGGAAAGCGTACCGGTTCGGTGTCGTTCGAAGGCAAGGATCTGATCCGGATGCCGGCCGAGAAGATCGCGCGCCTCGGCGTCGCGTTCTGTCCGGAAGAGCGCGGCATTTTTGCCAGCCTCGATGTGAAGGAAAACCTGCTGCTGCCGCCGATCATCCGCAGCGGCGGCATGACGCTCGACCAGATCTTCGAGCTGTTTCCCAATCTCAAGGAACGCCTCGGCAGCCAGGGCACCAAACTGTCCGGCGGCGAGCAGCAGATGCTGGCGATCGCGCGCATCGTGCGCACCGGCGCGCGCTTCCTGATGCTGGACGAGCCGACCGAGGGTCTGGCGCCGGTCATCATCCAGCAGATCGGCAAGATGATCGCGCGGCTGAAGGCGGAGGGTTTCACGATCCTGCTGGTCGAGCAGAACTTCCGCTTCGCTTCGACCGTGGCCGACCGATTCTACATCGTCGAGCACGGCAAGATCATCGACACATTCGCAAACTCAGAACTCCAGGCCAACATGGAGAAGCTCCACACCTATCTCGGTGTGTAAAGGCACAACCTAGTTCGAGGCTAACGGCAAACGCCGCCAATAGAGCGGCATCCAGGAGGGAAGATAATGAAGAACACGATTTCGGCACTTATGCTGAGCACCGCGCTGATGATCGGCGCGGGGACCAGCGCTTTGGCGCAGGACAAGACCGTCAAGATCGGAAACCTGACCGACATGTCCGGCCTCTACGCCGACGTGGGCGGGCCGGGCTCGACTCTTGCTGCGCAGATGGCCATTGAGGATTCAGGCCTTACCAAAAAGGGCTGGAAGGTCGACGTCATCGCCGCCGACCATCAGAACAAGCCTGACGTCGGCACCACGACGACCCGGCAATGGATCGATGTCGAGAAGGTCGACGTCGTCGTTGACGTGTTGAACTCGGGCGTCGCGCTCGCGGTCAAGAACGTCGTCACCGAAAAGAACGCCATCATGATCAACTCCGGCGCGGCGTCGTCGGACCTCACCAACGCGCAGTGCTCGCCGAATGTCGTGCACTGGGTCTACGACACCTACATGCTGGCCAACAGCACCGGCTCCGCGCTGGTGAAGGCGGGCGGCGACAGCTGGTTTTTCCTCACGGCCGACTATGCGTTCGGTGCAGCGCTTGAGCGCGACACCACGGCGGCCGTGACGAAGGCGGGCGGCAAGGTGCTCGGCGGCGTCAAGCATCCGTTGAACTCGTCGGACTTCTCCTCGTTCCTGCTGCAGGCGCAGGCCTCGAAGGCGAAGATCGTCGGTCTGGCCAATGCAGGCGGCGACACGACCAATTCGATCAAGCAGGCGGCGGAGTTCGGCATCGTCAAGGGTGGGCAAAGACTTGCCGGCCTTCTGATGTTCGTCAGCGACGTCAACTCGCTCGGTCTGAACGTTGCGCAGGGTCTGAACTTCACCGAGACGTTCTACTGGGATCTGAACGACGGTACCCGTGCATTCTCCAAGCGCTTTTCCGAGCGCATGAAGAACAAGGCGCCGCCGACCATGGTGCAGGCGGGCGTCTATTCCGGTCTCATGCACTACTTCAAGACGCTCGAAGCCATGGGCGGCAATCCGCACGATGGCGCCAAGGTCGTCGCCAAGATGAAGGAAATGCCGACGGATGATCCGCTGTTCGGCAAAGGCTCGATCCAGCCGAACGGACGCAAGATCCATCCGGCTTATCTCTTCGAGGTGAAGAAGCCTTCCGAGTCCAAGGGACCGTGGGACTACTACAAGCTGGTTGGCACCACGCCTGCCGAGCAGGCCTTCCGGCCGCTGTCGGAAAGCGTTTGCCCGCTGGTGAAGAAATAACAAGCAATCCGCCCGGCGGCTTGACCGCCGCCGGGCATTCTCTCAATACCGCTCTCAATCGCGCGCGAAAGAATCGATACGATGCAAGCTCTCTACGCCCAGCTATTGGTTGGATTGATCAACGGCTCGTTTTACGCGCTGCTGAGCCTCGGGCTGGCCGTGATTTTCGGGATGCTCAACATCATCAATTTTGCGCATGGCGCGCTCTACATGATGGGTGCGTTCGTTGCCTACTTTCTGCTCAATCTCGCTGGTATCAACTACTGGTGGGCGCTGATCCTGGCGCCGGTGATCGTCGGCGGCTTCGGCATCCTGCTGGAGCGCACCATGCTGCAGTGGCTGACTGGCCTCGATCATCTCTACGGATTGCTGCTGACGTTCGGCGTGGCGCTGATCATCCAGGGCGTATTCCAGAATTATTTCGGCTCGTCCGGATTGCCTTACGCCATTCCTGATCTGCTGAAGGGCGGCGTCAATCTCGGCTTCATGTATCTGCCGATCTATCGCGGCTGGGTGGTGATCTTCTCGCTCGTGGTCTGCATCGCGACATGGTTCCTGATCGAGCAGACGCGGTTCGGTTCCTATCTGCGCGCCGCCACCGAGAATCCGACGCTGGTGCGCGCCTTCGGCATCAACGTGCCGCGCATGATCACGCTGACCTTCGGTCTCGGCGTTGGTCTTGCTGCGCTGGCCGGCGTGCTTTCGGCTCCGATCAATCAGGTTCGGCCGCTGATGGGCGCGGATCTCATCATCGTGGTGTTCGCGGTGGTTGTGATCGGCGGCATGGGCTCGATCATGGGCTCGATCATCACCGGCTTCGGGCTCGGCGTGATCGAAGGCCTGACCAAGTACTTTTATCCCGAGGCGTCCAACACCGTGGTTTTCGTGCTGATGGTGCTGGTGCTCCTCGTAAAGCCGACTGGACTGACGGGACGGGCGAACTGATATGACGACAATCACTGACAACGCCGTTCCCGTGAAGGGCCGCACCGCCGACGAGATGATCGCGTTCGCGGTCATGACCGTCCTTTTGGTCATCGTGCCGCTGACCGGGATCTATCCTTACTTTGTGATGCAGGCGCTGTGCTTTGCGCTGTTCGCCTGCGCCTTCAACCTGCTGATCGGCTACAGCGGCCTGTTGTCGTTCGGACACGCGATGTTCCTCGGCACCGCGGGCTACGTGACCGCGCATGCGCTGAAGGTCTGGGGCGTATCGCCTGAGATCGGCATCATCCTCGGCGTCGCCGCGTCGGCCGCACTTAGCGTCATCACCGGCCTGATCGCGATCCGCCGCCAGGGCATCTACTTTGCGATGATCACGCTGGCGCTGTCGCAGCTCTTGTTCTTCATCTACCTGCAGACCCCCTTCACCCACGGCGAAGACGGCATCCAGGGCATTCCGCAGGGCATGATGTTCGGGGTGTTCGACCTGTCGAAGCCGATCACGCTCTATTACGTGGTGCTGACTATCTTCCTGCTCGGGTTCCTGCTGATCTACCGCGCGATCAACTCGCCGTTCGGCGAGGTGCTGAAATCGATCCGCGAGAACGAGCAGCGCGCCATCTCGCTGGGCTACAAGACCGACCAGTACAAGCTGCTGGCGTACATCCTGTCCGGCACGCTGGCGGGTCTGGCGGGCGCGGTGAAGGTGTTCGTGGCGCAGAACGCCTCGCTGACCGACGTGCACTGGACCATGTCCGGCGAAGTCGTGCTGATGACGCTGGTCGGCGGCCTCGGCACCGTGTTCGGGCCGGTGGTCGGCGCCTTCGTCATCATCGCCATGCAGCAGTATCTGGCTGGCTTCGGCCAGTGGGTCACGGTGATTCAGGGCGCGATCTTCGTGATCTGCGTGCTCACCTTCCGCCGCGGCATCGTCGGCGAAATCGCCCATTTCTTCAAACGCTCGCTGTAACCGGCAGATTCTACGGCTTTTCTCACCTCGACAAAACGGTGGATGACCGGCGCTTTTGCGCCGGTAGCCGCCTGTTGGTTTGCGAAAACGGTTTATGACGGATATGTGACGCGTTCTGTCATGCCGGAGAAAGATCATGCTTGGGTTGTTTCGTAAGCTGCTGCCTCGGGAGGAGCGGTTTTTCGACCTGTTCGCCCGGCATTCCCAGTCCGTGGTGCAGGGCGCCGAGGCGCTGGAGGGGATGCTGCGCGGCGGCGAGGAGACCCCGGTTTACTGCCAGCGCGTCAACCAGTTCGAAAACGACGCCGACCAGGTCACGCGGGAAGTCCTGACCGCGGTCCGCCGGACCTTCATCACGCCGTTCGATCGGGGCGATATCAAGAACCTGATCACCGCGATGGACGATGCCATCGACCAGATGCAGCAGACCGCCAAGGCGGTGATGCTGTTCGAGGTGCGGATCTTCGAGCCGCCGATGCGCGAGATCGGCTCCATCCTCGTTCAGTGTGCCAATCTCGTCGGCCGCGCGCTGCCGCTGATGCAGTCGATGGGCCCGAATGTCACGACGTTGACGGCGCTCACCGAGGAAATCACGCGGCTGGAAGGCCGCGTCGATGACCTGAACGACATCGGCCTGAAGGAGCTCTTCATCAAACACCGCGACGGCAGCGCGATGGACTTCATCGTCGGCGCCGAAATCTACAAGCATCTCGAGAAGGTCGCCGACCGCTTCGACGACGTCGCGAACGAGATCAACAGTATCGTGATCGAGCAAGTTTAAGGTCAGGACCACACAGTGGATGCTTCGCTCGCTTTTCCCATCCTGGTCGGACTGATCGGTGTTGCGCTGCTGTTCGATTTTCTCAACGGACTGCACGACGCCGCCAATTCCATCGCCACCATCGTTTCGACCCGCGTGCTGCGACCGCAATATGCCGTCGCGTGGGCGGCGTTCTTCAATTTCATCGCTTTCTTGTTTTTTGGCCTGCATGTCGCGCAGACCATCGGCACCGGCATCATCCACCCCGGCGTGATTGACGCCCAGGTGATTTTCGCGGCCTTGATCGGGGCGATCATCTGGAACCTGGTGACGTGGGCGCTCGGAATGCCGTCGAGCAGTTCACATGCGCTGATCGGCGGATTGCTCGGCGCGGGCATCACCAAGGCCGGATTCTCCGTCATGGTCTGGAGCGGCCTGTCGAAAACACTGCTCGCGATCGTGCTCTCGCCGTTCGTCGGCTTTTTGCTTGCGCTGCTACTGACGGCGATCGTGTCATGGGCCGCGGTGCGGTCGACGCCGTTCGCGGTCGATCGTGCTTTCCGGATTCTGCAGTTTGTCTCGGCTTCGCTGTATTCGCTCGGTCACGGCGCCAACGACGCGCAGAAGACCATGGGCATCATCGCCGTGCTGCTCTACTCGCAGGGCTATCTCGGAGGGGAATTCAGCGTTCCGTTCTGGGTGGTGATTTCGTGCCAGGCCGCGATGGCGCTGGGGACGCTGATGGGCGGCTGGCGCATCGTGCGCACCATGGGACTGCGGATTACCAAGCTCAATCCGATGCAGGGATTCTGCGCCGAGACGGGCGGGGCGGCGACGCTGTTCGCGGCGACGTTCCTCGGCATACCGGTCTCGACCACACACACCATCACCGGCGCGATTGTCGGCGTCGGCGCCGCGCGGCGGCTCTCTGCCGTGCGCTGGAACGTGGCAAGCTCGATCGTCGTGGCGTGGATCTTCACGATCCCGGCGGCCGCGCTGGTTTCAGCCGCGACTTACTATGCCGTGACGCTGGCGGGTTGGAAGTAGAAGGTGGCCTCACCATCCTTCGAGGCTCGCGCGCGCTACGCGCTGCTCGCACCTCAGGATGACGTTCTCCTGTGTTGAGTGCCGAAGCCGTCACCCTGAGGTGCGCGCTCTTGCGCGCCTCGAAGGGCGACGGTGATTATGCCTTCAGGCCACGACCTTCAGTCCAATAATCCCCGCGACGATCAGCCCGATGCAGGCGATGCGGAGGGTGGTCGCCGGGTCGCCCAGCAGCCAGATGCCGAGTATGGCGGTTCCGACCGTGCCGATACCGGTCCAGACCGCGTAAGCGGTGCCGACCGGCAACGTCTTCAGCGACAGGCCGAGCAGGATGACGCTGGCGATCATGCTGATGATGGTCAGTACCGAGGGCATCAGTTTTGTGAATCCATCGGTATATTTGAGCCCGATCGCCCAGCCGATCTCCAGCAAGCCCGCAACAAACAGCATGGTCCATGCCATGGCTACATCCTTCCATTAGCGCATGATCCGCCGAAGTGTGCGCAGTTCGGCGATAAGATCATACGCAGTCATGATTATTTGAGCGCGCCCGGACGCAAAACCGGTTTCCACTTTTGCTGGTCGCGCTCCCGCCGTCCCTGCGGATATGTGAGTGAATCGAGGTCGTCCTCGACGCGCGAATATGGCTCAGGGAAAAAGATGATGCAAGTGCATGGAATTCAATTACCCTTGATCCTGCCGCGTTTCTTTGCGACACGCTCGCATCATGTCCGATACCGCCCTTGCCGCCGAGTCTGCCTCGCTGACGCCGCTTGCCGAAGAAGTGGCGCGCCGGCGCACATTCGCGATCATCTCGCATCCTGACGCCGGCAAGACCACGCTGACGGAAAAGCTGCTGCTGTTCTCGGGTGCGATCCA
>JAUSAX010000006.1 GCA_030652315.1 Afipia sp. | reverse complement strand
AACGATGTCGCGTCATCCTGAGGTGCGAGCCGCGCTTGCGGCGAGCCTCGAAGGATGCGCAGCCGCACGCCGTCGTCCTTCGAGGCTCGCAAAGGGGCTCGCACCTCAGGATGACGGCGATCCATGTAGACCATAATTTTCAGTGGTTATGGGTCCCCGCTGTCGCGGGGACGACATCGGGTGTGTAGCGGGGACGACATCGGGTTTGGGGCGATCGATCAACAGTTGTCATCACCGGCCTTGTGCCGGTGATCCCGATCAATCTGGCAGGGTGCCTCAAAGATCGGGATGCCCGGAACAAGTCCGGGCATGACAGCGTGAGCATCGATGGCGCGCGAAAATTTGCGGAGTCATTTGCTTACGCAGACTTGGTTTTCAACTTGCGGCCATCCTGAATCGCGCGCCAAACCTTTTCGGATGTGAGAGGCATCTCGATCTGCGTCACGCCTTCACTGGACAGCGCATCGAGAACAGCATTGACGATGGTGACGAGGCTTCCGGCGCAGCCGGCTTCGCCGCAGCCCTTGGTGCCGAGCGGATTCGATGTCGCGGGCGAGGGATGACTGTCCAGCGTCATGGATGGAATATCGCCGGCGCGAGGCAGCGCGTAATCCATGAACGATCCCGTCACCGGCTGGCCGTTGTCGTCGTAGGTGACGCATTCCATCAGCGCCTGTCCGATGCCCTGCGCGACGCCGCCGTGAATTTGCCCGGCGACGATCATCGGATTGACCACGGTGCCGAAGTCATTGACGCCGCTGTAGCCGACGATGCGCACGACGCCGGTGTCCGGATCGACCTCGACCTCGGCGACGTGGCAGCCGTTGGGGAACGTCGAGGGAATGCCCTGCGTGGTGTGATCGACGTCGAGCGAGGAGGGCGCGCCCTCGGGCATCTTGGAATCCCGCAGCTTTGCGGCAAGCTCCATGATGCCGATCCCACGGTCGGTGCCGGCGATGGTGAAATGTCCGTTGGCAAACTCGATGTCGCCTTCGGAGGCCTCGAGCACATACGCCGCCGCCTGCTTGCCCTTTTCAATGACCAGCTTCGACGCTTCCACAATTGCCGTGCCGCTTGCGGTGATCGAGCGCGAGCCGCCGGTGCCGTTGCCGGTGTGGACGATGTCGCTGTCGCCCTGCGTCAGCTTCACGGCGTCGAACGGCACGCCAAGATGCGTCGCCAGGACCTGCGCGTAGGGTGTCGCATGGCCCTGACCGTAATCGAGTGTGCCGGTGATCAGCCGCACCGACCCGTCGGTTTCAAAGACGATCTTGCCGAGTTCGGCGCTGGGTGGTGCGGTGATTTCGAGATAGGAGCCGACCGCGATGCCGCGCAGTTTGCCGCGCTTGCGGCTTTCTTTCTTTCGCTTGGCGAAGCCGGCGACATCGGCCTGTTCCACGGCCTTGTTGAAGACGCCGGGAAAATCGCCGCTGTCGTAGGTCAGGCCGTTCGCGGCGGCGAAGGGGATGTGCGACGCCTTGATGAAGTTGCGCTTGCGCATGGCCATGCGGTCGATGCCCATTTCGTCGGCGGCGCGATCGATCAGCCGCTCCATGAAATAGTTCGCCTCCGGGCGGCCCGCGCCGCGATAGGCGCCCATCAGCGTAGTGTTGGTCAGCACACACTTGATATCGACGCCGATTAGCGGCGTGCGATAGACGCTGTTGATGTTCTTGGCGATGTTGAGTGACAGCGGCAGCGGCGCAACGCCGACGCTGTAAGCGCCGAGATTGCCGTAGCCGCGCACGCGCACGCCGAGAAATGCGCCGTCCGCGGCGAGCGCCAACTCGCAGTGAACGTCCTGCGCGCGGCCGTGGTTGTCGGACAGGAAGCTGGTCGAGCGCTCGTCGGTCCATTTCACCGCGCGGCCAAGTTCGCGCGCGGCGTGCAGGATGCAAATGTATTCCGGATAGTTGGCGTTCTTCATGCCGAACGATCCGCCGACATTACGCGTCCGCAGAAGGACCTTGTCTTTCGGCACGTTGAGCGTTTTCGCCAGCGACAGGCGATTGCCCACCACGCCCTGGGTCGGAGCCTCAATGGTGAAGCGCTGGGTCTTCTTGTCGTAGCTCGCCAGTCCCGCGCGCGGCTCCATCGCAACGACGGCAAGGCGGGTGTTGACGATATCGAGGCGCGTGACATGCGCCGCATTTGCAAACGCGGCATCGAGCGCGACATCGTCGCCGGAATGATAATCGAGCACGACGTTGCAGGGGATGTGATCATAAAGCAGCGGCGCGCCGGGCTTCGCTGCGTCCCCCGCGCTTGTGACCGACGGCAGCGGCTCGATATCGACGATGACAGCTTCACCGGCGTCGCGGGCCTGCGCCAGAGTCTCAGCCACGACGAACGCAACCGGATCGCCGACGAAGCGCACCTTGTCGGTCATCAGCGGCAGGCGATTGGTTTGCAACAGCGGTGAGCCGTCGCGGTTCTTCAGCGGCAGGCCGACGCTGAAGGGGGTGTATCCGGCGCTCGCGAGATCCTTGCCGGTCCACACACCAAGCACGCCGGGCATCGCGCGCGCTGCCTCCACATCGATGTTCTTGATGAGGCCGTGGGCGTGGCTGCTGCGGACAATCCAGGCATAAGTCTGGCCCGGCAGGTTGATGTCGTCGGTGTAAGTTCCCTTGCCCCGCACCAGCGTATCGTCTTCCTTGCGCCGGACAGGCTGTCCGACGCCGAATTTTTGCAGTGCGATATCATTCTCGGCCGAGATACCGGATGGGTGATCGAGCATGGGAAATCCGCTGAAAATGACGCTCTGGCGACAGAAAAGGCCGTCCGGGACGCTGACAGTCCTTGAAGTAGGTCAGCAAAAACAGAACCGCAATGTTCGATTGGGTATGCTTCGGTTGCGCCGCGTACGTACGCTGTTAGACTTTGTTTGAACAGAGTTGCCGCGGCGCGGGGCTGACGCCGCAGGGATGGAATTGATGACTGAGCATGTGCGGCTGCACGACGGTTCCGGACCGTCTGTCAGCCCGCCAGCAGCGACGGCTGAGGAGGCGCACGGCCGCGGGGAGCCCCGCGTCCATGGCACAGCCTATGCCGCGCTCGATCTCGGAACGAACAACTGTCGTCTGCTGATCGCGCGGGTCTCGCACGACGGTTTCCGCGTGATCGATTCGTTTTCGCGCATCATCCGGCTCGGCGAGGGCATTTCGACCTCGGGCCGCATCAGCGACGCGGCGATCTCGCGCGCGGTAGGGGCGCTTGGCGTGTGCGGCGACAAGATTCGCGCCAAGGGCGCGAAACGGTTGCGCACGATTGCCACCGAGGCGTGCCGCGCGGCCGACAATGCCGACGCATTTCTCGACCTGATCGCGCGCGAAACCGGGATCAATCTCGAAGTCATCGACCGCGAGACCGAGTCGACGCTGGCCGTGATCGGCTGCTCGCCGCTGCTCGATACCCGCGCGAAGGGCGCGATCCTGTTTGACATCGGCGGCGGCTCCACGGAAGTGGTGCGGATCGAGCGTCCGGCCGGCAGCCCGCACGCGGCGCCGGTCAAAGGGCCATGGGTGTCGCTGCCGCTCGGCGTGGTCACTCTGGCGGAGCGTTTCGGCGGCATGCATGTGACGCGCGAATCCTACGGCACGATGGTTGATGAGGTCGCGAGCCATCTTGCGCCGTTCGCCGCACAGCATGGCCACGATCTTTCCGGCATGCATCTGCTCGGAACATCCGGCACCGTCACGACGGTTGCGGGCATTCACCTTGGTTTGTCGCACTATGACCGGCGACGGGTGGACGGTTTGTGGATGAACGACGGTGATATGGACCGCGCCATCGCGCGGCTGCTCGACATGACCTATCAGGATCGTGCGCGAAATGCCTGCATCGGCACCGAGCGGGCCGATCTCGTGCTGGCCGGATGCGCCATTCTCGATGCCATCCGCAAGGCATTTCCGCTGCCGCGCTTGCGGGTCGCGGATCGCGGCCTGCGTGAAGGCATGCTGGTCGAGATGATGCGAGCCGACGGCGCGATCCCTGCGTCCTGAGTTCCTTTAGATACCGTGACGCCGCTGCGAAAAGGTCGTAAGGGATGCGCAAGCGCATCAATTTCGGGCATGATCCTCCCGAAAACCGGTTCCCACTTTTCGGGGATCATGCCCCTGGAAAGCACCTCCCATGGCGAAAGACACCACCGGACGACTGCATGTGACGGTGAAGTCCGGCGGCAAGCGCAAGCTGTCGTCGAAACTCTGGCTGGAACGTCAGCTCAATGATCCTTACGTCATGCAGGCCAAGCGTGACGGGTTTCGCTCGCGCGCCGCTTACAAATTGCGCGAAATCGACGACAAGCAACGGTTTCTCAAGCAGGGACAGGTCGTGGTCGATCTCGGCGCCGCACCCGGCGGATGGAGCCAGATCGCGGCTAAGCGCGTCGGCGCCCTGGAGGGCCGGGGCAAGGTCGTTGCCATCGACCTATTGGAAATGCCGGAACTGCCCGGTGTGCTCTTCGCGCAAATGGATTTTCTTGACGACCGCGCGCCCGAGAAGCTGCGCGCCATGATTGGCGGCGGCGGCGGTGCCGACGTCGTGATGTCGGATATGGCGGCAAACACCACGGGTCATCGGAAGACCGATCAGTTACGCATCATCGGTCTGGTCGAAAGCGCGGCAGCGTTCGCTTGCGAAATCCTCAATCCGGGCGGCACGTTTCTGGCGAAGGTCTTTCAGAGCGGCGCAGAAGCGGATTTGGTGGCGCAACTCAAGCGCGATTTCACCACGGTGAAGCATGTCAAACCCGCCGCCAGCCGGCAGGATTCATCCGAGCGATATGTGATGGCGCTGGGATTTCGCGGAATGAACGAAGTTTCCACTTAACGTCATTCCGGACGGTCTGCGCAGCAGGCCGATCCGGAATCCAGAAGGGTACGTGAACGATAGGGATTCCGGGTTCGATTGCTTCGCAATCGCCCCGGAATGACCCGTTTTGAATTCATCCCAGCTTCTGGTCGCGGGCGTCGTGGGTCGATTCCGCTGCGGCGGCTTCGGCGGCTTGCGGGCTTTCCACCACTGGAACTCGGTGCCCGGAGATTTCGTGGCCGGCATCCTCCGGCAATTTCCAGAATGAATAAGCAGACAACGCCGACAGCACGGCGACGATCAGGAACGCCGGCCAGAAGTCGTTCGCGCTGAGTTCCACGGAATGGTTCGCGGCCATCGTCGCCTCGACCGCGAATGCGCCGACCGCAACCCCTGCCGAGATCGCAAGCTGCTGGTTGACGCTGACGAGGGTGGTCGCGCGGCTCATTTCGCCGGGCGAGACTTCCGCATAGGCCATCGTGTTGATCGCCGTGAACTGCAGCGAGCGGAAGAAGCCGCCGACAACCAGGATGATCATGATCAGCAGCAATGGCGTCGCAGGCGTGAACAGCGCGCAGGCGGCGAGAAAGAACGAACTCACCACGGCGTTGATGACCATGATGTTGCGGAAGCCGAAGGTGCGGATGATCCGCGCCGCCAGCGCCTTCATGCCGAGCGCGCCGACCGCCGAGGCAAATGTCACCATTCCCGACTGGAACGGCGAGAGGCCGAAACCCACCTGCATCAGCAGCGGCAGCAGGAACGGCAGCGCACCGATCCCGAGGCGATACATGAAGCCGCCAGTCAGGCTGGCGCGCAATGTCGGATGCCTGATCAGGGTGAAATCCAGCACCGGCGAGGCGGTTCGTTTGGCGTGCCAAAGATAGAAACCCATCGCGATGCCGCCGCCGACAATCAGCGCGGTCACGACTTCCCACGACAGCAGGCCAAGCCCCGCGACCGACAGGCCAAAGGCGAGACCGGCGACGCCCAGTCCCGCGAGGACCAGCCCGACGACATCGAAGCGCTCGGGATTTTCGCTCTTGATCGGATCGATGTATTTCAGCGCGAGCCAGATGCCGAGCAGCCCGATCGGAATGTTGATCAGGAAGATCCAGTGCCATGAGAAGTAGGTGGTGATGAAACCGCCCAGCGGCGGCCCGATCACGGGACCGATCAGTGCGGGGATCGTGACCCACGCCATCGCATTGACCAGCGCGCTCTTGTCGATGGAGCGCAACAGCACGAGCCGCCCGACCGGCGTCATCATCGCGCCGCCGATGCCCTGGATGATGCGCGCGATCACGAAATGGGTGATCGACGTGGACATGGCGCAACCGATGGAGCCGACCATGAACACCGCGATGGCGACACTGAACACGGCGCGCGCGCCGAAGCGGTCGGCGGTCCAGCCGCTCGCCGGAATGAACACCGCAAGCGACAGCAGATAGGATGTGATCGCGAGCTTCAGCGTCAGCGGACTGGTGCCGATGTCCGCGGCGATGGCCGGCAGCGACGTCGCGATCACCGTGGAATCCATGTTTTCCATGAACAGCGCACAGGCGACGATCAGCGGTATCAGGCGTTCCTTCTGCATCATCCCGGCTTTGTGGAAGGAATTGCGGACATGGCGGCGAAAAGGGCGAACCACCCCAGATAGGCCAGTCTTGCGGGGCAGGGTCAATAAACTCGTCGTGAAGCGCCCCCGTGTGGAAAAGACCGCTGTTAGATGGGCTTTCGCAGGTGTCCCATGCGTAAAAACCGCTGATTTCAGAGCGAAATGCTTTGAAACGTGATCCCTTCATGCTATCGACCACCGCCAACCCCATTGATGGGCTTCGATTCGAGCGACGTACCCGCGATCGCTCGATTTTGCACATCCTGAGGTTTTTTACCGCAGCCACGGGCTGCCGAACGGAGTTGGCAATGGCAAAGCAGTTGGGTCAGGGTATTCGCGAAGCTTTCACATTTGACGATGTGTTGCTGAAACCGGGTCTCTCCGACATCCTGCCGTCCGATGCCGACGTCCGCACCTATCTGACGCGCGCGATCCCGCTCAACATTCCGATCATTGCTTCGGCGATGGATACAGTCACCGAAGCCAGCATGGCGATTGCGATGGCGCAAGCGGGCGGCATCGGCGTGATCCATCGGAATTTCGAAGGCGACGGCCAGGCGGCGCAGGTGCGCCAGGTCAAGAAATTCGAATCCGGCATGGTGGTGAATCCGCTGACCATCGGTCCCGACGCCAAGCTGGTCGATGCGCTGACGTTGATGAAGGATCATGGAATTTCCGGCGTTCCGGTGGTGACCGGCGCAGGCCCCGGCAAGCCGGGCAAGCTGGTCGGCATTCTCACCAATCGCGATGTGCGCTTCGCGACCGACCCGGAGCAGAAAGTCTCCGAGTTGATGACGCATGAAAACCTCATCACGGTGAGGGAGGGCGTCAGCCAGGTCGAAGCCAAGCGGCTGCTGCATCAGAACCGCATCGAAAAGCTGCTGGTCGTCGATGACCAGTATCGCTGCGTCGGCCTCATCACCGTGAAAGACATGGAAAAGGCGGTGGCCTATCCGTTGGCTTCGAAGGATGCGCAGGGACGTCTGCGCGTTGCTGCCGCCACCACGGTTGGGGACGCCGGCTTTGCGCGCACCGAGCGGCTGATCGAGGCGGGAGCCGACGTCATTGTCGTCGATACCGCGCATGGTCATTCCATGCGCGTGCTGGAAGCGGTCAACCGCATCAAGCGTCTGTCGAACGCCGTGCAGGTGATCGCCGGCAACGTCGCAACCACCGAAGCAACGCAGGCGTTGATCGATGCCGGTGCGGACGCCATCAAGGTTGGCATTGGTCCGGGTTCGATCTGCACCACGCGCATCGTCGCCGGCGTCGGTGTGCCGCAGCTCACCGCGATCATGGATTCGGTCGAAGCCGCGAAGAAGGCGAACATTCCGGTGATCGCCGACGGCGGCATCAAGTATTCCGGCGATCTTGCCAAGGCGCTCGCGGCCGGCGCGGATGTCGCGATGGTCGGCTCGCTGCTGGCAGGCACCGATGAGACGCCGGGCGAAGTGTTCCTGTGGCAGGGCCGGTCCTACAAGGCCTATCGCGGCATGGGCTCGGTCGGCGCGATGGCGCGCGGCTCGGCCGATCGCTACTTCCAGCAGGACATCAAGGACACGCTCAAGCTCGTGCCGGAAGGTATCGAAGGGCAGGTGCCTTACAAGGGACCGGTCGCCAACGTGCTGCATCAGTTGGCCGGTGGTCTTCGCGCGGCGATGGGCTATGTCGGTGCGAAAGATCTTGAAGACTTCCACGCCAAGGCGGAATTCGTGCGGATCACCGGCGCGGGCCTGCGCGAAAGCCACGTGCACGATGTGACCATTACCCGCGAAAGCCCGAATTATCCGGGCGGTGGCTAACTAGTGTCCTGAATCCGAAGTTCGCTTCATTTTGCAGCACCTTCCGTAGCGAACTTCGGATTCAAAAGGACACTAGCAATTATAAATTCTAGTGTGGCTTTGGTTCGCAAGTCCGCAAAAGAATGCGCTGCAAAAAGATGCGGACTTGCGCACCGCCACACTAGCCGTCCAATTTCGGCCCCAACGGGCTGTCAAAACACGTTACGATTGCGCGGTATTATTATTTGCTTCGCGCAGTACCGCCCGCGCGCGCAGTTCGTGCGCGCTTCAAACGCATTTCAAGCTCAATGAACCGGCAGCGAATCCGGCCGCAACATCTCAGAAAAGAAGAACATCATGGTTGACTGGACAGACGACAGGATCACAGCACTCTCGGATCAGGATTTGAAAAACCTGCTGGTCAACGCAGAGCGAAAGTCGGTCGCGGATATCGTGGCGAAGTGCCAGACCGAACTTGAGAAGCGCAATGCCGCCAAGCCGCGCAAGGCATCGAAGCCGCGCTCCGAACTGAAAGAGTTCGAGCATGATATGTCCGCGCAGCTTGCCGAGATCGGCAAGGAGGTTGCCGGCAAGTACGATCTCTCCGAGGAAACCGCGAAAGCGAAGTCCGAGGGCGTGAAGGGCTTCAAGGCGCACCGGCTGCTGGACTCGAAGGGCTACGCCAAGCTGGGCGGCATGCAGCGCGATGGCTCGGTCGCCATGGAGCGCTACATTTCTTATCGCCGCGGCGACAGCACGGCCTATCTCGGAGTCTTTCTGCTGAAGGATGCGCCGGCGGAAGACCACGAATTCCATGTGATCGCTCCGAAAGCATTTCTCGACGGCGGCAAGCCGGTTGCCGAAATTCGCCCCTCGGCGACGGAGAAGCAGAAGCAGCCCGCGGACAGCGGCCTTGCGTTCAAGGATCTGCCGAGCGCCGCCGCGGCGTTCGACAAGGCGCTGGCGAAGCTGACG
>JAUSAX010000003.1 GCA_030652315.1 Afipia sp. | reverse complement strand
TCGACGAAAGGAACCTGATGAACCCGCAAGATCTTGATATGAATTTCTCCGTTCCGGCGCGGGTGTCGGAATTTGCATCTCGCGTAACGGAATTTGTCCGTGACGTTGTCGTCCCTTACGAGAAGGACGAGCGCTGGACGTCGCATGGTCCGACGGACGACCTGCGGCGCGAGCTGAATGATCTTGCACGCAAGGCGGGCGTATTCGCGCCGCATGCTCCAAAGGAGTATGGCGGCCAAGGCTTTTCGCATCTCGGCCAAGCCGCGGTTTTTACAGCTGCGGGGTACTCCATGCTGGGACCGATCGCTCTGCATTGTGCAGCCCCGGACGAAGGCAACATGCACCTGCTCGATGTCGTTGCGCGTCCTGATCAGCGCGAACGCTATCTGAGGCCGCTCGCCACTGGGGCTGGCCGCTCATGCTTTTGCATGACGGAACCCTCGCCCGGTGCGGGCTCTGATCCAAGCCAGCTCCTTACGACAGCGCGACTCGACGGCAATACATGGGTGATCGATGGCGAGAAATGGCTGATCACGGGAGCCGAGGGCGCGGCATTTGCCATCATCATGGCCAAGGTGGTCGGTGGAGAAGCCGACGGCCGGGCAACCATGTTCCTCGCCGACATGTCCGATGATGCCATCAAGATCGAGCGGACGCTCGATACTATCGATTCAAGTTTCACGGGCGGGCACGCTGTGGTCCGGTTTGACCAACTGCGCGTTCTATCAGACGCCATCCTTGGCGAAATCGGCGAAGGATACAAGTATGCGCAGATTCGTCTTGCGCCCGCACGGCTGACCCACTGCATGCGCTGGCTAGGCTCTGCGATCAGGGCGCAGGAAATTGCTACCGAGTTTGCGCGGCGTCGGACGGCATTCGGAAAAGCCCTCGGTGAACACGAAGGCGTATCCTTCATGCTCGCGGACAATGCGATGGACATCCATACCTCGCAGTTGACGATCTGGCATACGGCCTGGTTGCTCGATAAGGGCGAGAAAGCCTCGGCAGAAAGCTCGATGGCCAAGGTTATCTGTTCGGAGGCGATCGCCCGCGTCGCAGACCGCTCGCTTCAAATCCTCGGCGGCCTCGGCACAACGCGGGATACGATCGTTGAGCGTTTTTATCGCGATGTGCGTGCCTTTCGAATCTATGACGGTCCGTCGGAAGTGCATCGATGGGCGATCGGGCGCCGAATTGTGCGAGGCCATACGAAATAATTCGAGATAAGTGAGCGCAAGAAGGTCGCGACACAGCGACCGATGCCCAAAGTGGAGAGGCGGGGAGAACGCGATGCGTGATGTATGGGCGTCCGAAAAGCATTCGGAGCAAAGCTACGACGCGATGTGCGCCGCCTTTCGATGGGATGTACCCGAGACCTTCAATTTCGGTACTGACGTTATCGACCGTTGGGCGCGTGAGCGAAATGGTCCAGCGCTGATCTGGGAGAACGAAGCGGGCGAAGAGCGGACGTACAGCTATTCAGACCTCTCGTTGCTGTCGAACAGGCTCGCCAACGTATTGCGCTCCCGCGGCGTGACCAAGGGCGATCGCGTCATCGTCATGCTGCCGCGGTTACCTGAATGGTTCATCTCCATGATCGCGGTCATGAAGATCGGCGCGGTTCCGATTCCCTGCATCGAGATGCTGACGGCGCGCGACGTCGAATATCGCGTCAAGAACGCCGAAGTTAAGGCTGCGATTTGCAGGCCCGAGCATGCAGGGAAATTTGGTGATGTAGAAACAAGTATTCCGGTGCGGCTCGCAACAGGTCGGGCGCAGGGTTGGCTCAACTGGCATGAGGAGTGTGCGCGCGCGCCGGAGACGATCGACGCGCCGATCGTCAACGCGGAAGACCCCGCGATTATGTATTACACATCGGGATCGACCGGCCATCCGAAAGCCGTCGTTCACGCGTCGAGGGCTATTTACGCGTGGCGCGTTTCTGCAATTTATTGGTTGGATCTGCGCCCTCAGGAGATTATCTGGTGTACGGCCGATACCGGATGGGCAAAGGCCGGCACCAGCATTCTCTTCGGGCCGTTGAGCTGCGGCGCCTGTTCTTTTTTCTATGATGGCCCGTTCGTACCCAAGGAGCGTCTCCGCCTTTTGCGGAAGCACAACATCACGGTGTATTGCGCGCCTGGGACGGAATTGTCGCGCGTCGTCGATGAGGTCAAGGGCCGCGACATCGGCCCCTTGCGCCGCGTGGTGACTGCCGGTGAAGCAATGAACCCGGTGATCGCCTCGCGGTGGGAAGACGCGACAGGTATTCGTATTGATGAAGCATACGGACAAACCGAAGCGCTGATGGTCGCGTTGAACTACACGACCGAGCCTGTGCGCTATGGGTCCATGGGCCGGCCTTCGCCAGGATCTGACCTCGATGTCATTGATGCGCAAGGGCAGCGTCTGCCGCCTGGCAGCGAGGGCGATTTGGCACTCCTGCTTCCAAATCCGCAATTGATGCTGGAATACTGGAAGGATCCGGAGAAAACCGAAGCGTGCATTCTCAACGGCAGCGATGGGTGTCGCTGGTATCTGACCGGTGATCGTGCGGAAAGGGATGCCGACGGGTATCTTTGGTATCGTGGCCGTTCCGATGACATGATCAATTCGGCCGGTTACCGGATCGGCCCACTCGAGGTCGAGAATGCGTTGTTCGAGCATCAGGCGGTCCAGGTTTGCGCCGTGGTGGGGAGCCCGGATGTCGAACGAGGCGAGATCGTCAAGGCGTTCGTGGTGCTGCGTGACGGCGTGGCGCCGTCACCGGAACTGACGCGCGAACTTCAGGACCACGTCAAGTCCGTGACGGCTCCTTACAAGTATCCACGTGCGATAGAGTATCTTTCCGAGCTTCCAGTGACGATTACAGGAAAGATCCGGCGGCGTGACTTGCGGGATCTCGAACTGGCCCGTGCACAGCACAGCACGGGCACTTGATGCAAAATCCTGATTGAGCCTGCAGCCGCGATGGCGATCAGGCGAGCGTCAAACCGCCGTCGACAATGATGGTCTGCCCAATGATATAGGACGCAAGGGGTGAGGCGAGGAACAGCGCCGCGCCCGCAATGTCCTCGGGCCGACCCAGGCGTTTCAGTGGTACTTTCTGTTCGACGCCTTCGCGCCGCTTCGGATTTGCGGTCGTCACCTTGGTCAGTTTTGTATCGACAAGGCCTGGTGCTATTCCGTTGACCCTGATGTTGTCTTCCGCCCATGCTTCGCCGAGTGTGCGGGTCAAGCCGTAAGCCCCGGTCTTGGAGGCGTTGTAGGCAGGATTTCCTTTCGTCGAGCGAAAGGCGGCCATTGAGCTGATGATGATCAGCGATCCGCTGCTGGCCTTGAGCATGTCGTGGAATTTCAAACTGCACGCCATCAGGCTGTTGAGATTGACGTCGATGATTTTCTGAAATCCGCCCATCTCGAACTCGCGGCGCCCATATAGAACGGTGCCCTGGGAAAGGACCAGAATGTCGAGCCGATCGAAGTTCGGTTTGAACTGTTCAATGGTGCCGAAATCGGAGACGTCAACCTGCGAATAGTGCAGACCGCCCAGATTGGAACCTTCTTCCGTATCGTAGTCAGCTGCACGCGGCCTGGTGCCCCAGACATGCACACTTGCGCCTTTCTCCCTGAACGATTGTGCAACGGCATTTCCGATTCCACTCGATCCCCCGACGACGAGCGCGGTCTTGCCGGTGTAATCCAGTTCGTTCATCGTCTTCTCCAAGAAGAGCAGGGTCGGGATCGTTTCAAATCCACGACGATCCAAATTTTACCACGCGAAGAAGGCGCGAGACATTGAGTCTCGCGCCCTCGCCGGCATAATTTACTTCACAAGAGGGCATTTGCCATCGGCCATCGGCCGATAAGCCTCATCGCCGGGAATCCGGGCCAAAATCTTGAACACATCCCAAGGCTCTTTCGACTCTGCCGGGGCTTTTACCTGCAAGAGATACATGTCTCGCACCAGCCGTCCGTCCTGCCGGATCTTGTAGTTGTCGCTGAAGAAATCACTGACGGGCAGTTCTTTCATTTTTTTGGTGACGGTCACGCCTTCATCGGTGCCGGCCGCCTGGATCGCCTTCAGATAGTGCCCCACGGCGCTGTAAACACCGGCCTGTGCTGAAGTGGGGGCACGGCCGCCATGCAGCTTCATGAACCGACGGGACCATGTGCGGGTACGTTCATCTGCATCCCAATAAAATGCGTCGGTGATGATCAGGCCCTTGGCTTGCTCGAGCCCGACCGCCTTGACGTCGCTGATAAACATCAGAAGGCCTGCAAGCTTCTGGCCACTCGCGGTCAACCCGAATTCATTGGCTTGCTTGATCGCGTTCACCGTATCGCCGCCGGCGTTCGCAAGACCGATCACCTTGGCCTTGGACTGCTGGGCTTGAAGCAGGAATGAGGAAAAGTCCGAGGTGTTGAGCGGATGTCGAACATTGCTGACGACGGTTCCTCCCGCTTTCTGAACGAACGCCATGGCGTCGCGCTCCTGCGAATGGCTTCCGGCGTTGTCGCCGGTCAGAAAGAACCAGCTGTCGCCGCCCTGCTTGACGACGGCACGCGCCGTACCGTTCGCCATTGCGTAACTGTCGTAGGTCCAGTGGACTGTCGTAGGAGCACACTGTGTTCCGGTAAATTCCACATAGGCTGGGCCGGACAGCAGCAGGACCTTGTTCTTTTCCTTTGTAACGCTCAACACCGCAAGCGCGGTCGCCGAGTGAGGGACATCGACGATGACATCGACCTTCTCGTTATCGATCCAGCGTCGCGCAATGGCGTTGCCAATGTCGGGCTTGTTTTGATGATCGCCAGAGATGACCTCGACCGGCACGCCCAGCACTTTCCCGCCGAAATCTTCGATGGCCATTTTGGCCGCCAGCGTAGATCCCGGCCCGCTGATGTCGGCATAGAGACCGGATTGATCGTTCAGGACGCCGATTTTCACGACACCGTCGGAAACTTGCGCAAGCGCCGGTGTGGTGAGGCACAATGCGGCGGCGAAGCCGAGCTTTCTAAAAACTGTCATTTACTCCTCCCAAGTTATTGTCGGACAATAATGCTGTTGGAAGAGCGTTTGTCAAACGAACAAGTCTGGAAAAGCGCGCAGTTTTGCTGTAAAATTGTATCTTCATGCGGGAGTTGTCGGACAAAATGTCCCTTTTAGATGTTGAAATTGTTCCCGTTTCAAACGAGCCAGCCTATCGATCCGTGGTGCGGCGCATCGAAACAAAAATCATGTCAGGGGAGTGGGCTGTCGGCGATCGCGTGCCCGCAGAGACCACCCTGGCTCAAGATCTTGGCGTTCACCGGTCAACCATCCGGGAAGCCATTCGTGTCCTTGAGCAGAACGGATTGGTTCGGCGGCACGATGGCGGAAAGCTTCTATACGTTACGGCACCCCGCGAAGCCGATATTTCATCGAAGATAACCGCGGCCATTGTGTTGCAGGAAGTTACCTTTTTCGAGCTGTGGGAAAGTATGCGTTGCATCGAGCCAGCGCTTGTCGAAGGCGCCGCGTCACGCATCTCGGAAGATACCCTCGACGCTCTGCAGGAGAACGTTGAGAAGACGCGCGTGGCCTACGAAGATAAGAAGAGCCTGGTGCAGCTCGATATCGAATTTCACCAGTTGATTGCGACAGCATCCGGCAACCGGGCGCTTCAGCTTTGTCGCCAGCCGATTAGCCAACTCTTCTACCCAGCATTTCTGAACGTATTTTCACGGTTGAACGCGGGAGAACGTCTCGTTTTTGCCCACGAGAAGATTTTGCAGGCGCTCCGAAGCCGCGATGCTGCAGTTGCGCGCGAATGGATGGATAAGCACGTCGTTGATTTTCGTCGTGGCTATGAGCTGGCAAGTCTGGATATTGATGCACCGGTCGGTTGGCCGGGCAAGATCGACGCCGCCTGAAGCGACCTGGGAAAGAGACCTGCCAATGCGTTTCTTCGACTATATCGACCAGAATCGCATTGTATTCGAGGCCGCCGCTGCCGAAGCGGTTATCTCCGAGGTCGAGCGAAGAAGGGCCAAGCGGGTCTTCGTCGTTTCTACGCGCAGTCTCACAAAATCCACCCAGGTCCAGGACATCATTTCGATGTTGGGTGCTGTGTGCGTTGGTCATTCCGATTTGATCGAAGCCCATGTGCCGCTGCCATTGGTCGCCAAACTGGCGCAAATTATCGGACCGGCGAGGCCTGATCTCGTTGTCGTCATTGGTGGTGGAAGCGCCATCGATTCAGTCAAGATCGCGACCCTTGCCCTGACACATGGTCTCTCCAGTGAAGGCGAACTCCTGCGTCATACAGCGGCGCAAATCGGAAGCTCCGACAAATTGCCGCCGTACCGGACCATTGCAATTCCCACGACATTGTCCGGGGCGGAGTTCGGCGTCATTGGCGGCGGCGTCGATCCGGAAAGCGGAATCAAGCACATGTTCCGCGCTCCGTATTTTTGCGCAGCCACCGTGATTTACGATCCGCATCTCGCAACACTCACGCCGCCTTGGTTGTGGCTATCGACAGGCATGCGCGCCGTTGATCATGCGGTGGAAGGGTTTCTTTCGCCCGATGCAAATCCCTTCAGTGATGGGACCGCGCTGCATGGTCTGCGGCAACTTGCGCTTGGCTTGCCAAACTCAAAATTGAACCCGGAGGACTGGCGCGCTCGCTCCGAGGGCCAGATGGGTGTCTGGCTCGCTGCAGCGGGTCTTGGCCGGGTGCGCTACGGCGCGTCTCACGGCATCGGTCATCAATTGGGAGCGTTGGCGGGTGTGCCGCATGGCTACACCTCCTGTGTCTTGTTGCCGGCTGTGCTGGCGTACAACTTCGCCATCGTGGGAAACAGGTACGCCGAGATTTCCAACGCGCTCGGCGGGGCTGGTGAGAGTGCCGTCGCGGTTGTTGCCGAGCTCGTTGCACGGCTTGGTCTGCCGCGGAATCTCCACGATCTCAAAGTCGAAAGATCATTGCTTCCGAAGATTGCACAGAGTTCGCTCGCCAATCTGTTTGTTCAGGCAAATCCGCGGCCTGTCAAAACAACTGAGGACGCCATGCAAATTCTTGAAATGGCCTGGGATGGAAAGTACGAAGCTTAAGTGCTTTGGCTCTCGGAGCGAGGGGGGCGGCATCAGTGGCGCGGCGAAGGTATGAGTCATCGGTTTCGCCGATACCTTTCACCTCCCTCGACCGGCGTCGTGTCTCAGGCGTCGCTCAGTCTTCTGCTTCCCTGAGCCCGCCATAGGTGCTCCACGACGTTCCCGCGAGCCAGCCGCAATCAACCGGGAGATTTATGCCGGTAATAGCCGACGCCGCGTCCGATGCGAGAAACGCGACCGCCCGTCCAATCTCCTCAGGGTCAACCAGCCGCTGCAGCGCCGCGTTGACCGTTAGCGACGACACATCACGCTCACCGCGATCGATCGCGTTCTTCAGCGCCGGGGTCAGTGTATAGCCTGGCGACACCGCATTAACGCGGATCCCGGATGGCCCCCACTCCGCGGCGAGGCATTCGGTGATGGCAATCACCGCAGCCTTGGCCGGGGCATAGGCATGCAGCGGCATCGAACGCATACCGGCTACCGATGCAATGTTGACGATATTGCCCCGCCGCCGTTCGATCATTCGACGCGCAAATGCAGTGCAGGCAACATAGGTGCCACGTTGGTCCACGCGTACGACGTCATCCCATACGGACATTTTCATGTCATGGGGTCGCTGCGGCACCTGGATGATTCCGGCGCTGTTGACGAGCACGTCGACGGCACCGCAATCGCGTTCGATTTGCGCGGCGCAAGCCTCAACCGCGGTCTCGTCGCTGACATCGATATGGCAAGCCTGACCATCAACTTCAGTCGCGATGGTTCGCGCCCGTTCCAGATCACGATCCGCGACAATCACGAGATCACCGGACAATGCGAGCTGCCGCGCGCATGCGGCGCCGATGCCGCTGGCGCCGCCGGTCACCACACTGACGCGGCGCTTGGAATCAACACTCATAACGGATGCTCCCTGAGTTTCTTATTGCGTGATTGAGGAATGTCATCGCAGACAATGCCCTGCGATGGCTGCAAGCCATGGTCAAACCGCAAGATATCGCTGCTTGATGGCTTCGTTATGCCGCAGATCCTCTATTGTGGCGCGATAGACGATCTGTCCCTTGTCGACAATGGCGGCATGGGTCGCAATGCCAAGACAGAAATGCATGTTCTGTTCTGCCAGTATAATCGTTACGCCCATACTCCGTAATGTCCGGATGAGTTCGCCGATGGCTTGAACGATGATCGGTGCGAGACCTTCGCTCGGTTCGTCGAGCAGGACGATGTCAGGATTGCCCATCAATGTGCGAGCCAGCGTCAGCATCTGCTGCTCACCGCCGGACAATCGGCCGGCCATTCGTGTCTTCATCCCCGCAAGAAGCGGAAAAACTTCATAGATGCGCTTGGTGTTCCAATAATCCTCGCCGCTTGGGCCTTTCTTCGCGCCGACAATCAGATTGTCATCGACGGTGTGTTCGGGAAAGACCTGGCGGTCTTCCGGCACGTAGCCGATACCCGCCTTCGCGATACGGTATGGCGGCTGCCCGGTCACGAATTTGCCGGCCAGGATCACGTGGCCGCGTTTTGGCGGGGCGATGCCGGCGATCGCTTTGAACGTGGTGGATTTGCCAGCCCCGTTGCGACCGAGAAGAGCCATGGTCTGCCCCTTCTCCACCTCGAGGTCGATGCCGAACAGGATCTGACTGGCACCGTAGAAGACTTCCGCGCCTTCGATCCTGAGGAGTGGCTCAGCCATCATTGCTCTCCCGCGGCTTGAGCGAGATGATGATCTGTTCCGAGATAGGCATCGATAACATCCTGATTGCTGCGGATCTCGGCGGCAGTGCCTTGCGCCAGGATCGCTCCGTACTTGAGGACGTGAATCGTCTGGGCAATTTTGAATACGATATCCATGTCATGCTCGATGAAAAGCACGGTCATCTTCTTGGCTTCCCACAGGTGCTGCACCTTGCCGATCATTCGCCAGCGCTCGTCCGGCCCCATGCCAGCGGTCGGCTCGTCGAGCAAAAGCACTTTCGGATCCATTGCCAAGGCGAGTCCGATATCGAGAAGTTTCTGGTCACCATGACTGAGATTGCGCGACAGCGTCGCGGCCTTCGATGTCAAACCCAGCAACTCCAGGATTTCCTCCACCCGCGTCTTCGTTCCCTCCAGAGGAAAGCTGCGAAACAACGCCGCGGAGCGGCGTTGATGCGACGTTACAGCGGCCGTGATCGCGTCTGAAACGCTGAGGCTGGGAAACAGCGCAGCAACCTGGAAGGCGCGGACCATTCCGAGCCGCACGATCTCAAGGCTGGATTTGCCGACGATATCCTGGCCGTCAAAAATCACGTGTCCCGAATCCGCCGGGAAAGCACCTGATATCAGGTTGAAGAAGGTCGTCTTGCCGGCCCCATTCGGACCGATGATGGCAGTCAGCGAACCATCCGGAAAATCGATGGAGATATCGCGGCTTGCCTGCACGCCGCCAAAGCTTTTTGTGAGGTTCTTGACGCTCAGCATCAGGCGCTTTCCTTGCTTGGGAGCACGCTGGTCTGGGCCGCTGCAGATCTGGTGGTACGTCGCCGCTCAAGCCAATCGGCGATGTAGTCCGCAATGCCCTGTCGCAGGCCCAACACGATCGCGAGGATGACCACGCCGAGAACGAGGCCGTGATACTCGGTGTAGACCGTGACGAAATGCTCCAGCAGGCGAAGGAGAACGGCGCCGATCATGGGTCCGATAAAGAGTTGGCTTCCGCCGAGCATGATCATGAAGATGGCTTCACCCGAGGTCGTCCAGAATCCGAATTCCGGATAGGCTCCGGAGACGAAAAGCGCGAGCAGAATGCCGGCGACGCTCGCCATCGCGCCTGCGATGACGAAGATTCCGAGCTTCATTCGTATGATGTCGACGCCGATGAAGTTGGCGCGATTAGGATTATCCCGGATCAATCGCAGCGTGTAGCCGAACGGAGATTGCCAAACCTGCCGCATGATGGCGATGCAGATGATGAAGACAACAACGCAAAAAATGTAGAGCGTCATTCCATTGTTCAGATCGATACCCAGAAAGGTCGGGCGCGGTATTCCGCCGCGAAGGCCCTGATCTCCGCCGGTCAAGTTCACCCACGTGAGAATGATCGAGTGAATGAACATCTGAAACGCCAGTGTGATGAAGGAGAAATAGATTTCCTTCAATCGGACGCAGATCGCGCCAATGACCAGAGCAAGGAGAGCTGTGCCAGCAACTGTTGCCATGATCGCGACCGGGATCGATACCTTTCCGGTCTGCATCAGCAAGCCGAACATATAGGCGCCAGACGCGAAGTATGCCGCGTGCCCGAATGACACGAGTCCGGTCAGGCCGACCAGCAAGTTGAGAGATGTCGCCAGAAGACCATAGGCCATAACGTAAATGAGGAAATCTCTTATGGCGGGCTTGGTAAAGATGAAAGGCAAAACAAGTAAGACCAGCAGAAGGGCCAGTCCTGCAGCGAGGTCGCGCAGAAGACCCGGCTTCATCGTGCCGCCTCCCGGCCCAGAAGGCCGCTTGGCTTGAAGATCAACACGAGCGCCATCATTCCGAACATCAAGCCGTCTACGAAGAGGGGAAACCCGATCGCCCCGAAGGCTCGCGTGAAGCCGATCAGAAGCGCCGCGATGAGCGCGCCCGCTATCGACCCCATGCCGCCGATGATCGTCACGATGAAGCTTTCGATCAGGATTGAGAGGCCCATGCCGGGTGTGAGTGTACGCGTAGGCGCCGCGAGGGCGCCGGCGACGCCCGCCAGCGAACTTCCGACGGCGAAGACTCCGGCGTAGAGCAGCGTCGTATTGATGCCAAGTGCGCCGACCATTTGCGGATTGACCGCAAGCGCTCGCACAATTTTGCCGACGCGCGTCTTGTTAATTCCCAGCCATAGAATGGCGCCGATGGAAAGGCTCGCCGCGATCATGAACACATAATAGGCGGGTATGAAACCACCCAGGAACTCAATCGGGGGCAATGCAAACGATTCCGGCATCCCCATCATCTTGTATTCAGGGCCCGCCAGCATTTTCACAAGATCATCAAAGATAAGAATGATCGCATAGCAGACGAGTAACTGCATGAGGATGTCGCTGCCGTAGACCTTGCTCATCGCGAAACGTTCGAAGATGACGCCGATGATGCCCACTCCGATCGCGCCAGCCAGGAATGCCAGAGTGAAACTTGATGTCACCTGATAGGTCGCGTACGCGAGATAGGCGCCGACCATATAAAATGCGCCATGCGCGAAATTGATGACGCCTAGCACGCCGAAGATCAACGACAGGCCGGACGCCACCATGAAAAGCAGCATGCCGACGATGAGCGCTGTCGATAGCTGTGTAACAACGCAAGCGCTCGACGAGAAGCAGCCAGCCAAAGCCTCAAGATTCACGATATCCCTCCAGATCTTGTTTTTGCGGCCACTTCCGCAAATCGCTCATGGCCGGGCGCGAGCCCGGCCATAACTTGCATCAGGGCAGGACTGCCCTGAACTGGAGGAGATCAGGCGTATCCCTTCGCCTTTTTCCACTGCTGCTCGTGCTCGAGGATCTTCGACCATTCCATGTTGACATAATCGATGACCCAGGGGTCCTTTGGTATGGTTTTGCCCCAGGCGACCGGATAGTTGATGATCGTGTGATCCTTGGCGCGCATCGTGATCGTGCCATCGACGCCGAGCGGCGTCTTTAGTTTCATTCCCTCGACCTCACCAGCGAGTGCAGCGCCATCGGTCTTGCCGTTGGTCCGGCGCAACGCCTCGATGATAAAGTTGGCGCCGACGAAATTCTGCCAGCTCCAGTTGGTAGGCTCCTGTTTGGCGATTTTTACGTAGGCCTCGTAGAATGCCTTGTTCTCGGGATGCGCGGGATATTCCTTGCTGTAACGATAGACAGTGTTGAGGCCCGTCGGCAGCTGCTTGATAGCTGTCAGAAGCGGCGGGTCGCCGAGACCGCCGGAGAAGAAGGCGGTATTCTGGAATAGACGGTAAAGGTTCGATTGCTCGATGAATGCCACGAGATCGCCGCCCCATAGCGCCGAATAGACCGCCTGCGGTTTTGTCTGCAGCAGCTTGGTGATGCTCTCGGTGTAATCCGGTGCAAACAACTTCGGCCAAAGTTGATCCACCACCTCGATTGAAGGTTCGAAAAGCTTGGCGTATTCGATGAACTCCCCTGTATTATCCCGCCCGTAAGCGTAATCGGGCGAGCAGGTAGCCCAGCGCTTCAGGCCTTTTTCCTTGGCGATCTTGGCTGCGTACGAGCCGCCCGCGACCGCGTCATGGATGCCCTGACGCGCGCAACGGAATGCAGTCTTCACGAACTGCTTGGGATCGGCCGTGAGAGTCGAGGATTCAGAGCAGGTGTGAAGGCACAGGACGCCAAGGTCGCGAATAACTTCATGTACAGCGAACGACCCTGAGGATGCCTCGCCGTCGATAATGATCTCGCAGCCGTCATTGTTGATGAGGTCGCGCGTGACTTTCGCGGCTTCGTCCGGGCGTCCCTTTGAATCGCGGTCGACCAATTCAAGCTTTCGGCCATTGATGCCGCCTGCTTCGTTGATCTGGTTGAAGGCAACCTGCACGCCGGCTCGGCTTGATGTACCCAGAAGGGCAACACGTCCGGACAGGATGGTCGGCATGCCGACCTTGATGGTTTTAGCTTGCGCGCGAGCTATATGAGGAAATCCGGTAATCGCCACCCCGGCGCTCGCGATGGTTCCTCCGATGAAAGTACGTCGTCCAATACCGCCTGTAGTTTTACTCATTATATCCCTCCCTTTTTGTTATTTTGACCGAGTTTAACTTGGTCTGTCGTGTCACGCTTAGTCAACACCTCGTACGTTCTGATGAGCGACGTTGAATACGTCGCGAAGATGAGCGCCGATGAATGCGAGAACTCCCGCGCTTGCTGAAATCACCTTGCTCAGGGTCAGCATGCCATGAGTATGCGCACTCATATGTAGCGTTGTCACGGGCACGCCCTCTTGTTCGAGGCGTCGAGCATAGGCTCGCCCTTCCTCGCGCAACGGATCGTGCCCGCACGTCATGACCAGCGCCGATGGCGCTCCCGCAAGCGATGAAGACTTGAGAGGCGAGGTGCGCCAGTCTTCGCGGCTTGCTGGATCCGGCGCATAGTGGTCGATGAAATAGCGCATGGTTGCCGGGGTGATCGTCATTCCAGCTGTGGTCGCTTTGTAGCTCTCTCCCTCGACACTGAGATCGACTGCAGGATAGAGCAGGATCTGGTGGAGCACTTGCGGAAGCTCTCCGTCCCGGGCCATCAGAGACAATACGGCGGCGAGGTTGCCGCCGGCGCTGTCGCCGCCAACTGCGATCCGCGAAGGATCGATGCGGAGCACCTTCGCCTGTTGTGAGACATAATTGAGTGCGGCCGCGCAGTCCTCGACGGCCGCGGGGAAGCGATGTTCAGGAGCGAGGCGATAATCGACCGCAACGACGCAGCACTGTGCCTCGTTGGCAAGTCGGCAACAAATTCCATCGTGGGAATCGAGATTGCCGAGAACCCAGCCGCCGCCGTGCAGATAGATCAGGCAAGGGAGAACTGCGTCCCGATCCGTGCCGGCGCCGCGATAAAGTCGCAAGGGAAGCGGGCCGCCCGGACCATTGATGGTGACGTCCCTAAGTTCGGCGACCTGATCGGGCGGCTCCTGCACCAGCGGCCGGCGAGCCGCATAAGCTTGCCTTGCCTGCTCGGGTGCCATTGCCTCGAAAGGCAGGCTACCGGCAGCGCGACCTGCGGCGATCAAGGCAAGGACGTCAGGATGTGGCGCGATCATCGTTTCTCCCACCCAAGCCTTATGCAGGCTCAATCAATCCTGACATCGCGGCAACACTGCATCCAGACTCCATCGGGCCAGCCTCATCGGATGTCGAACCCCTTGTAGCCAGCGCCCGCAACCTCGTTGCAAATGTTAGTGTAGCGCGCGAAGCCGCCAGCGTAAGGCATAAACACGCGCGGCTTCCCGGGCACGTTCGCGCCGAGATACCAAGAGCTGCTTGCCATCGGAAGCAGCGTCGCGTTGGCGGCTTCGTTGACGTGTTCAACCCATTTCTCCGCGGCGTCCGGCAGCGCCTCGATGCGGGCGAGGTCCTTCTCGCGCAAATGCCGGATGCAGGCAGTGATCCAGTCGACGTGTTGCTCGATCGCGACGGGCATGTTGCAGAGAACAGACGGACTGCCCGGGCCGGTGATCGTGAAGAGGTTGGGGAAGCCTGGTGTCTGGAGGCCGAGATAGGTGCGCGGCCCGGATGCCCAGGCTTTGCTGAGTGGTTGATCGTTCGAGCCCGTGATATTGAGAGAGAGCAGAGGGCCTGTCAGCGCATCGAATCCTGTCGCAAACACAATGATGTCGAGCTCATATTCACCTGTGCTCGTCTTGATGCCGTTCCTGGTCACCTCGACGATAGGCTCCTTCTTGAGATCGACGAGCAAGACGTTGTCTCTGTTAAACGTCTCGAAATACTCGGTATCGATCGGTGGGCGTTTCGTCGCAAATCCGTGGTCGCGCGGCGTCAAGCGTTCCGCCACGTCGGGATCGTTCACGACTTCGCAGATTTTCTTGCGGATGAAATCGGAAGCGGTTTCGTTTGCTGCGGCGTTCGTCAGGACATCGCTGAATGCGGCACGAAAACGAAGCCCGCCTGTTTGCCAGGATTTCTCGTAGGCAATGTTGCGTTCGGCGTCTGAGACCGACATGGCGGACTGCGGCGAGATTTCGAACGGATGGCCATTTGTTCCAGAGCGGGCCTTTTGCCAGATCTCGGGATAATTCGCCTTGACCGAACGCTGATCTTCAGCGGAGAGCGGGCCATTGCGAGCCGGAACGCTATAGTTCGCGGTGCGCTGAAAAATCGTCAGATGCTGTGCTGCAGCAGCGATGACAGGTGCAGCCTGGATGCCGGTCGATCCGGTGCCGATCTGGCCGACGCGCTTTCCAGCGAAGTCGACACCTTCGTGCGGCCACGCGCCTGTATGATACCACTGGCCGGCGAACGTCTCTAAGCCTTTGAGTTTGGGCACGTTCGCAGTCGAGAGACACCCGACGGCTGTAATGAGGAAGGGAGCCACAAACGTCTCGCCATCTTCCGTTTCCACGATCCAGCGGTTCGTCGTGTCGTCAAAACGCGCATGCGTCACCTTGGTATCGAGTTGGACGTCACGTTTCAGGTCGAGCTTGTCGGCAACGAAGTTCAAGTACTTGCGGATTTCCCAGTGCTCGGGATAGCGCTCAGTCCACTCCCATTCCTGTTCGATCTCTTTCGAGAAAGAGTAGCAATAGTAATAGCTCTCGCTGTCACAGCGCGCGCCCGGATAACGGTTCCAGTACCACGTTCCGCCGATGCCGCCGCCTTTCTCCAGCACGCGGACGTTCAGGCCAAGCTCGTCGCGCAACTTATGCAGCTGATAAAGCCCCGAGAAGCCCGCGCCGATGATGATGGCATCATACGATCTTTCCGACCGATGGATGGCAGTGGGAATCGTCGATTTGACCGGCAATATCTGCTCCTCCCTGTCAGGTCGCGCAAAACCGATGCGACGTCCCATGACCATGCGTTTCTTGTTTTATTGCCAGAACAGGTCTTGTGACTATTCAACCTGTTCTCGCGCGCTACGTCCACGCTAACGACTTGCGTGAGTGCATTCCATTTCCTAAAATTCACAACTGGTGTGAATTATGGTCATGTTTGAAAATGAACCGTTTCGCTGAAATGACCGCATTCGTGAGATCCGTCGAAGACGGGAGTTTCACAGCAGCGGCTCGCAATCTGGCGCTGACGCCATCGGCGGTCAGCAAATTGATCGCGCGCATCGAGGACCGGTTGGGAGTGCTTCTTTTTCGACGCACCCACCGGGAGAATGTGCTCACGCCCGAAGGAGAGGCGTTTTACCGCGCTGCAATAGACGCAATCGAGGCCGTCGAAGCGGCCGATGCGGCGGCGTTCGCCAACAAAGCCATACAAGATACTTTGCGGGTGAGGTGCATTCCCATCTTCGCGACCGCCGCTTTAGCGCCGCAGATGCCAGCATTCTGTCGCCTTCACCCGGCGCTTCAGGTCGAAATCCAGCTTCGGATCGATCCCGGTAATCTTCTCGATGACGGGATGGACGTTGCAATCCATGTCGGACATCTGAAGGATTCGTCATACGTCGCACGACGCTTTTCGAGCACGCGATGGGTCATCTGTGCATCGCCGGCTTACATCGCCGAGCACGGCAAGCCCACGCATCCAAACGATCTTGTGCACCGCAACTGCATCAATTTTCTTCCCAGCATCAGCGCCAGCACATGGTTCGTCAAAGACGGCGCCCGCTCATCGAGGCAGTTACCGGTACAGGGCAACATTGTGACCAACCAGGCATCGATGGTGCGGGAACTGGCTCGGGCAGGGGTCGGTATTGTTCGGCTGACGGAGATGCAGATCGCCGACGATCTGAGGAGTGGTCAGCTGATTGAATTTTTCCCGCGCCATCAATGTCCGGACGAAGATCCAATCTATGCGGTGTATCAAAGCCGGCGGCACCTCAGCTCTCGCGTGCGCGCGTTTCTTGATTTCCTCGACAGCACTTTCTCCAATCCGCCTCCGTGGAAACGCAGGCAACGCTGAACAGGCAGGGACGCGCACGTCGCTATTCCCGCTTCGGGCAGCCAGCGGCGGCGTAAGGTTATGCTTCAGCGGAGATCGTCGATTCCCCAGTTGACGGAGCGGTCGCGGCCGAATATTAATTAAGCACTCGTTTAATTATTTGAGGCTGCGATGCCGACGGCCATTCCTAAGCTGGGGCGACCCAAACACGTGAAGGACACGGACCTCCGATGTCTCGCGGCCGCCGAAGAGTTGTTTGCCGTCCGTGGCTTTGAAGGCACGAGTTTGCGAGAGGTGTCGGCTGCGGTGGGAATTACCAGCGCGGCACTTATTCATCATTTTGGAACGAAAGAGCGACTTTACGGACTGGTGCTCGAGCGCCTCGCCAAAAGCCTTGATAGTTACATTATGGAGATTTCCGAGCCCGCCTCGATCGAGACGGTGGTTCGGATGTTTGAGCGTTTTCTCGACTGGAGCTTCGATCAGCAGCATCTCGCGCAGCTGCTGTTACGCGAACTGATGGAAAACCGGACTCGCGTTTCACGCGCGCGGCGGATGCATTTGTTGTCGCTGATTGCTAGCTACGTTGAGCAGATCCGCAGCGGCCAGAAATCCGGTGTGTTCCGGCAGTTCGACGCCGAGCTTTTTGTATACTACACGCTCGGCGCGATCACGCATTTCAGCGCCGCGGCTCCGACTATCGACCGAATGCTGCGGGTCGATGTGGGAGACGCCATTTCGAGATTCCGACTAACCTTGCGCGACAATGTCGCGGCGATGCTGACGGCTAATCCGAGCGTCCGATCCTCGTCCAGGAGCAAGACGCCTGCGCGGCGGCCGCGGGGCTGACATGGAGGGTAGCAACAACTCATCGAGAGGTGTTGGACCGGCGGGCGTTCTGCCGCGGGAAACGTGCGTTCTGCGCTACGCTCTTGATCGTCACGCTTCGGAGCGCGGCGACGCTGTGTATGCTGTATTTCAGGATGGAACGGAGTGGACCTTTCAGGAACTTCGGCGGTTGGTTCGGACCTGCGCAGCTGGATTCCACGCCGCAGGCGTGAAGCAGGGCGACCGCGTCATCATTATGATGCCGAACGGCCCGCTTGGCGTGCTGGCGCTGTTTGCAGCGAGCTACCTGGGGGCGGTGTTTGTTCCCATCAATCCTGCATTGAAGGGCAATCTTCTCGAACACGTCTTCGCCGATTCCGGCGCGGCATTTGCGGTTGTTCATGAAGATCTGCTCGATCAGGTCGCAGCGCTGAATGTCCCCGCACTGAACACGATCTTCTCATCCGGCAGCGTGCCGGATGACCTCGATTGCTCCGGCCGGACGGTGCTGCCGGTGAGCCATCTCAATGGCAATCCAGACACCCTGCCGGAGCCGGGCGATCCGATCGAGCCATGGCATACCCAATCGATCATCTACACGTCTGGAACAACCGGTCGGTCGAAGGGTGTGCTGTCCTCGTACATGCACAGCTATTCGGCGATGAGCCCCGAAACGTGGACCTGTACGCGAGCCGGTGATCGCCACCTGCTGCATATGCCGATCTTTCATATCGGCGGCGCTTTCGTTGCCAGCACCTGTCTTTGCACCGGGAGTTCGATCGCGGTGGTGCCGGCATTCAAGACCGGTACTTTCTGGCAGACCGTTCGCGATATGAAGGTGAACGTTGTTTTCCTGCTGGGAGCGATGGCGACTTTTTTGCTCAAGTCACCGCCTCAGCAGGACGATACAGACCATCCCTTGCGCATGGTCTTCATCGTTCCGCTTGGTCAGAGCGGGCCGGATTTCCAGAAGAGATTTGGCGTTGAGGTTTTCACGTTGTTCAACATGACGGAGATCAGCACGCCGCTTCTGTCAGGTGCAAATCCGGTCAAGCCGAGCACCTGCGGCCGTCCGCGACCGGGCGTGGAAGTCAGGCTTGTCGATGAAAACGACTGCGAGGTCCCGCGGGGCACGGTGGGCCAGCTTGTCGTCAGGACCGAGCAGCCGTGGGCGATGAATCACGGGTACAACGGCAATCCGCAGGCTACCGCCGATGCATGGCGCAACGGATGGTTTCACACCGGCGATGCCTTCATCTGCGACGGCGATGGCGATTTCTTCTTTGTCGATCGCCTCAAGGACACGATCCGCCGTCGCGGGGAGAACATCTCGTCGTATGAAATCGAGATTGAGTTGCTGGCGCATCCGGATATTCGCGAGGCCGCGGCGGTCCCCGTTCCCAGCGAATTCACCGAGGACGAAGTCCTGGTGGTCATCGCGCCGGTTGCCGGTCGTTCAGTCGAGCCGCCGGCAATCGTTGAATTCCTCCGCGCGCGGCTGCCGCATCACATGATTCCCCGTTACGTGCGGATCGTGGAGGAACTTCCGAAAACGCCGACCGAGAAGGTCCAGAAGCACGTCCTGCGCGAACAAGGCACCACGGCCGATACATGGGATCGTGAAGCAACGGCGCAAGCACGAATCAAATCTCTCTAATTGAAGGTAGATGAAACGATGAAAACGCGGGTGCGTGTCTATACCGATTACAAAAGTCCGTATGCCTATGTTGCAAACAAACCTCTGTTTGATCTCGAGAACTCGCACGATGTTGAGCTCGAGTGGCTGCCATATACGTTGCGCATCGCCGAGTATCTGGGATCGGTCGATGACCGATCGCCGCATTACTGGCGCAAGGTCAGGTATGCGTACATGGATGCGCGGCGCTATGCCAACGAGCAAGGCCTTGTTCTGAAGGGGCCGAAGCGGATTTACGACGCGACTTATGCGAGCGCCGGTATGCTGTTCGCGCAGCGGAACGGCTTCTTTCGCGCTTATCACGACACGGTGTTCGAGATGTTCTGGACCCACCAGCTCGATCTCGATGTTCTGGATCAGATGAGGGACGTCATCGAGAAGCTCGGCGGTTCTGCGGATGCATTCGAAGCTTATGCGAATGGTCCCGCCCAAAAGGAAGTCGATGCAATCACGACAGAGGCAGAGAGCCTTGGGGTGTTCGGCGTGCCGAGCATGTTGCTGGACGGTGAGTTGTTCTGGGGCGGCGACCGTGTCGATATGCTGACGCGAAGGCTCGAACAGCGCGCCAAGGGCATTTCCCCTCCGAGCATGGCGGTGTCGCGTTGAGCGGTTCGAAGGCTGCACTCACGATCTACAGTGTTGCGGCGTGTCCATATGCGCAGCGCACCCGCATTCTGCTCCACCTCAAGGGATTGCAGGCGGATCTGGTCGAACTCGATCTCTCCAAGCCGAGGCCTTCGTGGTTTCTGGATATCAACCCGGAAGGGAAGGTGCCTGCTCTGGTCCACGACGGGCGGGCATTGAACGAATCAAGCGTCATCAATGAGTACCTGGAAGATGTCTTTCCGGATCGAGCTGTTTTCCCCTCTGATCCATACTTGAAGGCGCAATCGCGTATTCTGATTGATTACTGCAATACGCAGTTCACGACCAATCTCTATCGCGTGCTGATGGAGCAGGACCCTGTCAGACGCGAGCGTATCGAAGCGGCCGCCAGGAAAGACTGGGAATGGCTTGAGAGGTTTCTCATGCGCGTCAGTCCAGATGCAAGCTTCGCGTTCGCGGAGTTTGGAATGGCGGATTTGACCTATGCGCCGTTCTTTCAACGCTACGAGCTCAATGAGTATTTCTGGAGCTTCAGGATTCCGGACGGTTTAAAACGTGTCGCGCAATGGCGCCGTGCGTTGGCTGACCATCCATCGGTCGAAGCCACAAGTTTGCCGATGGAAGATTACGCCAAACTCTATGCCGACTATGCGCTTGGCTTTTCAAACGGAGCGATTCCGCCGGGTCACGAAAGAAGCGCACTCGATCCGACGGTGCCGCTGAGCGAGCGGCCGATGCCGCCGCGCCGTGTCGCCGCATAAATCAAAAAGTACTCCAGTGAAGAGCAACCCGGCTGGTGTGATAGGGCTTGCGGCGCGCCTCTCGTCATCTCGATCAGGAAATTCAGGACGGTGCATTGCCCTTGATCTTCCGGCACGATGTCGATCCGGTCGATGACATTTTCACAATCCGGGAGACGGAGTTCGTCTGCAGCAGATCCTTGCGGCTGAGGAATCGAAGAGTGCTGCGCGGATACGCATCGCAGAATTTTGATAGTGTCGCCGCCGTTGCCGCCACACTATCCTGCTTTGGTATGACGGCGATCCCGCCATCCCTCAGGACGAAAGCGTCCTTGACGTTCGTCATGGACATGGTCGCAAGGCAGACCTTGAACAGTCCCTGATAGGCCTGCGGCGGCTGCACCAGATCGCCGCCAAGATTTCCGAGCAAGTGATCGCGGCTCTTGGTGCAGCTTTCGGCCTGCGCTGGATTTGCTGCAATCGACATCAAAATGACGCCAGCAGCGAAGACCTTCATCATCTGCGACCCGCGGCAATCGCGCGCGGCATCGCGTCGCCCGAATGATCCTGTTCTCGCGCCGATCGATTATCCGTTGCCTTGACGTCCTTTCGTTCGCCGGCGCGGGGCAGGCGGTAGGTTTCGGCAGCACATCGCTCCCAGGATAAAGAGCGCGCATGCGCGGCGGCGCCTGCCGCCAGAATCGACCGCGTGTTGCTGTCTTCGGCAATTTCCGTGATGGCTTGCGCGATGGCCTGGACTTCAGGCTCAACGAGCAATCCGGTCTCGTCCGCCAGAACGGCATCGGGAACACCGCCGACCGCCGTCGCGACGCTGGGGAGGCCGCCTGCACCGGCCTCGAGATACACCAGACCGAAACCTTCCACTCGGCCCGAGGATTCCGGGATGCCGGTCAGGCAGAAGAAGTCGCTGGCACCGTAAATATCGCGGATCTGTTCGTTCGGCAGAGATCCGAGCAGGTGAACTTCGCAATCGGTGGTGTCGACCATATCGCGAAACTCCTCGACAAAATCGGCCTCGCCGTTGGGGCCGATCACGAGCCACGCGATTCGTCTGCGCAACTCGTCCGGCAGGCTCGCTAATGCCGCGAGGGTCTTGAGATGTCCCTTCCGTCGGGTGAGGCGGCCAACCGTGACCATCACGATCTTGTCCGCATCGACGCCGTAGGCCCTGCGCGTCGCCTTGCGGCCTTTCCGCGGACCAAACCAAAAATCCGATACGCCCAGCGGGATGGCGACAACGCGCTCACTTTCGATGGAGAAACGCTCCCGGAACAGCTCGCGTGTGAACCGGCTGTTGGCGGCGATTTCGACGCGTGGACCGAAGACGCCGGCTGCCTGGATCGCAAGCCTCTTGAGCGGTGTCTGGGTTTCATTGATCTCCGTGCCGTGGACCGTCATCAGCAGGCGCGCCTGGGTCCGGTGACGCGACAGGGCCAGCGGGATGAAGAACGGCCAGTCTGCCGCGTGGATGACGTCGTAGTCCTCGATCCGCACGTGATTGCGCGCGAGCAGAATCTTCGAGGGAAGATTTCGCATGGAATGCAGCCCGCCGTGGAAGCGATGCAACTCAAAGGGAAACGACCTGTCTTCATCCAGTGAGTTCTTGGAATAGTCGGGGGCCAAGACTGTGACACGGGCGCCAAGTTCAGTGGCTGCCGTCGCGATTTCCCGCGCGTAAGTGCCGATGCCGCCGGTCGCAGGTGCAAATTCGCTTGTCAGCATGAGAATGTTCATGGCTGCGTCCTCAATAGGCGAGCGGATTGGCCATCAGGCCGCGGGTATTCTGGATTTCCTGGTGATAGCGGAAGACGCGGGCAAGCTGGGTGCTAGGTGTGAAGGTCCGGATGCTGGCCGCGATCCGCGATGAATCCATGTCGCCACGGGCCATGGCATCGCGAACATCGATGAAGCGATGCACCAGCCGCTCGACCATGTCGGCTCTCGAATCGCT
Organism: Afipia sp.; assembly: GCA_030652315.1. Lineage (GTDB taxonomy): Bacteria > Pseudomonadota > Alphaproteobacteria > Rhizobiales > Xanthobacteraceae > Afipia. Next base: position 4,416 of record JAUSAX010000003.1, on the reverse strand, counting down.
TCGCGGAACCAGATAGCCGGACTCGCCGTCTCGAATGACGGCTTCAAGCTGCGGCAGGTGCGTTGAGACGACGGGGCGGCCGACCGCCAGTGTCTCGAGGACGAACCGTGGCATTCCTTCGAACTCCGATGTCAGGATTCCGGCATGCGCAGATGCAAGGGTTGCGGCCATACCAACTGCATCCTTGAACCCGTGGCGGACAGTGATCGCTTCGATCGCCGCGAACTCGGAGAACCGGTGTGGATCGCTGGTTCCGATGTAGTGAAACTCGACCTTCTCCGGCATCACTTGACGCAGGCGGTCGATCGTCTGGAACATCAGTGGTGGGTCCTTGAACTCGTCGAGGCGCCCCGCAAAGACAATTCGGAATGGCGCAGTATCGCGAGGCAGGGGCTGCGGCCGAAAAATCTCGGTGTTGACCCAGGTCCACAGCGTGTCGATCTTGTCTCGTTGCCGCGGGTATTCCTTTTGCAGACGCTCGGTGATGTACGGGTTCACGCAAAGAAATTTTTCGCTGGTCGCCATGGCAAAGCGTTCACCCGCATTGTGGACGAACGAATATCTGCGGAGCAGCGAGTCCATCTGCAGTTTTGGCACACCTTCGCCGTGAAGCATCTGGATAAAGGGAAGACGAAGGACCGCCGGCAGCCACGAAAATTCCACCCGGCGCAGGTCGATCGAACACCGCCGTGAGCGGATATGTTTCGAGACCACACCGAAATTGCGCAGCAGGGCTACGAAAAATTGCCCGGTGAGTGACGCGGTGATGGAACGGGCCGCCTCGCGCGCCTGGCTATCCGAGTAACGCAGGATCGGAAGAAAATCGAACGTGCGTCCCCTGAAGGTGAGTTTATGAATCTCACCGAGTTTAAGGTCGCCGACGGAATCGACGCCGATGAAAAGAAGATCGGTATCGGTCGGATGGAATGTAATGAAGTCCCGGATGTAGGTTTCCAGCCCGCCGACCTTCTCGCCGCGCGGATCGAACGGGTGAATCAGGCAGATTTGATACCGCGGGGGCGTGTGGTGAGCATTGCGGGCGCGTTGAGCCAGTGTAACCGTGGATGTCATGCAGCTTTCCTTGTCCGGGCGTTTACGATCTGCGGGATGCTGCTTGCGACCAAACGCGGAACGATACTCATGCACCGCGCATAGCGGGGGGCCAGCCGGCGCGGATCGCGCAGCATTCGCCACGCCCATTCGAGGCCAATCTTCTGCGTGATCAGCGGTGCGCGATTCTGCGTATGGGCGATGAAGTCCAGAGCGGCTCCGATGCAGAGCAATCCGACGCCGGGAAGCCTGTCGAGACAGCGAGCGGCGAAGATTTCCTGCCGCGGTGCGCCGAGCGCGACAAAGCAAAGCCTGGCGCCTGATTTGCGGATGCCGTCAATCGCGCGGTCAGCCTCATCCGAGTAAGGATCGAAGTTGCCGCCGGGCGCGTCGTAGCCGACGATTTGAAGTCCCTTGAACCGGCTCGCCAGCCGTCTGGCTGTGCGATGAAGTGTCAGGCGGTTGGAGCCCAGCAGATAGACGGGAATGTTCTTGCTTCCGGCCTGCTCGCAAAGAGGTTCGACCAGATCTGCCCCGGTCGTTCGTTCGATTTTCGAGCCGGCGAGACGCCCAAGCGCGACAATCGGAAAACCATCGGCGGTGACGAAGCGGGCCCGGAGATAGGCCGCCCGGAAGTCAGGCCGCTGTTGCAGTTGCGCGACGTGATCGAGATTGAGAGTGCAAACGCTGAAGCTGTCTCCGGTCTGCGCTGCCGACACGATGGACGACACTGCTTCCGGCATTGAGAGAATGTTGATGGCGATGCCATCGACAGTTATGTCGCGCGATTCGCGCGCCTGCGATTCCATCATGTCGAGTCCCCAATGACAATGTGGTCGAGTAACGCTTGCTCATAACGCCGACGTCATTCGCGGTGATGATGGGAACTTTTGAGTAAAAGTTTCTCTCTTCACCAACACAGTCACGAAATCGCACCATTGCGTCGCAACGATGGCGTCGCGTTTGCGAAACGCGATGACGATGAAACAAAATCATTCTCGCAATGGAGATCTGCCATGCATGTGAAGATTTCGCGGCGACAGGTGATGTCGATACTCGCTGGCGCGGGAGTTGCCTCGCGTATCACCACGCCATCTGTTGCGGCGGGTGAAAGTCTTGGCGCGATTGCGGCAGAAAATGGATTCGTGTTCGGAGCCGCTGCAGGGCCCGTGATTGACAAGGATGTTGCGTATCGCGAGCTCTATACGACGCACACACGAATCGTGACGACGGACGTCGCCATGAAAATGGGCACGATCGCGCCGCAGTCCGGACCGAAGCGATTCGAGAGCGCGGATCGATTGCTGAAATTCTGTGCAAGCAACGGAATTCCAATGCGCGGCCACTGCCTTGTTTGGAATGAGTGGGTTCCCGCATGGATCAAGAGCATGAGCACCGCGGAGCGGCGGATATTCTTCGATGGTTATGTCGAGGAGGTCGCTGCTCGTTACGCCGGAAAATTGCATTCGTGGGATGTCGTTAATGAGCCGTTCTGGCCGGGACACAAGGCGCCCGGTGGATATCGGCTCGGCCCATGGCACGACGCGTTCGGAGCCGGCTATGTCCGGCGGGCGTTCGAGCGGGCGGCGCTTGCGGACAAGAAAACGAAGTTCGTGCTCAATGAGGCGCACACGGAGCGGGATGACGATGTCGGCCGGGCCATTCGCGAAGGCCTGCTGCGTCTGGTCGACGAGCTGAAGGACGCAGGGGTTCCGCTCCATGCGGTCGGACTGCAGGGGCACCTTCAGCCACGCTACCCGCACGACGCGGCGCGCTTCGCGGATTTCGTGCACGCGCTCGCCGAGCGCAAGGTCGATATCTACATCACCGAGTTTGACGTGCGCGACGATACGTTCCCGGATGATATTCCGACGCGCGACGCGATGATCGCGGACACGGGTGAAAAGTTTCTCAACACGGTGTTGCGCATCCCGGCAGTGAAGATGGTGGTCGCGTGGGAGCTTTCGGACAATTATTCCTTTTACACAGACGCAGCGAAGAAGAAGAACCCGTTGGCCGAGCGGCTTCCCCGGCCATTGCCGTTTGATGACGCCAACCAAAGGAAGCCACTTTGGTTTGCGATGGCGCGCGCATTCAAAAATGCGAGGAAAGCGTAAGGTCTGCTGCCCTCATGAGCTGGATCGCTGTGGCCTCGCGCGAAGAATTCTGAACAGGGTCGGCGCATAGAGCAGGGCAAGAGTGGCGATGTATGAGGTGGCACCCGTCGCAATATGCGCGGCCATGGTGGCAATGTTCTTGGCCTCGGGCAGAAGCCGCAGCAGGCATCCCATCGCAATCGTCGCAATGGCGATGCGAAGGAGATGACCGAGCGGCAACCTCAGGCTGAATTGCGAGAAGCCGATCGTGAAGCTCGCAATTGCGGCTGCCGATGCCGCGATGACAGTTGCAACGGCGCCGCCGACGATCCCCCAATACCAGATAAAAACGACGCTCAGCGCTACGGTCACCAATGCGTCGATGCTCGAAACGGCGATCATCAGGCGGGTGCGGCTGTGCAGGAGAAAGACCTGATCGCCAAAATGGGCGCGCAGGTTTCGGATCGCGCCGGCCAGAACGGCCAGCGGCAGAACAGCGAGCGTCACCTGCTGGAAGGGAGCTGCTATCAGCAGATGAACGATTTCGGTGCGCAGCATAAAGATTCCCAGAATGCTTGGCGCGAGAACGGCGATGAGCAGCGCGCTGTTGTCGGACAATTGTTGCATCGCCGCCTTGCTGCCACTGTCCTCCATGCGCTTTACTGCGATCGGAAAGGCCGCCGCCGTCACCAGCATCGCGGCCACAGCCGCAGCCCGTTGGCCGAGGCCGTAACCGACGGCGAACAGGCCCGCCGCGGCGACGCCGAGCATGTCGTTGACGACAAAGCGCGATGCGTTGAGGCCGATCCAGCTCAGTCCGCCCCCGATGATCAGGGGAATTCCGTAGTGCAGGGCATGGTTGATGATCTTGCGGTCGATCGGCCAAAGGCTCCGGCCATATCCGATCCTTGGAAGGACGATCAGCGTCGCGGCAAGCTGCGCGATGGCATAGCCGGCGAGCGGCCATTCGGGACCCTGACCGAGCAATTTGATCATGATCAGGCCGATCAGAAACCCGGCGGCCGGCCCGACGATCTGCTGGATCGAATAAACGCCAATCTGCTGCTGCACGCGGGCGCGTTCGCCGATGTAGAGATTGAGCGAACGGGTGATGACGTAAGCGACCGCCGCAACCAGTAGGCCTGTGCTGGCGTCGGGTGAAATCACCAGGAACAGGATGCCGATGATCGCGATGCTCTGAATGATGACAGAGCTCAGCAGAATCACATTTTCCGTCCTGTAGAAGCGTTGTGCTTCCTCACCGCTCTGG
>JAUSAX010000141.1 GCA_030652315.1 Afipia sp. | reverse complement strand
CTACGTCATCAACGGCCAGAAGACCTGGACCACGCTGGCGCAGCATGCTGACTGGATCTTCTGCCTCTGCCGCACCGACCCCGATGCGAAGAAGCAGTCGGGCATCTCGTTCATCCTGTTCGACATGAAGTCGCGCGGCGTCACTGTGCGGCCGATCCAGACCATCGACGGCGGTTTTGAGGTCAACGAAGTGTTCTTCGATGACGTCGAGGTGCCGGTCGAAAATCTCGTCGGCCAGGAAAATAAGGGCTGGGATTACGCCAAGTTCCTGCTCGGCAACGAGCGTACCAACATCGCGCGCGTCGGCATGTCGAAGGAGCGTCTCCGCCGCATTCGTGACCTTGCATCCAAGGTCGAGTCGGACGGCAAGCCGCTGATTCAGGACTCTCGCTTCCGCGAGAAGCTCGCTGCGACCGAAATCGAGCTGAAGGCGCTCGAACTGACGCAGATGCGTGTGGTCGCCAACGAAAGCAAGAACGGCAAGGGCAAGCCGGATCCGGCATCCTCGATCCTCAAGATCAAGGGCTCCGAGATTCAGCAGACCATCACCGAACTGCTGCTGGAGATCACCGGACCGTTCGCGCTGCCTTATGCGGACGAACACGACAAGAGCAATGAAGAAGCGAGCTGGGCGACGACAGTTGCGCCGGGCTACTTCAACTATCGCAAGGTCTCCATCTACGGAGGCTCGAACGAGATTCAGCGCAACATCATCACCAAGGCCGTGCTGGGTCTGTAAGGCTTCTCCCTCGCCCCGCTGTTGTGGGGCGAGGTAATTCATGTGCCGTCATGGCCGGGCTTGACCCGGCCATCCACGTCTTGCTTCGAGACAGGAAGACGTGGATGCCCGCGACAAGCGTGGGCATGACGATTTGTTTCGTTGATGCGCCGGAGAACAACCGGGTGCAATTGGAGGCAGGTAATGGATTTTGATTTGTCCGAGGAGCAGCGGCTCCTGAAAGATAGCGTCGACGGCCTGCTGGCTGATTCCTACGATTTCGATCAGCGCAAGAAGTACGCCAAGGAAAAGGGCGGCTGGAGCAAGACCGTCTGGAACAAGCTGGCCGAGCAGGGTCTGCTGGGGCTGCCGTTCTCCGAGGAAGATGGCGGCTTCGGCGCGGGCGCGGTGGAAACCGCCCTTGTGATGGAATCGCTCGGCAAGGCGCTGGTGCTCGAGCCATATCTGGCAACTGTAGTTCTCGGCGGCGGCTTCCTCCGTCACGGCGGCTCGGCCGAGCAGAAGGCCGCGCATATTCCTTCGATCATCGACGGCAGCAAGACACTGGCATTCGCCCAGTTGGAGAAGAACTCGCGTTACGATCTCGCGGACGTCACCACCACCGCCAAGAAAAAGGGTGCAGGCTGGGTGATCGACGGCGAGAAGTTCGTCGTGCTGCACGGCGAGACTGCGGATACGCTGATCGTCAGCGCGCGCACCAAGGGCGACCGGCGTGATCACAGCGGAATCGGCGTGTTTCTGGTGCCGGCGAACGCCAAGGGCGTCACTGTCAAGGGTTATCCGACCCAGGACGGCATGCGTGCGGCGGATATCCGTTTCGAGGGCGTCGAGGTCGGCGCGGACGCTGCAATCGGTGATCCCGAGAACGGCCTGCCGCTGATCGAGCGCGTGGTCGATGAAGCGCGCATCGCAATGTGCGCCGAAGCTGTCGGCGCGATGGACGAGTCGCTGAAGTCGACGGTGGAGTATCTCAAGACCCGCAAGCAGTTCGGCGTCGCGATCGGCCAGTTCCAGACCCTGCAGCATCGCGCGGCGGACATGTTCGTCGCGCTGGAGCAGGCGCGCAGCATGTCGATCTTCGCCACCATGGCGTCCGACTTCGAGGACGCCAAGGAGCGTTCAAAGGCGGTTGCGGCGGCGAAGGTGCAGATCGGCAAGTCGCTGAAGTTCGTCGGCCAGCAGGCGATCCAGCTTCACGGCGGCGTCGGCATGACTATGGAACTCAAGATCGGCCACTACTTCAAGCGGCTGACCATGATCGAGAGCACCTTCGGCGACACCGACTATCACCTGCGTCGCGTCAGCGAAGCGGGCAATCTGGTCTGACCTAAGAAAAGCTGGAGACGCGGCCATGACCAAATCGCCATTCGATCTGGCGGGAAAAGTGGCCGTCGTCACCGGTTCAAGCCGCGGCATCGGCCGCGCCTCGGCGGAATTGCTGGCGCGGATGGGGGCGAAAGTCGTCGTCTCCAGCCGCAAGGCGGACGCTTGCCAGGAAGTCGCCGACGGCATCCGCAAGGAGGGCGGCGACGCGCACGTCATCGCCTGCAACATCAGCCGCCGCGAGGAAGTCGATGCGCTGATCAACGGCACCGTGAAGCATTACGGCCAGATCGACATCCTCGTCTGCAATGCGGCGGTGAACCCGTATTACGGGCCGCTGCTCGACATCACCGACGAAGCTTTCGATAAGATCATGGGCGCCAACATCAAGAGCAACATCTGGCTCTGCAAGCTGGCGATGCCGAAAATGGCCGAGCGCGGCGGTGGCTCGGTGGTCATTATCTCCAGCATCGGCGGATTGCGTGGATCGACCGTGATCGGCGCCTACGGCATCTCGAAAGCGGCGGATTTCTCGCTGGCGCGCAGTCTGGCCGGCGAGTGGGGTCCGAAGAACGTGCGGGTCAACTGCATCGCGCCGGGCCTGGTCAAAACCGATTTCGCCCGCGCGCTGTGGGAAGATCAGGACAACCTCAAGCGCCGCACCGCGACCACGCCGCTGCGGCGGATTGGCGAGCCGCACGAGATCGCGGGGGCGGTGGTTTATCTCGCCTCCGATGCCTCGACCTTCATGACCGGCCAGACCATCGTTATCGACGGCGGCGTCACCACGGCGGCGGTGTAACCACCCTCCCCTTGAGGGGGAGAGAGTTCGTCATCCTGAGGTGCGCGGTCTTGCGCGCCTCGAAGGATGACCGACTGCACACCGCCATCCTTCGAGGCTCGCCAAGAGGCGGCTCGCACCTCAGGATGACGGTGGAGTCGCGTGTGGTCACCCCTCCCCCTCAAGGGAAGGGTGAAAAGTCGGGTTCTGCTCGCCTTGACGCGCGCATCGACAATCGCTTTGTTGCGTTTCGAAACCGAAACGAAAAGCATTCGAGGAACGGCATGGCGTCCCACATTCTTGCCATCGATCAAGGCACGACATCGTCGCGCGCCATCGTCTTTCGCTCCGACATTTCCATCGCAGCTCAGGCCCAGCAGGAATTCCAGCAGCATTTCCCGGCGTCCGGCTGGGTCGAGCACGAGCCGGAGGACATCTGGACCTCGACCCTGGCGACCTGCCGCGAGGCCATGAGCAAGGCCAACGTCGCGGCGTCCGACATCGCGGCCATCGGCATCACCAACCAGCGCGAGACCACGGTGGTATGGGACCGCGCCACCGGCAACGCGGTGCATCGCGCCATAGTCTGGCAGGACCGGCGCACGGCGGAGGTCTGCGCCAGACTGAAAGCGGAAGGCCACGAGCCGCTGATCAGCGCGCGGACGGGATTAATCATCGATCCGTACTTCTCGGGCACCAAGGTGGCGTGGATTCTCGACCACGTCCCCGGGGCGCGCGAACGGGCCGAACGCGGCGAACTGATGTTCGGCACCGTCGATTCGTATCTCTTGTGGCGGCTGACCGGCGGCAGGGTTCACGCCACCGACGCCACCAATGCCTCGCGCACGCTGCTGTTCAACATTCACAAGGGCGAGTGGGACGACGATCTGCTGAAGCTGTTGCGGGTGCCGCGTTCGATGCTGCCGGATGTGCGCGATTCATCCGCCGATTTCGGTGAGACCGAGCCGCATCTGCTGGGTGGGGCCATTGCCGTGCGCGGCATCGCCGGCGACCAGCAGGCCGCGACCATCGGTCAGGCCTGCTTCTCGCCGGGCATGATGAAGTCCACCTACGGCACTGGCTGTTTCGCGCTGCTGAACACCGGCACCACGGCGGTGGCCTCGAAGAACAAGCTGCTCACCACCATCGCCTATCAGTTGAACGGCCAGCGCACCTATGCGCTGGAAGGTTCGATCTTTGTCGCGGGCTCTGCCGTGCAGTGGCTGCGCGACGGGCTTGGTCTCATCAAGCACGCCAGCGAAACCGGATCGCTCGCGGACGCCAACGACACCATGCAGTCGGTCTATCTGGTACCGGCCTTCGTCGGCCTCGGCGCGCCGTACTGGAATCCGCGCGTGCGCGGCGCGCTGTTCGGGCTGACGCGCAACACCGGCCCCGCCGAGCTGGCGCATGCCGTGCTGGAGAGCGTGTGTTATCAAACCTATGATCTGTGGGCGGCGATGCGTGCCGACTGGCCGGAGGCGAAGGAAACCAACACCGTGCTGCGCGTCGACGGCGGCATGACCGCGTCGGACTGGACCATGCAGCGGCTGTCGGATCTGCTCGATGCGCCGGTGGACCGCCCGATGATTCAGGAAACCACGGCGGTGGGCGCGGCCTATCTCGCGGGACTTGGCGCGGGCGTCTATCCGGAGCCTGCGCGGTTCGCGGATTCGTGGCGGTTGGAGCGGCGCTTCAGGCCGAACATGTCCGAGGCCACGCGCGTGCGGAAGCTCAAGGGCTGGTCGCAGGCGGTGAAGGGCGTGCTGGCGAGCGATCCCGAGGGAGACTGACGCCTCGCGCGCCAAAGCCCTTGCCAATCGGGTGCCTTGCCGGGTGTAATCGTGAGCGCGTCGCGATGGAGGTCACCTGATGAACCTGATCGGCCAGTATGATTCTCCTTTCGTGCGTCGGGTGGCGCTCGCGCTGCGGTTCTACGGCATTCCGTTCGAGCACACGCCGTGGTCGACCTTCGGCGATGCGGAGAAGATCGCGCTCTACAATCCGCTGATGCGGGTGCCGACGCTGGTGCTCGACGATGGCGAAGTGCTGATCGAGAGCACCGCCATTCTGGATTATCTCGACGAACTGGCCGGGCCGTCGCGGGCGCTGATCCCCGATTGTGGCCATGTCCGGCGCGAGGTGCTGCACATCTGTGCGCTCGCCACGGGTCTCGCCGACAAGGGCGTAAGTCTGCTGTATGAGAGGGTTCTGCGCAGCGAAAGATCGTCGCGCTGGATCGAGCGTTGCCGGACGCAGATCGCGGGCGTTTTCGATTTCCTTGAGGAAGACCGCGCGCAGCACAAGACGCAGTTCTGGTTCGGCGACCAGATCACCCATGCCGATATCGCGGCAGCGTGTGTGATCCGCTTTACGCGCGAGGCGCATGAGGGGCTGTTTGACGACAATCGTTATGCGACGCTGGCGCGTCACGCCGAAATCTGCGAGGCGCTGCAGCCGTTTCAGGATATCGTGCAGCCGCTCGCACCGCCGAACTGACGCGGAAACTGCGACAACATTTCCCGGTGGCGGTTGGATATCCTTAAGACATTGCCGCAATATTGCCCGCCGCGAGAATTGATCCCGATTTGAATTTTCCGACCCAACCAATTTCACAAAGGATGCCTCCCATGCTGAACCGCCGTTCGTTTTGCAGTTGCGTCTCCGCAGCTCTCTTTTCCGGCGTTGCGACGACAGGCGCATGGGGCAAACCGGTCGAATGCGCCGTCATGACGCGAGACCGGCAAAAGGCCATCAGTCCTGACGAGGCGATTGCCCAGTTGAAGGAGGGAAATGTCCGCTTCGTGAGCGGCAAGATCGTCAACTGCAATCTGATGGAGCAGGTGAAGGAAACATCGGCTGCGCAGGCGCCATTTGCTGCAGTTGTTGGCTGCATCGATTCGCGCGTACCGCCGGAACTGGTGTTCGATCAAAGCATCGGCGACGTGTTCTGCGCGCGCATCGCCGGAAACTTCGTCAACACCGACATCATCGGCAGCCTCGAATTCGCAACCAAGGTCTCGGGCGCGCGCGCGATCGTGGTGCTCGGGCACAATGACTGCGGAGCCATCAAGGGCGCGGTCGATAACGTCAAGCTGGGAAATCTGACGGCGACACTCGCCAACATCATGCCGGCCGTGGCCGCGAGCAAGACAACCGGCGAGCGGACGTCGAAGAACGCGCCGTTCGTTCAGGCCGTGGCCGAAACCAATGCCCGCATGGCGGCCGCGAATTTGATCTCGCGCAGTCCGGTCCTGAAAGGTCTGGTGAAAGCGGGTCAGTTGCGCGTCGCAGCGGCGATGCACGATCTTGCCACCGGGCGCGTCACGTTCCTGACGTGACACCACGCGCGAGCCTTGCGCACGCTGCAGGGTCCCGGTCGGTGACAGCAGCAAACGGCCGGAGACTGCTCCGGCCGTTTGCTGTCGACAGTCAGATCAAGACGTAATTCGCCAGCGGTTACTGGCAAATATTCCGCGTGCCTTTGATGAACGTGCCCGGCTCACACATGAAACCGTTGCGCGCTGAATAGTTCGACGAATACGGCATCGCGATGCCGTTATAGCTGTAGGTGTCCACATAGCCGGGGCCGTAGGCATAGCTGTCACGGTAATAAGGCCCGCCGAACGGCGCGGTCGCGATCGCGCCGGCGGTTCCCACAGCCGTCGCTGCGACCGCGCCTGCGGTTCCCACCGCGCCGGCCACAACGGCACCCGGCCAGAAGCCGGTGTCGCGCTGGTCCCGACGATCCTGATAGGCGACCCGGTTGGAAGTACGGCCGGCCCGCGCCTGCTGCTTCATGGGCTTGGATGCATGCTGCTTCATCTGGCTGGTTTTCATATGTTTTCCGGCGCGCGGTTGCGCGGTGCCCTGTGCAAGGACGGGTGTCGCGATCAATGCGCTCACGGCTGCGGCAGCGGCGAAAAGTGTCACCTTTTTCATTTTCCGGCTCCTGTTTGAGGGTGGAATAGGCGGCGCACCAACACATCACCTCGCGCGTCGTTCCAGGTTCCAGGCCGAGAATGTTCAAACCCGCGTGAAAATGCCGCCATGCGCGGAAGGCGAGCATGGCGGCATTTCGCCTAAGTTGAATCGAAGTGCGAAGGTCAGCGCGCGATCGCCTGTGCGACCGGCTTGCCGTTCATTCGCAGATGCATCGCGCAGCCGCAGCCCGGAGGATGTTTCGCCAGCGGCAGCGTTGCGACATCGTCTTCGGTCTCGGCGGGCATCTCGCGCGACGGAATGTAGTTGAGGATCGGCGCCAGCCAGCGCTCGGTCTCCGCGACGCTCATGCCCTTGCGTTCGGCATAATCCTCGACCTGATCCTGCTCGATCTTGCCGACACCGAAATAATAACTCTCCGGATGGCTGAAATAGAGCCCCGAGACGGACGATCCCGGCCACATCGCAAAGCTTTCGGTCAGCGTCACGCCCGCGGTTCGCTCCGCATCGAGCAGCTTGAACAGTGTCGCCTTCTCGGTGTGGTCCGGCTGCGCCGGATAGCCCGGCGCCGGGCGGATGCCGGCATACTGTTCGAGGATAAGCTCGTCGGTCTTCAGTGCCTCGTCCGGCGCGTAGCCCCAGAATTCCTTGCGCACGCGCTGATGCATCCGCTCGGCAAAAGCTTCTGCCAGACGATCCGCCAGCGCCTTCACCAGAATAGACGAGTAGTCGTCATTGGCGTTCTTGAAGCGATCCGCGACGACATCCTCGCCGATGCCCGCCGTGACCACGAACATGCCGATGTAATCCGGCACGCCGCTCGAGACCGGTGCGATGAAATCCGACAGCGCGACGTTCTTGCGGCCCTCGCGCTTCTCAAGCTGCTGGCGCAGCGTGTGCAGCGTGGTCAGCGGCTTGGTGCGGGCATCGTCGCTGTAGAGAACGATATCGTCGCCCTCGGCATTCGCCGGCCAGAATCCGATGGTGGCGCTGGCCTTGAACCAGTTTTCCTTGACGATCAGGTCGAGCATCTTGCGCGCGTCGTTATACAGCGACCGCGCAACCTCGCCGACCTTCGGGTCGTCGAGAATCGCCGGGTAACGTCCGCTCAGTTCCCAGGTCTGGAAGAACGGCGTCCAGTCGATGTATTCGGCCAGCTCCGCCAGCGAATAGTCGCTGAAGCTCTTGATGCCGATGAACGTCGGCTTCTTCGGCTGGGTCTTGGACCAGTCGATGCTGTGCGCGTTGGCGCGCGCGGCGGCGAGCTTGAGCCGCTTCTTGTCCTGCTGCGCCTTGAAATGTGCCGCTGAAATCTTGGCGTAGTCGGCGCGAACCTCGCGGGTGTATTCCTCTCGCTTCTCGGGTGACATCAGCGACGAGGCGACGCCGACCGCGCGGCTGGCGTCGTTGACGTGGATCACCGGGCCGCGCTTGTAGGCCGGATCGATCTTCACGGCGGTGTGCACGCGGCTGGTGGTCGCGCCGCCGATCATCAGCGGAAGATCGAGGCCGAGGCGCTCAAGCTCGGCGGCCATGAACGCCATTTCATCGAGCGAGGGCGTGATCAGTCCGGACAGGCCGATGATGTCGACCCCTTCGGCCTTCGCGGTTTCGATGATCTTGGTGGCCGGCACCATGACGCCGAGATCGATCACCTCGAAATTGTTGCACTGGAGCACGATGCCCACAATGTTCTTTCCGATGTCGTGCACGTCGCCTTTCACGGTGGCGAGCAGAATCTTGCCTGCGGAGCTGCGCCCGTCGCCGGCAATGCCGTTGGCGAGGTTGCGCGCCTTCTCTTCTTCCATGAACGGCATCAGATAGGCGACCGCCTGCTTCATCACGCGGGCAGACTTCACCACCTGCGGCAGGAACATCTTGCCGGCGCCGAACAGGTCGCCGACGATGTTCATGCCGTCCATCAGCGGGCCTTCGATCACATGCAGCGGCCGCTCCACGGTCAGGCGCGCAGCCTCGGTGTCGGCGTCGATATATTCGGTGATGCCGTTGACCAGCGCGTGGCTGAGGCGCTTCGCCACCGGCCACTCGCGCCAGGCGAGATCCTGTTCCTTGACCTGCTTGCCCTGTCCGCGGAATTTCTCCGCCAGTTCCAGCAGCTTCTCCGGCGCGCCGGGATCGCGGTTGAGGATGACGTCTTCGCAGACCTGACGCAGCTCGGGATCGATGTCATCATAGATCACCATCTGCCCGGCATTGACGATGCCCATGTCCATGCCGGCCTTGATGGCGTGATACAGGAACACCGAATGCATCGCCTCGCGCACCGGCTCGTTGCCGCGGAACGAGAACGACAGGTTGGAGACGCCGCCGGAAATATGCGCGTGAGGCAGGTTCTGCCGGATCCAACGGGTGGCTTCGATGAAATCGACGCCGTAATTGTTGTGCTCTTCAAGACCCGTCGCGATGGCGAAGATATTCGGATCGAAGATGATGTCCTGCGGCGGGAAATCGAGCTTCTCGACCAGCAGGTCATAGGCGCGTTTGCAGATCTCGATCTTGCGCTCGAACGTGTCAGCCTGTCCGACCTCGTCGAACGCCATCACCACCACGGCCGCGCCATGTCGGCGCGCGATGGTGGCTTCGTGCAGAAATTTTTCCTCGCCTTCCTTCATGGAAATCGAGTTGACGATGGGCTTGCCCTGAACGCATTTCAGGCCAGCCTCGATCACGTCGAACTTCGACGAGTCGACCATCACCGGCACGCGGGCGATGTCCGGCTCTGAGGCGACGAGATTAAGAAAGTCGATCATCGCCTGCTTGGAGTCGAGCAGGCCTTCATCCATGTTGATGTCGATGACCTGCGCGCCGTTCTCGACCTGATCGCGCGCCACCTGAAGTGCTGCGGTGTAGTCGCCTTCCTTGATCAGCTTGCGGAAGCGGGCCGAGCCGGTGACGTTGGTGCGCTCGCCGACGTTGACGAACGGGATATCGGCGGTGAGGTTGAACGGCTCAAGGCCGGACAGCCGCAGCAGCGGCGGAATTTCCGGCAGGATGCGCGGCTTGTGCGGCGCGCAGGCGTCTGCGATGGCCCTGATGTGATCCGGCGTGGTGCCGCAGCAGCCCCCGACCACGTTGACCAGACCGGCCTGCGCGAATTCGCCGACCAGCCGCGCCATGTATTCGGGGCTCTCATCATACTGGCCGAATTCGTTCGGCAGTCCGGCGTTCGGATAGGCGCAGACCAGCGCGTCGGCGACACGACCGATGTCGGCGATGTGCGCACGCAGGTCTTCCGCGCCGAGCGCGCAGTTGAAACCGATGGTGATCGGATTGGCGTGTTGCACCGAATACCAGAACGCTTCCGGCAACTGACCGGAGAGAAGCCGCCCTGACTTGTCGGTGATCGTGCCGGAGATCATCACCGGCACGTGGATGCCGCGCGCCTCGCAGATTTCAGCGATGGCGTAAAGCGCGGCCTTGGCGTTCAGGGTGTCGAAGATGGTTTCGACCAGCAGCAAATCAGCGCCGCCGTCCAGCAGTCCGTTGATCTGTTCGCTGTATGAAATGCGCAGGTCGTCGAACGTCACCGCGCGGTAGCCGGGATTGCCGACGTCCGGCGAGATAGAAGCGGTGCGGTTGGTCGGGCCAAGCGCGCCGGCAACGAAACGCGGCTTGCCGTCCTTCGCGGTCGCGCGGTTGGCGGCATTGCGCGCCAGCCTCGCGCCTTCAAAGTTCATCTCGTAAGCGATGGTGGTGAGGTCGTAGTCCGCCTGCGCAATCGAAGTCGATGAGAACGTGTTGGTCGCGACGATGTCCGCGCCAGCATCGAGATAGGCGAAGTGAATGTCCTCGATCGCCTGCGGCTGGGTGAGGATCAAGAGATCGTTGTTGCCTTTGACGTCGCGATGGAAATCCTTGAAGCGTTCGCCGCGGAACGCAGCTTCGTCGTACTGCAGGCCCTGGATCATGGTGCCCATCGCGCCGTCGAGCACGAGGATGCGTTCGCGGGCAAGCGCGCGGAATTGGTCGGCGGTCGGAGATGTCTTCACGGTCATGGGATCACGCAGCTTTCTGCGCACCGTTGGGACGAATTCCCAAAAGGTGGCTGATGGCGAACACAAGATCCGCACGGTTCATCGTATAAAAATGAAAATTCTCGACGCCATGCTTGGCGAGCTTCTGCACCTGGCCGGCGGCGACGGTCGCAGCCACCAGTTTGCGCGTTTCGGCATCGTCATCGAGGCCTTCAAATTTGTCGGCCAGCCAGGACGGCACGGTCGTGCCCGCACGGGTGACGAAATTGCGCGCCTGCTTGAAGTTGTGCATCGGCATGATGCCGGGCACCACCGGAATATCGATGCCACGCGCGCGAACGCGGTCGAGGTAGCGAAAATAGAGATCGTTGTCGAAGAAAACCTGGGTGATGGCGCGGCTTGCGCCCGCGTCGACCTTGGCTTTCAGTGCATCGATATCGGCATCGAAGTCAGCGCTCTCGGGATGCTTTTCCGGATAAGCCGACACCGTGACGTCGATATCGGGATAACGCTTCTTGATGCTGGCGACGAGATCGGCCGACGTCTGGTAGCCGTCGGGGTGAGCGGCGTAAGCCGTGCCGATGCCGGTGGTGGGATCGCCGCGCAATGCCACGATGTGACGGACGCCAACGTCATGATAGCGCGCGACAACGTCGTCGATATCCGCCTTGGTGGCGGCGACGCAGGTGAGATGGGCCGCGGGCGTGAGTTTGGTCTCACCGAGGATGCGCGCGATGGTCGAATGAGTGCGCTCACGGGTCGAGCCGCCCGCGCCGTACGTCACCGAGACGAAGTTCGGCGTCAGCGGTGCAAGCCGGTTGATGACCTCCCAGAGGTTGCGCTCCATCTCTTCGGTCTTGGGCGGAAAGAACTCGAAGGAAATCGCCGGACGCTTTTGCCCCGGCGATCCGGTCGGGGCGGATGTTTCGCTCGTCACGCTTCTCAACTCCACATGTCGTAAGGCGGTGCGCGGGCCGGAATGGGCTGCAGCCTCCGCGGCGCGGTGTGCCTTCGTTTCGCCCTTTGGGCCGGCCGTCGTCACCGTTTCGCCTTTACGGGCCAAAATAAGCGAAACCAGCCATTTCCGACAGCCCATTCACTGGACATTTTGTGTGGGAAATTGCCCACTACGGCTGCTTCCCTAGAAGGAATTTGCCATCCGGCGAGGCGCGGGTGGCGGAGAATCCAAGAATATTGGCCGGAATTTCAGCTTAATTCGGGATTTTTCAGCCGAGCGCGCCAAACGATGGTGGGCAGGTATCTGCAGGTTTGATTAAACTATCATATAGTTGCCCACACGCCTCCGGCAACCCGGCTGGGTGGCATGCGCACCGGCGCTTTGACCGCTGCCCGCGAGCCACTAGCGTGGGCCGCATGACCCCGCTTTCCATCCTCGACCTTTCGGTCGTCACCACCGGCACAAAGCCTTCCCAGTCGCTGCGCAACAGCATCGATCTGGCGCAGCATGCCGACCGTCTCGGCTACACGCGCTACTGGCTGGCGGAGCATCACAGCCTCGCCTCGGTGGCGTCTCCCGCGCCCGAGATCATGATCGGGCAGATCGCAGCGGCGACGCAGCACATTCGCGTCGGCTCCGGCGGCGTGATGCTGCCGAACCACGCGCCGCTGATGGTCGCCGAACGGTTCAAGATGCTGGAAGCGCTGTTTCCCGGCCGCATCGATCTCGGGCTCGGCCGCGCACCCGGCACCGATCAAACCACCATGCATGCGCTGCGCCAGCGGTTCGATCCGCGCGGCGGCGATGACTTCATCGAACGCCTGATCGAATTGACGCTGTGGGAGACGCGCAACTTTCCCGAAGGCCATCCCTACCACAACGTGATTGCGATGCCGGACGATGCGCCGCTGCCGCCGATCTGGCTGTTGGGGTCGAGCGACTACAGCGCGCAATTGTCGGCGCAGGTCGGCATGGGCTTCGCGTTCGCGCATCATTTCGCGTCGCACGACGCAGCGGACGCGATGATTCACTATCGCGCGCATTTCAAGCCATCGCATTGGCGCACCGTCCCGCATGCCATTCTGGCGATCGCCGTGATCATGGCCGAGACGGATGAAGAGGCGGACCGGCTGGCGTCGTCGGCCGATCTCAACCGGCTGCTGCGCGACCGCGGGCAATATCGACCGCTGCCGAGCATCGAGGAGGCGCAGGCTTATCCGTACACCGACGCCGACCGTGTGAGCATCGCACGCAATCGCTCGCGGCTGTTCGTCGGCTCAAAGCAAACCGTGATGCAGAACATCGCGCCGCTGATCGAGGCCAGCAAGCCGGACGAGGTGATGGTGATCACGGCGACCTACGATCACGACGCGCGCAAGCGCTCGTACAGCCTGCTGGCGGACGCGTTCGGAATTGGCAAGCAGGCGGCGGCTTAGTTAGCCTTATTCCGCGCCCTTTTCCGTGAACGCAACACGGAACGGGTGGGCCGGATAGACGCCGACGATCCGCAGTTCCTTCGAGAAGAATTTCAGCTCTTCCAGCGCATAGGCGAGGTTCTTGTCGTCGGGATGGCCGTCAACATCGGCATAGAACTGCGTGGCGAAGAAATTGCCTTCCACCATGTAGCTTTCCAGCTTGGTCATGTTGACGCCGTTGGTGGCGAAGCCGCCCATCGCCTTGTACAGCGCCGCCGGAAGGTTGCGCACGCGGAATACAAAAGTGGTCACCAGCGGGCCGGAGCCTTGCGCAGCCCAAAGCTGCTCACGCGCCAGGATCACGAAGCGGGTGGTGTTGTGGGCTTCGTCCTCGATGTCTTCAGCAAGAATGTCGAGACCGTAAATATCAGCGGCAAGACGCGAGGCAATCGCAGCGCAGGTTTTGTCGCCGCGTTCCGCGATGATGCGCGCTGCGCCCGCCGTGTCGCCCGCGACGATCGCCTTGATGCCGAGCTTGCGGATGATGTTGCGGCACTGCCCGATGGCGTGGACATGGCTTTCGACGGTTCTGATGTCTCCGAGCTTCGCGCCGCGCGGCCCCATGAGCTGATGCCGGATCGGCAAAAACCATTCGCCGACGATGAAAAGTCCCGACTGCGGCAGCAGGTGGTGAATGTCGGCGACGCGTCCGGCCAACGAGTTCTCGATCGGGATCATGCCAAGACTGGCTTCACCCGACGAGATTGCCGCCAGCGCGTCCTCGAAGGTCGCGCAGGGCAACGGCGTCGCGTCCGGGAAGGCTTCCTGAATCGCGATATGCGAATTGGCGCCGGATTCGCCCTGAAAGGCAATTTTCATCGATTTGGTCATGATGCCTTGCCTGCCAGCATTTGCCGTGCGGTCTCGAGATCGTGAGGCGTATCGACGCCCAGCGGCACTGTGTCAACCACCGTGACGTCGATCCGCATGCCGGCCTCGAGCGCCCGCAACTGTTCGAGCTTTTCGCGGGTCTCGAGCGGCGAGGGCGGCAGGGCGACGAACCGCGCCAGCGCGCTCCTGCGATAGGCATAAAGCCCGATATGGTGATAGCGCGGGCCGTCTCCATAAGGGGCGGTCGCCCGTGTGAAATACAGCGCCCGCAGCCGCATTGCGTTGACCGGTGATCCGACGACTTTCACCACGTTCGGATTGGTGTGTTCCTCGTCCTTTCGGATCACAGCGGCCAGCGTGGCGATATCGACGCTGGAATCGTCGAGCGGCGCGAGCACCGCGCGAATATCCTCGGGCGCGATGGTAGGCAGGTCGCCCTGAACATTGATGATGGTGTCGATTTCTCCCGCGCCATCGAGGGCCTCAAGCGCCTCGAAGATCCGGTCGGACCCCGAGGGATGATCCGCGCGGGTCATGACGGCTTCGCCGCCAGATTTTTTCACCGCTTGCGCAATTTCCGGCGCATCGGTGGCAACAACGACCCGGCCGATTCGCGCAGCTTCCGCCCGGCGCAGGACGTGGACGATCATCGGCAGGCCGCCGATGTCGAGCAGCGGCTTTCCCGGCAGCCGGGTTGCGGCCATGCGGGCGGGAATCAGCACCAGGGCGCGGGTTTCTGTCATTGGAGGCAAGCGGCTCGGATGGCCAAATTGGTGAGGAAATGACGGGTGTTTTCAAGGGGTCGCGCGTTTATACGGGTTGCCAGAAGGCAGGCAAACCGTTATCTCGATCCCGCTACCTGTATTGCGCTGCACGCCTGTTCCCGGTAGCAATTCATGGCCGTTTCATGCGGCCAAACGTATCGACTTTCCGGCTAGGGCCTGATCGCAAATGGACTCCTTCGAACTCAACAAGATCATGGGCGCAGTGCTCGGCACCTGCCTCGTTCTGCTGGCGACCAACATGGCTGCCAATGCGATTTTCTCGCCGAAGAAGCCGGAAAAGCCCGGTTTTGAAATCGCGGTGAAGGAAACCGGAGGCGCCGGTGCGGCCGCCGCCGCCGCGCCGAGCGAGCCGATCGAAAAGCTGCTTCAGACTGCCTCCATCGAGAAGGGCACAGCGGCTGCAAAGAAGTGCGCGGCCTGCCACACCTTTGAAAAGAACGGCGCGAACAAGGTCGGCCCGAACCTCTATGGCCTCATTGACGACGAGATCGGCCACGGCCGTGGCGGGTTCAATTTCTCCGCCGCCATGAAGGGCAAGGGCGGCAAGTGGACCTACGACGCTCTCAACAAGTTCATCGCCAGCCCGAAGGGCTACGTCCCCGGCACCGCGATGGGCTTCGCCGGCATCAGCAAGGACAGCGAGCGGGCGGACCTGATCGCCTACCTGCGTACGCTGGCCGACACTCCGGTGCCGCTGCCGACCGCCAGCAAATGAGCTTTCGGCGCGTGACCGAAATTTAATTCGAAAAACGGCCAGGTTCGCCTGGCCGTTTTGCATTGCAATTGCTGCTGTTTTCGAGCCGGACATTTCGCCGCAAAGAACGCGCCGCAACGGGCTGGCATCACATCCAAAAACCGACATAATCGGCCAAGACGTTGCAAGGGCACTTCTTTTCGACCAGCAACAGGAACATTCAATTTGAGCATTTCCCGACGGAGCCTCCTCCAGAGCAGTGCTTTTGTTGCAGCGGTCCCCATGCTGAAGGCAGCGGGACTGGATGCTATCGCCCCCGCGCAGGCCCAGACTCAGGCCGCGCCGGAATGGAAGCATGCCCTGTCGTTGTTCGGCGACATCAAATATCCCGCCGACTTCAAGCGTTTTGACTACGTCAATCCGGATGCGCCGAAAGGCGGCATCGCCCGGCAGATTTCGATCGGGACCTTCGATAACTTCAATCTCGCTGTTGCCGGCGTCAAGGGAACGATCGCGCCTGCGGTCGGGCTGATCTACGAGACCTTGATGGCGCGGTCGCAGGATGAAGCGACAACTCAATATGGTCTGCTGGCCGAGTCGGTATCGCATCCCGACGATCATTCGTGGGTGATCTATCGTCTTCGCAAGGATGCGAAGTGGAATGACGGCAAGCCGGTTACACCGGAAGACGTGCTGTTCTCGATGGAGTCGCTGAAGAAATACAGCCCGATGTATTCGTCCTACTACAAGCACGTGGTGAAGGCGGAGAAGGTCGGCTCGCACGATATCAAGTTCACGTTCGATGCGCCCGGCAATCGTGAACTTCCGACCATTGTCGGTGAATTGACTGTGCTTCCGAAGCACTGGTGGGAAGGCAAGGATAGCGAAGGCCGCAAGCGCGACATCGGCGCGACAACGCTCGAGAAGCCGCTTGGCTCAGGTCCATATGCCATCAAGGATTTTGTCGCCGGCCGCTCCGTAACGCTGGAGCGGGTCAAAAATTACTGGGGCGAGAAGGCTCCGACGCGGATCGGCCAGAACAATTTTGACGAGATGCGGTTTGAGTTTTTCCGCGATACGACGGTGTCGCTCGAGGCCTTCAAGGCCGACCAGGCGGACTGGGTCGTCGAGTCATCCGCCAAGAGCTGGGCGACGGCCTATGATTTTCCGGCCGTGACGGAGAAGCGCGTCGTACTTGAGGAATTCCCGATCAACGATTCCGGCCGGATGCAGGGCTTCGCCTTCAATATCCGCCGTGAATTGTTTGCCGACAAGCGCGTTCGCCGCGCCTTCAACTATGCGTTCGACTTCGAGGAAATGAACAAGCAGCTGTTCTACGGTCAGTACAAGCGCATCAATAGCTACTTCGAAGGCACCGAACTCGCCAGTTCAGGTGTTCCGGTTCAGAGGGAGTTCGAAATCCTCAAGGAGGTCTACGGCGAGATTCCACCCGAGGTGATCGCAAAGCCGTACGAAAATCCGGTCGGCGGAGATCCTGAGAAGGTTCGTGAAAACCGGCGCCAGTCGACTCGTCTGCTGAAGGAGGCGGGCTATGAGGTTCGCGATCAGAAGCTCTTGGACAAGAACGGCAAGCAGGTTTCGGTTGAGTTTCTCATCGATAGCCCGCCGTCGGAACGCATCGTTCTGTTCTACAAGCCGTCGCTGGAACGGCTCGGTATTGAGGTCACGGTTCGAACCGTTGATACCGCGCAATATCAAAATCGGCTGCGCAGCTTTGACTACGACATCGTCACGGAAGTCTGGGGACAGTCGCTGTCACCGGGCAACGAGCAGCGCGATTTCTGGGGAACCGAATCTGCTGATGTGCCCGGGGCGCGCAACACCGTCGGGATCAAGAATCCAGTGGTCGACAAGCTGATCGACAGGATCATTTTCGCGAAGGATCGCGAGACGCTGGTGGCGGCGACCAAGGCGCTCGATCGCGTGCTGCTCTGGCACTACTACGTCGTGCCGCAGTTTACCTACGGATTCTCGCGGTACGCGCGCTGGGATCGTTTCAGCCACGCGCCGCTGCCGAAATACGGCCGTTCCGGTCTGCCGACGCTGTGGTGGTTCGACAAGGACAAGGCCGACAAGATCGGCAGGCGTTCTTGACCGGCCTTTCGCGGCGGCGTGTTCTCGTTCTCGGCGGCAGCGCTGTGGCCGCGGCTTGGAAGCCGCTCGCGGCAGCGGCTCAATCCGCCGTCGAGACCGCTCCTGAATCCCATGGCATGTCGGCGTTCGGCGACCTGAAGTACCCGGCGGATTTTTCGCGCTTCGACTACGTCAATGCCGACGCGCCCAAGGGTGGCGTGTTCTCGACCGTGCCGTCATCGCGCGCCTATAACCAGTCGTTCCACACCTTCAATTCGCTGAACAGCTTCATCCTCAGGGGCGACGGCGCGGTCGGCATCGGGCAGACGTTCGCATCGCTGATGGTGCGCTCAGGCGATGAGCCGGACGGGATGTACGGTCTTGTCGCCCGCTCGGTGCGGATTTCGCCGGACAAGCTCACCTACCGGTTTACGCTGCGGCCCGAAGCGCGCTTCCATGACGGCACGAAAATCACCGCAAGGGATGTTGCGTTCTCCCTGACCATCCTCAAGGAGAAGGGGCACCCCATCATCCAGCAGCAACTGCGCGACATGACGAAGGTGGAAGCCAACGATGATGCTATGCTGACGGTGACCTTCGCGGCGCAGCGCGGCCGCGACGTGCCGTTGTATACCGCCGGACTGCCGATCTTCTCGAAGGCTTATTACGACAAGAAGCCGTTCGACGAATCCACCCTCGATATTCCGCTTGGCTCCGGGCCCTACAAGGTCGGTCGCTTCGAGGTGGGGCGCTATATCGAATACGACCGCGTCAAGGACTGGTGGGCGAAAGATCTGCCGGTGTCGCGCGGCACGTTCAATTTCGACGCCGTGCGTTACGAATTTTATCGCGACCGCGACGTGGCGTTCGAGGGCTTTACCGGTCGGAATTATCTCTTTCGCGAGGAGTTCACCGCGCGGATCTGGAGCACGCGCTACGATTTCCCCGCCATCAAGGACGGCCGCGTCAAGCAGGAGAAGCTTCCCGACGACACGCCGTCGGGAGCGCAGGGCTGGTTCCTGAATACGCGGCGCGCGCTGTTCAAGGACCCGCGCGTGCGCGAGGCCATGATCCAGGCGTTCGATTTCGAATGGACCAATAAGACCATCATGTACAGCGCCTATGCGCGCACCCAATCGCCGTTCCAGAATTCGGACCTGATGGCGGAGGGGCCGCCGTCGCCGGAAGAACTCAAGTTGCTGGAGCCGTTTCGCGGGCAGGTGCCTGACGAGGTGTTCGGTGCGCCGTTCGTGCCGCCGGTGTCCGACGGATCGGGGCAGGATCGCTCACTGCTGCGCAAGGCGTCGCAATTGTTGCAGGACGCGGGATATCCCATCAAGGATGGCAAGCGCCGGTTGCCCAACGGCGATGCGTTCCGGGTCGAATTTCTGCTCGAGGAGCCGGCGTTTCAAGCCCACCACGCGCCTTATATCAAAAATCTGGGCGTGCTCGGCATCGACGCCAGCGTGCGGTTGGTCGATCCGGTGCAGTTCCGTGCCCGCGTGGACGATTTCGATTTCGATGTCGCGATCCAGCGCTTCAGCATGTCGTCCACGCCGGGCGATGCGATGCGGACGTTCTTCTCCTCGCAGGTCGCGGATATCAAGGGTTCGCAGAATCTGTCCGGCATCAAGAATCCCGCCATCGACGCGCTGATCGAGCGCATCATCGCCGCCGACAACCGCGAGGAGCTGCGCATCGCCTGCCGGGCGTTCGATCGCGTGTTCCGCGCGGGGCGCTACTGGGTGCCGCAATGGTATTCGGCTAGCCATCGCATTGCCTATTGGGATGTCTTCGCCCATCCTCCGAATATTCCGCGTTATGCCAACGGCGTCGGCGCGCCGGACCTGTGGTGGTCCGATGAGGCGAAAGCCAGGAAGCCTGAACAGGCCAAACCTGATCAAGCCAAGCCCCAACAGACCAAGCCCGAGCAGGCGAAATAGTCCATGAGCTCGTATATCGCCCGCCGCATCCTGCTGATGATCCCCACGCTGCTGGGCATCCTGTTCGTGTCGTTCGTCGTGGTGCAGTTCGCGCCCGGCGGTCCCGTGGAGCGGGTGATTGCGCAATTGTCCGGCTCAGATACCGGCGCAAGCTCGCGCATTTCGGGATCGTCCAGCGGTGACTTCGCTTCGCGTCCACAAGCTGGCGCGGGGGCCGACGCCGTCAGTTCGAAATACCGAGGCGCGCAGGGCCTCGATCCGGAGTTCGTCAAGAGCCTCGAAAAGCAGTTCGGCTTCGATAAGCCGGCGCCCGAGCGCTTTCTGCTGATGCTGTGGAATTTTTCCCGGTTCGATTTCGGCAAGAGCTATTTCCGCGACGTCAGCGTGATCCAGCTGATCAAGGAGAAGCTGCCGGTTTCGATGTCGCTCGGCATCTGGATGACACTGCTGACCTATCTGATCTCGATCCCGCTCGGGATTCGCAAGGCGATCCAGGACGGCTCAAAATTCGATACCTGGACATCGGGCATCATCATCATCGGCTTCGCGATCCCGGGCTTCCTGTTCGCCATCCTGCTGATCATCCTGTTCGCGGGCGGTTCGTTCTTCGACATCTTCCCCTTGCGCGGACTGACCTCGGACGGCTGGTCGCAAATGCCGTGGTACCAGAAAATCACCGATTACTTCTGGCACCTCACGCTGCCGCTGATCTCGATGGCGCTCGGCGCCTTCGCCACGATGACGCTGTTGACCAAGAACTCGTTCCTTGATGAAATTCGCAAGCAGTACGTCATGACCGCGCGCGCCAAGGGCTGCAGCGAGCACCAGGTGCTGTACGGGCACATTTTCCGCAACGCCATGCTGATCGTGATCGCCGGTTTCCCGAGCGCCTTCATTCACGCGTTCTTCTCAGGCTCGCTCTTGATCGAGACCATCTTTTCGCTTGATGGCCTCGGCCTGCTCGGTTTCGAGAGCGTGCTCAACCGTGACTATCCGGTGGTATTCGGCACGCTGTTCATCTTTTCGCTGGTCGGTCTGGTGGTCAATCTGATTTCGGATCTCGCCTATATGTGGATCGATCCGCGGATCGATTTCGAGGCACGCGAGGTATGACGGTCGCTCCCGCCCCGCCAATCGAGACCACGGCATTGTCGCCGATGGGCGAAGCCGTGCCGCCCTCGCGGCATCCGCTCGGCATATCGCCGCTCAACCAGCGGCGCTGGCGCAATTTCAAATCCAACCGACGCGGCTACTGGTCGTTCTGGATCTTCTCGCTGCTGTTTCTGATTTCGCTGTTCGCGGAACTGATCGCCAACGATCGCCCGTTCCTGATCAAGTTCGACGGCAAGCTGTTTTTTCCCGCTTTCGTCTCCTATCCAGAAACGGCCTTCGGCGGCGACTTCGAGACCGCCGCGGATTATCGCGATCCCTATCTGCAGAAGCTGATCAAGGAAAAGAACGGCACGATTCTCTGGCCGCTGATCCGTTATTCCTACGGCACGCACAATCTCGATCTGCCGACTCCCGCGCCGTCGAAACCGACGTGGATGCTGACTGAAGAGCAATGCAAGGCCGTTGTGGAGAAGAAGGGCGTGCGCGGCTGCCGCGATCTCGAATACAACTGGCTCGGCACCGACGATCAGGGCCGCGACGTGGTCGCGCGCCTGATTTACGGCTTCCGCATTTCGGTTCTGTTCGGTCTGGCGCTGACGATCATCTCGTCTGTGATCGGTATCGCGGCCGGAGGTGTGCAGGGCTATTTCGGCGGCTGGGTCGATCTGCTGTTTCAGCGTTTCATCGAGGTGTGGACCGCAATCCCGTCGCTATATCTGTTGCTGATCCTGTCTTCGGTACTGGTGCCCGGATTCTTTGTGCTGCTCGGCATCCTGCTGCTGTTCTCATGGGTGTCGCTGGTCGGCCTCGTGCGCGCTGAATTTTTGCGCGGACGCAATTTCGAATACATCCAGGCGGCGCGCGCGCTCGGCGTGTCGAACCGCACCATCATGTTCCGCCACCTGCTGCCGAACGCGATGGTAGCAACCATGACCTTCCTGCCGTTCATCGTGTCGTCGTCGGTGATGACACTCACGGCGTTGGATTTCCTTGGCTTCGGCCTGCCGCCCGGTTCGCCGTCGCTCGGTGAGATGCTGTCGCAGGGCAAAGCGAACGTGCAGGCGCCGTGGCTCGGATTCACCGGATTCTTCTCGGTGGCGATCATGCTGTCGCTTCTGATCTTCATCGGCGAGGGCGTGCGCGACGCCTTCGACCCGCGCAAGACGTTCAGGTGAGGGCTAGTGTGGTGGTTCGCAAGTCCGCATCATTTCTACCGCGCGTTCATTTGCGGATTTGCGAACCAAAACCACACTAGAGTTTATAATTTCTGGCGTCCTTCGAATTCGAAGTTCGCTACGGAAGGTGATGCAAGATGAAGCGAACTTCGGATTCAGGACGCTAGTATGTTGGACACAATCAACCAGCGTCTGCTCGATGTCCGCGATCTGTCAGTGGCTTTCCGCCAGAGCGGGATCGAGAGCGTTGCGGTCGACCGGATATCGTTCTCGATCGACCGCGGACAGTGCGTGGCACTGGTCGGGGAATCCGGCTCGGGAAAATCCGTCAGCGCGCTGTCGGTGCTGAAGCTGTTGCCCTATCCCACGGCCTTCCACCCTTCGGGCAGTATTCGCTTCAAGGGACAGGAACTGCTCGGCCTCAGCGAGAACGAGATTCGCGGCATTCGCGGCAACGACATCTCGATCATCTTTCAGGAGCCGATGACCTCGCTCAATCCGCTGCACACCATCGAGGCGCAGATCGGCGAGGTGATCTACCTGCACAGTGGCGTGCGCGGCGCATTGGCGCGGGCGCGGACGCTGGAGTTGCTGACGCAGGTCGGCATTCCCGAGCCAGAAACACGTCTTGCCAGCTATCCGCATCAGCTCTCCGGCGGCCAGCGGCAGCGTGTGATGATCGCCATGGCACTGGCGAACGAGCCGGATCTGTTGATCGCCGACGAGCCGACCACGGCTCTCGACGTCACCGTGCAGGCGCAGATCCTGAAACTGCTGGCGGACATTCGCGCGCGGCTCGGCATGAGCATGCTGTTCATTACCCACGATCTCGGCATCGTGCGGCGCATCGCCGATGTCGTCTGCGTCATGAACAACGGCAAGATTGTCGAGCAGGGGCCGGTCGAGCAGGTCTTCACCGCAGCCCAGCACCCTTACACCAAGGCATTGCTGGCGGCGGAACCGAAACCTGATCCCGCGCCGCCACGTCCAGAGTCTCCAGTCGTGATGTCGTCGGACGATCTGAAAGTCTGGTTTCCGATCAAGCGTGGATTACTTCGGAAAACGGTCGGGCACATCAAGGCGGTTGACGGCGTGAGCGTGTCGGTGCGCCAGGGCGAAACGCTCGGCGTGGTCGGGGAATCCGGCTCCGGCAAGACCACGCTCGGGCTCGCCTTGTTGCGTCTGATCTCCTCGAAGGGGCCGATCGTTTTTCTCGGCAAGGACATTCAGGGGTTGAAGTTCAAGGAAATGCGCCCGGTCCGCCGCGACATGCAGATCGTGTTTCAGGATCCGTTCGGCGCGCTCAGCCCGCGCATGTCGGTCGGCGATATTATTGCCGAGGGACTTGGCGTGCATCAGCCATCCCTGAAAGAGGACGAGCGCGAGGCGCGGGTGATTAAGGCGCTGAAGGAAGTCGGGCTCGATCCAGCAACGCGCTTCCGCTATCCGCACGAATTCTCCGGCGGCCAGCGCCAGCGCATCAGTATCGCGCGGGCGGTGGTGCTCGAGCCGAATTTCGTGGTGCTGGACGAGCCGACCAGCGCGCTCGACATGTTGTTTCAGGCCCAGATGGTCGATCTGCTGCGCGACCTGCAGCGCAAGCGCGACCTGACCTATATGTTCATCTCGCACGATCTGCGGGTGGTGGCCTCACTGGCGAGCAACCTGATCGTGATGCGGCACGGCAAGGTGGTTGAGCAGGGGGCTGCGGCGGACCTGTTCAAGAATCCGCAGACCGATTACACGCGTGCGCTGTTCGCAGCGGCGTTCAACATCGAAGCGGCGCCGAACATCGTGCCGGATTTGTGATTTCCCTGCATTCTCAACTCGTCATTGCGAGGAGCGTAGCGACGAAGCAATCCAGTTCTCTTTGTTGTTCTGGATTGCTTCGCTTCGCTCGCAATGACGGTGTGAGTGATTAGTCCTCAGGATGTAAGTCGCTTGATGCTGGTAACGTCGCCGCCGGCAGCCTTGATGCGCGCGATGGCGGCCTGCGTCGGCTCGATGGCGGTGGCCATGTGATGCGCGTTGGCATGGACGATGGTGGTGCTGTCGCGCACGATAGCGACATGGCCCTTCCAGAAAATCAGGTCACCGCGTGCGAGATCGTGCCATTGCGACGGCGGCAGTACCGTTCCCAATGCTGCTTCCTGCATGTCGCTGTCGCGCAGCGAAATGATACCGGCAGCAGCAAGCGATGTCTGCACGAGGCCTGAACAGTCGATGCCGAGACCTGTGCGTCCGCCCCAGAGATAGGGCGTGCCAACGAAGCGTTCGGCAACGGCGACAAAGTCCGTCTCGGTCGCGTTGAGCAACGCCACGTGCTGCAGGGGAAGATAGTGCCGCTGACTGGTGATGGCGAAAATTCCATCGGTCTTGACGACTTCAATGCGCGCGCCGAGCGGCAGGCTCTCGACCGGCGGCAGTTTGATCGAGGGCCCCGGAAACGCAAATGTGCGTAGCGCCGTGACTTTATGCGTTGGTGTCGAACGCGGCTGTACCAGCGCGATATCGGGAATCCATCCGACATAGCCGTCGGCCTTGAGCTGGCCCCAGGCCCATCCTTCCGCGTCGCGATCGTAGATAATGACGCGTTCGCCCTTTAGCGCTTCGGTGTCGAGCGCGGCATCGTGCGATGGTTCGCGCCGGACCGGCACGACGGGGTCGAACACCTCGAACTCGATGCCTTCGACGAATCGCGCGGCCGTCACCTTGCCTTCGAGATGCTTTGCGGCAAGATCTGGTCGCGCGGGTGTCAGCCTTGGATCAAATTTTGGATCAGCCATAGCGCTCGCTCAAAAGCTTGTAGATCGCGCGCGCGGCCTGGCATTCGCCGCCCTCGGGACGTGCGGGCTTTGCCGATGGCGTCCAGCCGTAGATATCGACGTGCAGCCAGCTCTTGGCGCTCTCGACGAAGCGCTTGAGGAATAACGCGCAGGTGATCGATCCTGCAAACGCGCCGCCGGGCGCATTGTTGAGATTGGCGGTTTTGGAATCCAGCCAGGAATCATAAGGCATCCACAGCGGCATGCGCCACAGCGGATCGTTCTCGGTGCGGGCATGACGCGCGACATCCGCCGCGAGCGCTTCGTCATTGGTGTAGAATGGCGGCAGGTCTGGCCCCAGCGCGACGCGCGCGGCGCCGGTCAGGGTGCCGAGGTCGATCAGCAGATCGGGCTTCTCCTCGTCCGCCAGCGCCAGCGCATCGGCGAGCACGAGCCGTCCTTCCGCGTCGGTGTTGCCGATCTCGACATTGACGCCCTTGCGCGACGGAAAGATGTCGAGCGGGCGGAAGGCATTCCCTGCGACCGAATTTTCGACAGCGGGGATCAGGACGCGCAGGCGAACCTTGAGCTTCGCATCCATGATCATCTGCGCGAGCGCGAGCACATTGGCTGCGCCGCCCATGTCCTTCTTCATGATCAGCATGCCGCCGGAAGGCTTCAGGTCGAGGCCGCCGGTATCGAAGCAGACGCCCTTGCCGACCAGTGTGACCTTGGGATGCGACGCGTCGCCCCACGTGATGTCGATCAGGCGTGGTGCGCGGGTCGAGGCCATGCCGACGGCATGGATCAGCGGGAAGTTCTGCTTCAACAGGTCGTCGCCGACGATGCATGTGTAGGTCGCGCCGAATTTGCCGGCGAGCGCCTGCGCGGCCTCTGCGAGTTCATCCGGGCCCATGTCGTTGGCGGGTGTATTGATGAGGTCGCGCGCCAGCGTCGCTGCTTCCGCCATGCGCGTCAGTTCAACCATATCGACGCCGTCGGGCGGGACAAGCCGCGCGCCGGGCGCATCGTTCTTGCGGTAACGATTGAACCGGTAGCTCCCGAGCGCGAAGGCCAATGCCGCGAGCCGTGTGTCGTGCGGTGCGTTGGCGAAGCTGTAAGTGCCCGCCGGCAGCAGGCCGGGCAATTGCCCCGGCCGGAACGGATCGCGCCATTCGCTGGACGAATCCTCGATGCCGAACAGAACGTGAGCGAGCGATCCGTCGTCCGCCGGCAATGCGAGATACTGGCCGGGCTTTGCCGTGAAGGTGTTGGCCGCGGCGAACCGCTGGGCCGTCGCGGGAAGCGCCGCACTGACAGCATCCCAGGTCGATTTGGAGGCGAAGGTAATCGGAACGGGGCGAGCGTCGGTGGAACTTTTGAAAGCAGGGTGCATGGGCTTCCTAGATAGCGGCGGGGCGAGACGATGGACGTTAGTATAGCAGCGCCGCGCTCTCGCGCGGCAGGCTCAAGACAATGTTTTGCATGCTCTTTTGGCGATAGGCGGTGATCGCCCTGATCGGGCGCGGGCTGCGGGTTAACCAGACATTAGGGTTAACAGTCTATTGCTGCAGCATCCGGCTTCGCCACCCTCGACCGCGAGTCCATGCGTCATGCGTCATCCATCTCATTTCGCCCGATATCTTGGCTCTGCAGCGGTGGCAGCCATCCTCGCTGTGGGTCTCGCCGGGTGCCAGACTGCGCGTTCACCCGATGTCACCGGATCGCTGAATGCACGTGCGGAAGCCGAGCCGGGAGGCGCGTCACGTAATGAGATCGAGACCTATGGCGAACGTTATCGCGCCAATCCGCGAGATGCGGCAGCAGCACTTCAGTATGGCCAGTCACTGCGCCTGAACGGCCAGCGCCAGCAGGCTGCTGCGGTGCTGGAGCAGGCGACCATCGCCAATCCCGGCAACAAGGCGCTGCTGGCCGCCTATGGCCGAGCGCTGGCAGACAACGGAAGCTTTCAGCTGGCGTTCGATGTTCTGAAGCGGGCCCATACGCCGGCAAATCCCGACTGGCGCATCCTGTCGGTGCAGGGCACCACGCTCGATCAGATGGGCAACCATGAGGAGGCCCGCCGCTACTATGCGAGCGCCCTGAAGATTGCCCCGGAAGAGCCGTCGGTTCTGTCGAACCTCGGCATGTCCTATGTGCTTTCCAAGGATCTGCCGAAGGCCGAGTCCGTGCTGCGCAGGGCCTACAATCGCGGGTCAGCCGATAGCCGCGTTCGTCAGAACCTTGGTCTGGTCGTCGGCCTGCAGGGACGTTTCGCGGAAGCCGAGACCATCGTGAAGGCCGATCTGCCAGCCGACGAAGCGGAAGCGAACGTCGCTTATCTGCGGCAGATGCTCAGCCGCGACGGCCGGTCGCAAAAGACGGCTGCGGTGGAGCCCGGCAGGTCGTAGCACCTATCGTCATCGCGAGTGAAGCGAAGCAATCCAGAAGCGACAGCAACGCTGGATTGCTTCGTCGCAAGTGCTCCTCGCAATGACGGCCAGACAATCACATCGAAGCCGATGCAGCGGTGCCGATCAGCCGTCGCGTTTCATCACTTCATGTATTCCGAGACCTTGATGCCGGTGGGGCCGAGAATGACCACGAACAGCACCGGCAGGAAGAACACGATCATCGGCACGGTCAGTTTCGGCGGCAGCGCGGCGGCCTTCTTCTCCGCCTCGTTCATGCGCATGTCCCGGTTTTCCTGAGCCATCACGCGCAGCGTCTGTCCGAGCGGCGTGCCGTAGCGTTCCGACTGTTGCAGGGCCAGACAGACCGATTTCACGCCTTCGGTGCCGGTCCGCTTGCCGAGGTTCTCGTAAGCCATCTTGCGGTCCTGGAGGTACGACAGCTCGGCGGTCGTCAGCGAGAATTCCTCGGCGAGGGCGATCGACTGGCTGCCGATCTCCGTGCTGACCCGGCGGAATGCCGCTTCGATCGACATGCCGGACTCGATGCAGATCAGCAGAAGATCCAGCGCGTCCGGAAATGCGCGCCGGATCGACAACTGGCGCTTGGTAATTGCATTCTTCAGGAACAGCATCGGCGCCTGCATGCCAAACCATGTCGCGCCGATGCACATGCCGATCTTCATCGGGGTCGGCTGCTGCATGTTCGAGATGACGAACACATAAAGGATGGCGCTGATCAGGAATACGATCGGCATGACGAGACGGAAGAACAGGAACGTGACATAAGGCGCCTGGCCGCGATAGCCGGCCATCACGAGCTTGTCCCGCGCTTCTTCCTGGGCCACCCACTTGCCGAGGTTGAAGTCCTCGACGACCCGCTGCACAAGCTGCTTCGGTGTCTGGCGCAGCGAGACTTTTTCGTTACGGTTCAGCCGGTCGCGTTCGCGCTGGCGCAGACGTTCGCGCTCGCTGGCGACTGCCTTCATGCGCTTGGCCAGCCCTTCGCCCGCAAACATCGGCGACACGACCGCGTAGGCGGCCGCCGCCGCGGCGATGGCCGACATCAGCATCGTCATGAACCGGATGTCGTGGAACTTTTCGATGAGAAGATCGACCATGGTTCCTCGTCAGAAGTCGAAGTTGATCATTTTTTTCATGACGAGGATGCCTGTCCCCATCCACAGCACGCAGCCGGCCAGCATCAGCCGGCCGGTCGGATGGGTCCACAGCAGCGAGATGTAGTCGGGCGTCATGATGTAGACCATGATCATCACGATCGGAGGAAGAGCACCGATGATGCCGGCCGAGGCCTTGGCCTCCATGGACATCGCCTGAATCTTCGCCGCCATCTTCCTGCGGTCGCGAAGCACCTTGGACAGGTTGCCGAGAGCTTCCGACAGGTTGCCGCCGGACTTGGTCTGAATCGCGATCACGATGCCGAAGAAGTTGGCTTCCGGCAGCGGCATCCTGTCGTAAAGACGTTGGCACGCCTCACCAAGTGGCATGCCGATGGTCTGGGTTTCGATGATCGCGTTGAACTCGCTGCGCAGGGGCTCGGGCGCATCCGCCGCCACAACCTTGAGCGAATCGAACAGCGGCAGGCCAGCCTTGATGCCACGAACGATCACGTCGACGGCATCCGGCAGGGCATCGAGAAATTTCGCTTCGCGGCGCTTTTTGAGGAATCCGAGCACCCAGCGCGGCAATCCGAAGCCGGCGGCAAGGGCGAAGCCGAGCGCCGACGGCAGGCCGGCACCGGCGATATAAGTTGCGATCAGAGCGATCGTGCCGAGACCGGCGGAGCCGATCATGAACTGCTGCTTGGTCCAGTTCATGCCCGCCTGGGTGATGCGAGTCTCGATCGAAACTTTCTTGGATGCGGCGAGCCGCTGTTCAAGCTCCTTGATCGAGTCTTCGACCTGCACGCGGCGTGTGCGCGACCGGTCGTCAATTCGCAATGAAGGTTCCGCACGTGTAAAGGACGCGCGGCGCTTCTCCGCCTGTTTCTCGCCGGACAGCAGCGGATAGATGAAAACCCAGGCGAGACCGCCCACCGTGACGGCGGAGAGGAAAGTCAGTGCCAGCGCCTGCATGTTCATGGCGCGTTCCTATATTTCGGCGACTTCGGCTGCGTCGAGCGCAGCGGCCAGCCGCTTTTCCTCGCCGTAGTAGCGCGCGCGCTCCCAGAATCGCGGACGGCCGATGCCGGTCGAGCGATGCCGGCCGACGATGTTGCCGTTCAGGTCTTCGCCCATCAAATCGTAGACGAAGATGTCCTGGGTGATGATGGTGTCGCCTTCCATCCCCATCACCTCGGTGATGTGGGTGATGCGCCGCGAGCCGTCGCGCAGGCGGGCAGCCTGTACGATGACATCGATCGAGGCGCAGATCATCTCGCGAATGGTGCGCGACGGCAGCGAGTAGCCGCCCATGGTGATCATGGATTCACAGCGGGACAGCGCTTCGCGCGGATTATTGGCGTGCAGCGTTCCCATCGAGCCGTCGTGGCCGGTGTTCATCGCCTGCAACAGGTCGAATGCCTCTGGTCCGCGGACTTCGCCGACGATGATGCGTTCCGGCCGCATGCGCAGGCAGTTCTTGACCAGATCGCGCATGGTGATCTGGCCTTCGCCTTCGATATTGGGCGGGCGCGTTTCAAGACGCACGACGTGCGGCTGCTGCAACTGAAGTTCCGCGGCGTCTTCGCAGGTGATGACGCGCTCGTCTTCGTCGATGTAGTTGGTCATGCAGTTGAGCAGCGTGGTCTTGCCAGAACCCGTACCGCCGGAAATCAGCACGTTGGCGCGGCAGCGCCCGATGATCTGCAGGATCTGCGCGCCCTCGGGCGAGATCGCTCCGAACTTGACCAGCTGATCGAGTGTCAGCTTGTCTTTCTTGAACTTACGAATGGTGAGGGCCGGGCCGTCGATCGCCAGCGGCGGCACGATTGCGTTGACGCGCGAGCCGTCGGCGAGGCGTGCGTCGCAGATCGGTGAGGATTCATCGACGCGGCGGCCAACCTGGCTGACGATGCGCTGGCAGATGTTAAGAAGCTGCTGGTTGTCGCGGAAGCGGATGCCGGTCTTCTGGATCTTGCCGCCGACTTCGATGAAGACTGTGCCGGCGCCATTGACCATGATGTCGGAAATGTCGTCGCGCGCAAGCAGCGGTTCAAGCGGTCCGTAGCCGAGAACGTCGTTACAGATATCGTCGAGCAGTTCTTCCTGCTCGGCGATCGACATCACGATATTCTTGATCGCGATGATCTCGTTGACGATGTCGCGGATTTCTTCGCGCGCGGACTCGGTGTCGAGCTTCGCGAGTTGGGCAAGATCGATGGCTTCGATCAGCGCCCCGAAGATGGTTGCCTTGACCTGATAATAGCTGTCCGAGCGCCGTGCTTCGATAACGGGGGCAGGCGTGGGCTGCCGCGCAGGCGCCAGCGGAGGCGATGCAACGCTCGCCATGGCCGGCCTTGCGGCGGCGGGCGCTGCTTCCTGCCCGCGGTCCGGGGGCTGAACGGCCCGGACGTCAGCTTCTGATCCGCTACGCTTACCAAACACGGCGATAACTCCACGCGATAGTCTATTTGGCCCGGAGTTTTCCGAGCAAAGGCCCCAGGAACGAACTGCGCGGCTTCTTGGCTTCGCCGCGGCCGGTCAGGCGCTGCGCAATCTGCAGGAACATCTCGGAAGTCCGGTGGTTGGCCGCGATTTCCGCGATCATCTGACCGTTGTTCGCCGCCGCGCCGAAAATCTGCGGCTCGAACGGAATGGTCACGATCGGCTGGCTCTCGATAGCCTTTGCGAACTCGCTGGTGTTGATCTCGGGTCGCTTCGGAACACCCGCCTGATTGATGCAGTACAGCGGCGGCCTGTCGTTGGGCCGCGCGGCTTTCAGCGTGTCGAACATGTTCTTGGTGTTGCGCAGATTGGCGAGATCGGGGGTTGCGACGATCAGGATATCGTCGGCGCCGACCAAGGCGCGCTTGCTCCATCCGGACCACTGGTGCGGAACGTCGAGCACAATGCAGGGCATCGTCGTGCGCAGCGTATCGAAAATCGAATCGAACGCCTCAGCACCGAAATCGTACACGCGGTCGAGCGTCGCCGGCGCGGCGAGCAGGCTCAGATGGTCGGTGCACTTGGACAGCAGGCGATCGACGAAGGCGGTGTCGATGCGGTCCGGAGAGAAGACCGCATCGGCGATGCCCTGCGGAGGATCCTGATTGTAGTCGAGGCCAGCGGTTCCGAAGGCAAGATCGAGATCGGCGACGACCGTATCCAGCGCGAGATCGCGTGCGATCGCCCAGGCGACGTTGTGCGCCACCGTGGAGGCGCCGACGCCGCCCTTGGCGCCGACGACGGCAATGATCCGTCCCACGGCTTTAGCTTCGGGAACCGAAAACAGGCCGCAGATCGAACGAACAACGTCGAGCGGCGCAACGGGTGCGATGACGTAGTCGCTGATGCCGCGCCGGACGAGCTCGCGGTACAGCACGACGTCGTTGACGCGGCCGATGACGACCACGCGGGTGCCGGCGTCGCAAACCGTGGAAAGCTGGTCGAGCCCCGAAAGAATGTCGTTGCGGCCCTCGGTTTCCAGCAGGATCACGTTCGGGGTCGGCGCGGTCCGGTAAGCCTCGATGGCTGCCGCCATGCCGCCCATCTGAATCTTGAGATGAGCCTTGTCCAGCCGACGGTCTTCGCCGGCGGACTGCACAGCCGCGGCGGTTTCAACCGTTTCGCAGAATGCCTGCACGGACACGCGCGGCGCCGGCGCGATGTGTTCCTCGGCGGCGGAAGAGCCGGTCCCGTCTTCCTGGTCTTGGCGCGCGTAACTAATCATTTGCCCACATTGCTGATTTGGTTTTTGTCTGGATCAGGATAGTTCGTGGCAGTGCTTTCGCCCCTGCGGTACTTGTCCAGCACGACTGTTCGTCGGCCGGTGTAGGCAGCGGTCTCTGAGCGCGGCTGAACCAGGTCCGATGGATTGGCGACCATGGCTGCGAGATTGCGCTGCTGTGCGCAGCCGAAATTGTGGTACGGGCGATTGTCGAGATAACCCTTGTTCTTGATCGAGGGGCCAAGGTCTTCCGGCCACGTGCCGCACGGACCGGCATCCGCCGTGATCCGCGGATAGTTGACGCGGATGGTCGCAAACAGCCGGGGATCGGTCGGGCGATAGTTCCTGACGGTGATGCCGCGCGGCGGCACGCCGGCCGCAGCCAGGATGGCCTTAATCTCGCGCAATGAATCGGTGGCAACACGGGCATTCGGCGTGTTCACCGGCATGTCGATGATGATACCGCCCGTACCTTCGCGCAGCCAGGTTTCCGCAAGGCCTGCGATGTCCGAGCGCTGTATCGAGGTAAGTCCACCACGCCCGTGACCGACGAAGACTTCCGTCGCGCGATTGGCTTCCTGAATCACGATTGGATGGCGTTGGCGATAGTCGTTCGGAATGCTGCCGGTCACAGTGTCCTGGCTCGTATGCGTCGTGCAGGCTCCCAAAGCGGCGGACGCCCCGAGGAGGGCGACTGCGATCCGCAGGCTGTGTTTGAGATCGGGTACTCGCTTTGTCATCGATACTGTCCTTGTCCGATCTCAGTCGGTGATGAAGCCGTAAGAGCCGCGGTACTTGCGGGCCGGTTCAACGCGGCCGGGAACGCCGTAGATGCGGTTGATAGTGCCGAGCAGATCGGCCTGCGGATCAGACGAGTCGGCAAATCCGTCGTCCGGTCGCGAAAGATCCTTCTGCGCGACAGCACGAACCACGTAGGGGGTTACCAGCACCATCAGCTCGGTATTGTTGTTGACGAAATCGCGGCTGCGAAACAGCGTTCCCAGCACGGGCAACTGTGACATTCCGGGCAGACCGCTGATCGCCTGCTTGGTCTGTTCCTTGATAAGACCGGCCATCACCATCGAGCCGCCTGACGGAATCTCGAGCGTCGTTTCGGCGCGGTTGACCTTGATCGCCGGGATCGTTGTGCCGCTGATGGACACCGAATTTTCTTGCGACAGTTCGGACACTTCGGTGCTTACGCGCAGGCTGATGCGGCCTTCGCTCATAACGACCGGGATGAAGCCGAGCGCGATACCGAACTTCTTGAAGATAATCTGCGTCGTACAAACGCGCGTGGTGGGATCGCACGAATTGCCGCCAGGCACGGGGAACTCGCCGCCGGCGAGGAAGTTGGCGGATTCGCCCGAGATCGCCGTCAGACTGGGTTCGGCAAGAGTTCGGATGACACCGGCGTTTTCCATCGCGCGCAAGGTCGCCTGCACCGACGGAACGACACTGCCTGCGGCGTTTATTGTTTTGCCAAAGCCGCCGACCGCGGTGTTGCCGTCCACAAGAGCACGGCCGTATGCCGTGAACGGGTTTGTATTGTTGAAGTTCACGACCGCCGTGCCGTAATTCATCGACGCGGAAAGATCGACACCGAGCTGTTTGATGATGTTTCGCTGCACTTCCGCGACGGTGACCTTGAGCATGACCTGATCGCGGTCGCGCACCGTGATGCTGTTGACGACCTTGTCCGCGCTGCCGGTAAGGCGAGCGGCAAGATCGGCGGCCTGTTGTGCCTCGAGGGGATTGGCAGCCGTACCGGACAGCACGACGCCGTCGCCGACGCCTTCGATCCGGATGTCGGACCGCGGGAACGATTGTTTCAGCGCGGCGCGGACACCGTTGAGATCGCGTGTAACCGCAATATCGTAAGCGGCGATCTGCTGGCCCGCCGTGTCGAAGAAGATGATGTTGGTCTGACCGACCGCGGCGCCGATGATATAGGCGCGCTGGGCCGAACGCACGACGGCGTTGGCAATCTTCGGATCCGCGACGAGGACGTCCTTGACGTCGCGCGGCAGGTCGATCACGACGGATTTTCCGATGCCGAGCGGCAGGAAGCGCGCGTTCAACTGGCCGCCTGCTGATGCCGCAGCCGCTGGCACACGGTAGTCGCTCGCGATCACCGGCGACAGAACCGGGTTCAGCGTCAGCGCGGAGACCGCGGCAAACGACAGGGCACGCACCAAGAAGGTCCGCACAGGTGCCTGATGTCCCTCTCGCCTCATCTTCCCAGTCCCCTCGACCACTTCCGTGTCGTCATAGTTGTTGAGATGCCGCAGCGAACCACGTTGATGCTGTCGCGCTTGCCGGGTTCGTCGATGGTGGCAGGATGAAGCCGCCCGCGGCGCGGTCGGTCTTGCGGATGAAGCTCGAACTGGCTGTGGACGAGGGCCAGGACTGCCGCTGGCGCAGCAGCGCCGCCGGCGCGGACAGCAATAGCCAGATCGACAATCCGCGCGGTATTCATACGCCTTCACTTTCCACATCACGCCGCGACGGACCCGTCGCTGTGGTGGGATTTGACCAGCTAAACGTCAAAGCATGGTTAATGAGGCGTATCTAAATCGCGTTAATGAGAAGTTGCGATCGTTGTCGCGCGCGTTTGCTCAGTGGCCGACAAAGCGGGTGAGATCCACGGCCTTCATCCATTCGGTTTCCGGATAGATCATCAGCGCACCGAGAGCGAGCGCGATGCCGTAGGGAATGCCGCTGTCCTTGCGGTGGAGCCGCTGCAGCCATTCCTGCGACACCAGCGAATAGGGCAACGGCCACTGCCGGAACTGGAGCACCAGAAGCGTCAACGCGCCGCCGAACAGCGACGCATAGATCAGATAGTCGGCAAGCGGCGGGAACCCGAACCAGAGCCCGGCGGCCGCCGCGATTTTGGCATCGCCGCCGCCCATCCATCCAAAGGCGAAGCAGGCAAAGGCGATCACGAGCACCGTCAGGCCGGCCCCGACATGCATGGCAATCTCGGACAGCGGCATGCCGCTGAAGCCAGCAAGGAGGAAGAAACCCGCCACCATGAGCAGCGAGACACGGTTGGGGATCGTCATCGTGAAGAGATCGCTCGCCGCGGCGAAGGCCATCAATGCGGGAAACAGGAAAACGCGCGCGAGGTCGAGGATCATGGGTTTGCCGGGGTCTGTCGAAAATGAGCCGCGGGAACTCGGTCCGTATGAGCGACGCGGCAGGCTAACCGGCAGAAATGAACAATCTTAGAACGGGCACTACCAGATGCTGGCGATCCGGAACAGCGCTGCGAGTGAGGCCAGGACGAGCGCCGCGCAGACGAGCCGGGCGGGTTCATCGCCGGACAGCGGCACGAAGATGTGCCTGGAGCGCTTCTCGGTCGGAGACGGTTTCATGGACGCTTTGCGGGTTGGCGAATTGGTCAGGACGCAAAAAAGGCTCCGGTTTCCCGAAGCCTTTGTTTCTCGGCGAAACAGCGATCGCTTACTTGATCGACGTGTTGATGTTGCCGAATTTGGTGTTCAAGGTCGTGCCGAGACCGTTCACGGCAGCAATGATCGCCAGCGAAATGCCGGCGGCGATCAGGCCGTACTCGATCGCGGTGGCGCCGGATTCGTCCTTGACGAAGCGAGCAACGAGCTTGGTCATCTGTAACTCCATTTGTACACGTGGCTGTAGAACTCTGGCCGTTGCGGGGGCGGAAACCACCGTGACCATGGGGTGAACCTACGTGGTAGGAATTGCAGCGCAGTTAATTCGATTGCTGAAATACCGGGGTATCAGCCTCTTCTTGCTGACGGTAAATGCTGTTTTAACGCGCTCGCCTGGATGGGGCGGGTCGCGCGCAGATGAGGCTCCGGTTTCCCGAAGCCTCTGGTTCTCCGACCAAGCGCGTTTGCTTAGTTGATTGACGTGTTGATGTTGGTGAACTTGGTGTTCAAGGTCGTGCCGAGACCGTTCACGGCGGCAATAATCGCCAGCGAGATGCCGGCAGCGATCAGGCCGTATTCGATTGCAGTCGCGCCGGACTCATTCTTCAGGAAGCGGGTAACGAGGGTGATCATTGCTATCTCCGTTTGCACACGTGGCTGTGGAACTCTGGTCTTCGCGGGGCGGAACCGCCGTTCCCCGATTGGAACCTAAGGGCGCATGCAATCGCAGGTCGTTAATTTGATCGGAGAAAACCGGGGGTATTTTCCGGTTCTTGCCGGGCGGTAAGTTCCCGCCTAACGAGATACCGCAAATTGTGTGGAACTCCGGCCGTCACGCTGGGCTCTTGCTTTGCCCGACCGGGCAACGGCTGCCTGTTTGCAGTTCATTCATCAATTAACGTCAGATTTGCCATGTCGGGCCGGTTGTATGCGGCGCCGAGTTTGTGTTGCGTATGAGAGTAAATTTATGAATAGGGCGCGAGTTGTCGTATTGGCGATCGCTGTCGCAGCGGGCGGCGTTGCCGCCTACCTGGCCAGTGGTTCGGATTTGGCGCCGCCAGCTGCGCCCGTTGTTCAGATGGAGACCACCGACGTTCTGGTTGCGCGGGGCGATATTGGCCTCGGTCAGCAAATCACAGCGGATGACTTGCAGTGGCAATCCTGGCCAGCGAGCACGGCGAGCTCCAGCTTCATCCGCCGCAGCGATCGCGCCGATGCGACGACCCAGCTTGTAGGCTCGATCGCGCGTTCGCCGATGCTGACCGGAGAACCGATCCGCGACACAAAACTGGTCAAGAGTAACGGGTCCGGCTTCATGGCCGCGATCCTGCCGCGCGGAATGCGCGCGGTTTCGACTGAAATCTCACCGGAAACCGGTGCGGGCGGCTTTATCCTCCCCAATGACAGGGTTGATGTCATTCTCTCGCGCCGCCGGAAAAACCCCGATGGCGCAGGAGCGGACATTGTCAATTCGACGGCTATCCTGAGCGACGTACGCGTTCTGGCGATTGATCAAACCGTCGAGGAAAAGGGCGGTCAGAAAGTTGTCGTGGGCAAGACGGCGACGCTCGAGCTGAAACCCCGGCAGACGGAAGCGTTGGCGCAGGCCCGCCAGAGTGGGACGTTGTCGCTTGCCCTCCGCAGTCTTGTTGATGCTCGTCCCGGTGCGAAGTCGGCCAAAGATGACGAGTCCGACAATGTCGTGACCATCTACCGTGGAACCAATCGCGATACAGTCAGCTGCTCGCCGAACTGTGAATGATCGAGATG
The DNA here is from genome assembly GCA_030652315.1 of Afipia sp. Taxonomy (GTDB): domain Bacteria; phylum Pseudomonadota; class Alphaproteobacteria; order Rhizobiales; family Xanthobacteraceae; genus Afipia. Next base: position 5,351 of record JAUSAX010000141.1, on the reverse strand, counting down.
GCGCGGATGCGATCTCAAGCCGCGCCCCAGGCTCGATTCGGTTAACAACCGGTTAATCCCGCGCCGCGGGTTGTTCCTATCCGGCGCAAGCATTCAACAATCTCTGTCGTCTATTCTCGGCGGTAGTTACTTCCGCTGCCTTCCGAGGATAGCTCGATGCGTCCCCCCGCGACGTCCCTGAACGCGCTCAACAAAGCCTTGCGCCGCTTCCGCCGTAACCGGCGAGGGTCCGCGGCCGTCGAGTTCGCGTTCATCGCTCCGCTGTTCTTCGTCCTGCTGTTTGCAATCATGGAAACGGCGCTGGTGTTTTTCGCATCCCAGATCCTGGAGACAGGCACGCACGATTCGGCGCGATTGGTGCTGACGCATCAGGCGCAGGACGCAAAGATGACGCAGGCGCAGTTCAGTGCGGATCTCTGCAATCGCGTCAAGCTGCTGTTCACATGCGACGATAGCCTCGCAAGTCCGCTCATTATCAGTGTGAAAGCCTATGCGCCTGGGGTTGCGATTCCGGCGGCGGACCTGGCTGATCCGATCGTGGCTGGCGCTCTGACGGCGATACCGGCGTACCAGCTTTCGAAACCCGGCGACACCGTGCTTGTACGCGCGTTCTATAAGTGGCCGCTGTTCGTGACGGGACTGGGTTACGACATCGCGAATCTCGTCAGCGGTTCGTCCAAAGGACGGCTAGTGGCGGCAACCGCGGCGTTCCGCGTCGAACCTTGATGGATGTAAGATCATGAGGATGATTCCACAGTTCGGAAATGCGCGCCGGAGCCGCCGGCTACTCGCCCGATTCGGCAGGGACAAGCGGGGTGTCGCCGCGGTTGAATTCGCGTTCATCGCGCCGCTGATGCTGGTGCTTCTGTTCGGAATGATCGACACGGCGAGCGGTGTCGCCATCGACCGCAAGGTGACGCTGACTGCGCGGACGCTGTCCGACCTTGTCTCGCAAGGCGCTCAAGTGTCATCCACGGACATCTCGAATTTCTTCAAGATGGGCGGTGCCATCATGACGCCTTACATCGTGACCCCGGCGAACATGACCCAGAAGATTACCCAAGTCACGATTGACGCATCGAAGAACGTGAAGGTTGTCTGGAGCTACAACGGCACTGTCAGCGGCGGCTCGGTTACGCTCACGACGGGATATCCCAAGGATACGGTCATCACGACGATTCCAGCGGATCTCCTTGTTCCAAACACGCATCTGATCTGGAGTGAGGTGAAATATACCTTCACGCCGATCACCGGTTACGTGATCAAGACCACCGTTCCACTGTCCGAGGATTGTTTCACGCGGCCCCGCCAGTCCAACAAGGTCGATTACACCAGTTGAGTGCGGGGGGTCCTCCGCAACATCGCGCAGCACAAGACGCGCGATGCATGACGCCCTGCAAACTGCGCCCAACAAAAAAGGCCGTGCGATCCGCACGGCCTTTTGATGTTTGTTCTCGGTCTTTGAAATTCTTTGCAGCGTGAGCTGCAAAAATTTCAGTTAGCCAGCAGCGCGAAGATTGTCGGCCGACGACTTGCCCGAACGGCGATCGGCGACGATTTCGTAGCTGATCTTCTGGCCTTCGCGCAGCGTTCCGAGACCAGCGCGCTCGACGGCGCTGATGTGAACGAATACGTCGTTGCCGCCGTCGTCCGGCTGAATGAATCCAAAGCCCTTAGTCGCGTTGAACCACTTCACAGTTCCCATGCTCACGCAGGTAGTCCTTCTCAAGATAGTTATAGTCAAAGCCCACGGTAAATGAGCTGGTGAGATCGAAATTTGGATGAGGTCGTCAGCGTCTAAACCGGCTGTACCGGTGGATAGCTATGTCGTCCGGCCGAAGATCGATCCCTCGATATTAGGCGAAAAAAGCCCCTAAAACAATCCTGAGGGACACGGATTTTTGATGTCCGCGACCGGGCCCGAAAGCGAGGGATCGCACATGACTTGCGCGATCCCTCGATGTGGGGAGGCTGTTACCTGCGGCGGAATTGTCCGCGCGGCGGGGTGCCGCGGGGAGGGCCACTGCCGGCGCGTTCGTCCTTGTGCCGGAAAATCAGGCGACCCTTTTCGAGATCGTAGGGCGACATTTCGATGGTCACCCGGTCGCCCGCCAGCGTCTTGATGCGGTTCTTCTTCATCTTCCCGGCGGTGTAGGCGACGATCTCGTGTCCGGCATCGAGCTGGACGCGATAACGCGCATCGGGAAGAATTTCGGTCACCAGTCCTTCGAACTGGATCAACTCTTCTTTGGCCATAGGGGTCTCCAAGTCCTCAAATTAGGTGTCCAATAATCCGGTTACGAGCGCTGCGGGCGCTGGTCGCGCCTCGGTTGGTTCTGGGCCGGGCGGCTTTCACGGTGCAGGAAAGCTACCCCCTGAATACCCTCACCCTTGGCATTTTGCGATGGCCGAGATTGTTCATGACGGCCGGCTTCGTGCCGGTCGGACTGCGGCATGCCCCCGCCGGGACGGCGTCGGCGGCGTGGACCCTTCGATCCGGGAGCGGCATCGTTGGAACGCGGGTTGTGCCCATTCGCCCCGGGACGACCCGGACGATGCTGCGAGGGAGCGGCTGCGGCAGGACGTTGTTGATGTCCCGGCGTGCGGCGATCTTCCTTCGGCAAGGTGACGCGGATCAGTTTTTCGATGTCGCGCAGATAGCCAAGCTCCTCGCCGCCGGCCACCAGCGAAATCGCGGTGCCGTCCGCGCCGGCACGCGCGGTGCGGCCGATGCGGTGGACGTAGGTTTCCGGCACGTTGGTCAGGTCGAAATTGATCACATGGCTGATGCCGTCGACGTCGATGCCGCGGGCCGCGATGTCGGTGGCGACCAGCGTGCGAATGTCGCCGGTGCGGAACGCCGCCAGCACACGCTCGCGGTGGTTCTGAGACTTGTTGCCGTGAATGGCTTCGGCGGGGATGCCTGCCCTGACCAGACCCTTCACGACCTTGTCGGCGCCGTGCTTGGTGCGGGTGAACACCAGCGCGCGGTTGACCTGCTCGGTCTTGAGAATCTGCGCCAGAATAGCGGGCTTTGCAGAGTGATCGACCTGCAAGACCTTTTGCGTGATGCGCTCCACCGTGGACGCCACCGGCGTCACGGCGACGCGGGCCGGATTGTGCAGCATCTGCTCGGCGAGGTCGGCGATGTCCTTCGGCATGGTGGCCGAGAAGAACAGGGTCTGACGCTTGGTCGGCAGCTTGGCGACGATTTTGCGGATGTCGTTGATGAAGCCCATGTCGAGCATGCGGTCGGCTTCGTCGAGGACGAGGAACTCGACCTGTCCGAGTTTCAGGGCGTTGCCCTGGACCATGTCGAGCAGACGGCCCGGTGTTGCCACCAGCACATCGACGCCCTGCATGAGCGAGCGGACCTGGCGACCCATCGGGACGCCGCCGATCGTCAGCGCCGAGGTCAGCTTTATGTGCCGGCCGTAAGCGTTGAAGCTCTCAAGGATCTGGCCCGACAATTCGCGGGTCGGGCTCAGCACCAGCACGCGGCAGGTTTTCGGCTGCGGCTTGATACGGTTTTCCAGCAGGCGATGCAGGATCGGAAGCGCGAACGACGCGGTCTTGCCGGTGCCGGTTTGCGCAATGCCGATCACGTCGCGGCCGGTGATCGCGATGGGAATGGTTTGGGCCTGGATGGGGGTGGGCGTGACGTAATTTTCTTCTTTAAGGGCACGCGAAATTGGATCGGCGAGGCCGAAATCCTGGAAGGAGGTCAAAAGGGTATCTTTCTATGAGTCGCAACGCGCGCCCGGCGGAATGCCAGGTGCGGGCGGGTGTCGGAGACACCCGCGTGTCTGGGGCGTCGGTTTTGGTTAGCTGAAGGGGCAAGCCAGAAACCGTTTGACGGGATCAGTACACGCGGCTCGCAGAGACCCGATGATTCTCAAGGTCGTGCGTACCGTATGGAACAGGAACACGGCGCTTTCAAGGTGAAATCGGTCCGGATCAGCCTTGCGCAGGCGAAGGGGCCTCTGTTGGGCTGACCGTTGCTGCCCTCAAAAGCCTGCTTGAATTTTAGACAGAGAGAAATTTCTGGTTATTTATTATGCAATTGCTGAAGGGAACGCCAGCTTGGCTGCTCACAAACAAGGCGGCCAAAATGAGCTTTGCTCGCTACATCAATTTTATTATTTAATATCAGATAGTTATACAAATCTGCGTCATGGCATAGTTCTTGCGATTCCCTTAACGCCGACGGCCGGTGAGCCGTCGCAGAGCGTTTCACGTCTGCGTCAGGGAGATGACATCGCATGTTTACGCATTTCAACAGCGCTGCAGTTGCACCGTTCAGCCGCCGTAAATGGTTGGCCGCAACTGCGGGTCTTTTTTTGGGTTGCGCCATCATTGGCGGGGCAAAGGCGCAGGACACCATCAAGGTCGGCGTCCTTCATTCGCTTTCCGGAACCATGGCCATCAGCGAAACCACGCTGAAGGATACGGTGCTGTTCCTTATCGATGAACAGAACAAGAAGGGCGGCGTCCTCGGCAAGAAGCTCGAGGCCGTCGTGGTCGACCCGGCGTCGAACTGGCCGCTGTTCGCAGAAAAGGCCCGCGAACTGATCACCAAGGACAAGGTATCGGTGGTGTTCGGCTGCTGGACCTCGGTGTCGCGCAAGTCCGTGCTGCCGGTGTTCAAGGAATTGAACTCGATCCTGTTCTACCCGGTGCAGTACGAAGGCGAGGAGAGCGAGCGCAACGTGTTCTACACGGGCGCGGCGCCGAACCAGCAGGCGATCCCTGCGGTCGACTATCTCGCCAAGGAAGAAAAGGTGCAGCGCTGGGTTCTGGCCGGCACCGACTACGTCTATCCGCGCACCACCAACAAGATCCTTGAAGCCTATCTGAAGTCGAAGGGCGTCAAGGCCGAAGACATCATGATCAACTACACGCCGTTTGGTCATTCCGACTGGCAGACGATCGTGGCCGACATCAAGAAGTTCGGTTCGGCCGGCAAGAAGACGGCGGTGGTTTCGACCATCAACGGCGACGCCAACGTTCCGTTCTACAAAGAGCTCGGCAACCAGGGCATCAAGGCGACCGATATTCCGGTCGTTGCGTTCTCGGTCGGTGAAGAAGAACTTGCCGGTATCGACACCAAGCCGCTGCTCGGCCATCTCGCCGCCTGGAATTACTTCCAGTCGATCAAGACGCCCGAGAACGACGCTTTCATCAAGTCGTGGCAGGCCTACACCAAGAATCCGAAGCGCGTGACCAACGATCCGATGGAAGCTCACGTCATCGGCTTCGAGATGTGGGTCAAGGCGGTCGAGAAGGTGAAGTCGGTCGACGCCGACAAGGTGATCGACGCGCTGCCCGGCATCGAAGCCAAGAACCTGACC